>NZ_LT629700.1:1942602-2266370 GCF_900103625.1 Corynebacterium mycetoides | reverse complement strand
TCCGCAACTCCCCCGTCCCGATCGGCACCGTGCCCATCTACCAGGCCCTGGAGAAGGTCGGCGGCATTGCCGAGGATTTGACCTGGGACATCTTCCGCGACACCGTCATCGAACAGTGCGAGCAGGGCGTGGACTACATGACCATCCACGCCGGAGTTCGCCTGCCGTTCGTGCCGCTGACCACCCGGCGCGTCACGGGCATCGTCTCCCGCGGCGGCTCGATTATGGCCGGCTGGTGCCTCGCCCACCACAAGGAGTCCTTCCTTTACGAGAACTTCGACGAGCTCTGCGAGATCTTCGCGGCCTACGACGTCGCCTTCTCGCTCGGCGACGGACTGCGTCCCGGCTCGGTGGCCGACGCCAACGACGCCGCCCAATTCGCCGAGCTGAAGACCATCGGCGAGCTGTGCCACCGCGCCTGGGATTTCGACGTCCAGGTGATGATCGAGGGCCCCGGCCACGTGCCGCTGGACATGATCCAGATCAACAACGACAAGGAAAAGGAGTGGTGCGGCGGGGCGCCCTTCTACACGCTTGGCCCCCTAGTCACCGACATCGCCCCGGGGTATGACCACATCACCTCCGCGATCGGTGCGGCCAACATCGCCGCGGGCGGCACCGCGATGCTGTGCTATGTCACCCCGAAGGAGCACCTCGGCCTGCCGAACAAGGACGACGTGAAGACGGGCGTGATCACCTACAAGATCGCCGCGCACGCCGCCGACGTGGCGAAGGGGCATCCGGGCGCCCGGGACTGGGACGACGCGATGAGCAAGGCCCGCTTCGAATTCCGCTGGGAGGACCAGTTCGCGCTCTCCCTCGACCCGGATACCGCGCGCGCCTACCACGACGAGACCCTGCCCGCCGAACCGGCCAAGACCGCGCACTTCTGCTCCATGTGCGGGCCGAAGTTCTGCTCGATGCGGATCTCCCAGGACATCCGGGACGAGTTCGGCGACACCATCGAATCCCTGGGCATGCCCACCGTCGACGCCGTCCTCGGCGAGCAGCACATGGCGCATGTTTTCCGCGAACACGGCTCGCAGGTCTACCTCCCCGAGTAAGCCACCCGAGTAGGTTATGGGCATGGACAAAACACCCGCGAAGCAGAGGCTGCTCCTCCCCGACATCGCCCGCGGCGTCTCCCTGCTGGCATCGCCGCAGCCAACTCGGTCCAAGCCTGGTCACCACCGGCACCTCCAGCGCGGCGCCCAGGAGACACCCTCGGCGGCGTCGACCCCTCGAGCGGGTGGACGCCTTCTTCGCCGTGTTCTCCGCAATGTTCGTTCACGTGCGCGGCCTGCCGATGTTTTCCACGCTGCCGGCTTCGGCTTCGGGCTCGTGGTGGCGAGCCTGTACCGCAAGCACTACCCGCTGCGCGACGCGCGCCGGGTGCTTCTGCGCCGCTACGGCACCCTCGCTGCGCTGGGGCTAATCCACATGCTCGCGCTTTTCTACGGCGACATCATGCTCACCTATGGGCTCATCGGCGTGCTCATGGCTCTACTGTTCACCGTCAGCGCGAAGTGGCTGCGCCTGATCGCCTACATCTTGCTGGATTCTTTTCGCCGTTACCGGCACCGCCGGCGCTTTTGCTGTGTACTTCTTCGAGCCCGGGGCCCTGCCCGATATGCGCGCCCCCACCACGGAGCTGTTAACCGTGGGTGACTATTTCAGCGCCAACTTTTCCGCGGCGATGCTGATGCTCACTTCGATCCCCTTCGCGTCGGTTCTCTCGCGGGCTGAGCATCATCGGCTACGTCTGGGCGACGGAGGGTTACCTGGTGAACGTCGATAAGCATCGCGCTATTCTGCGGCAATGGGTCTATGTCGCCGTGGCGATCACCCTGCTGCTCGGGCTTCCGTGGGGTCTCGCGGCGATCGGGTGATCGACCCGGGCCTCGAGGAGTTCTTCTGGATCCTCACCAGTCCTGGGGGCCGTTCACCGGCCCCGGAATCCTCGCCGCGTTCGCGCTGGCGACAAACGGGATGCAAAAGCGCGCCGCCCAGGCGCACGCGGCGCCCCGCTGGGCCTACCCCCTCATCGCGCTGGGCAAGCGCTCCATGTCGGGCTACCTCGCGCAATCGCTGCTGTTCATCATCCTCGCTTCTCCGTTCGGGTTCGGGCTCGGCCTGGACGGAACGTCACCGGCAAGCTCGGGGTGGGCCTGCTCGTCTGCTGATCACGCTGCTTTTTGCCTCCGTCCTCGAGGCCACCCGCACCCCGGCCCGTTCGAGTGGGTTCACCGCCGCATCGCCTACGGGCGCACCGGCGCGATCGAACCGAGGCCCGCACATGCTTAAGTGCGAGCTCGACCTGCGCTGTTACTTTGTCACCGGGAGCGGTAGCGAGCGCGACATCGTCGCCCGCGCGCGAGACGCCGCGCGCGCCGGAGCCGGTGTCATCCAGGTGCGCAGCAAACCCATCTCCGCGCGCGAGCTCTACACCCTCGGCCGCGAGGTCGCCCGCGCGGTGCGCGAGGCCAACCCCGCCACGCGCGTGCTTATCGACGACCGCGTCGACGTCGCGCTCGCCCTGTGCGACGAGGGTGTTCACGGCGTCCACCTCGGCCAAGACGACCTCGACGTCCGCGTTGCCCGGCGGCTACTCGGCCCGGAAGCGATCATCGGACTGACCACGGGGACGCTTCAGCTCGTGCGCGCGCCAATGAACTAGCTGGAGACATCGACTACGTCGGGGCCGGGCCGTTTCGCGCCACCCCGACGAAGGACTCGGGCCGGCCGCTACTCGGTGTCGACGGCTACCGCCCCTCGTCGCCGAGTCCCTCGTGCCCGTCGTAGCCATCGGCGATGTCACGGTCGACGACGCCGCCGAGCTCGCCTCCACCGGCGTCGACGGCTCGCTCTGGTGCGCGGCATCATGAACGCCGAGGACACCGGCGCCTACGTGGCGCGCGTACTCTCCGAGTTCGAACGCGGCGCAGCAGATTAATCCCATGTCCAGCCGCAAAGTTTCTACACGTCATCTTTTTCCTCGTCACGGCAGGATGGGCCGCGAACCACTTCGCGGCCGTTCTCGTGGCCCTTAAAGAGCGCGCGCACCTCGAGCCGCTGCTGGTCAACGGCGCCTACGGAATCTACGCAGCCGGTCTGTTTCCGTGCCTTCTGGCCGGCGGGATCCTCGCCGACCGCTTCGGAGGCCGCCCGATTGTCATTGCGGGCACGATCGTCTCCGCGCTCGGAAACCTGGGCCTTGCCTTCTCGCACAGCGCCGCCGCCCTGCTGTCGGGCCG
This sequence comes from Corynebacterium mycetoides, assembly GCF_900103625.1. Classification (NCBI taxonomy): domain Bacteria; kingdom Bacillati; phylum Actinomycetota; class Actinomycetes; order Mycobacteriales; family Corynebacteriaceae; genus Corynebacterium; species Corynebacterium mycetoides. The sequence continues at coordinate 2,263,116 of NZ_LT629700.1, read as the reverse complement.
CTTCGTCGTCGGGCTCGGCGTCGGACTTGTCGTGAGCGCGGGAACGGCGTGGGCGGCGAGGCTCCGCGGCGCGCAAGGTGCGACCCTCGCCGGCATCTTTTTGACCTCCGGCTTCGCCCTCGGGCCGATCTTCTCCGGAATTTTCGCCTATGCCCAGTCGCGGATTTGGGAGCTCTACGCGGTGAAATTCGCTCTGTCGCTGCTGGCCATCGTGGTCTCCCTGGTCATCGGCGACACACCCCACCACGCGGTAACCCAGGGCCCCGACGGCCCCGCACCAGCGCCCGCCGCGGCACCGGCGCAGCGCTCATCCACCAAGGCGCTGGCGACGGCATTGCCGGTGGCAGTGTGGGTCTTCGCCTCCATCACTACCGCGGTTGTCGGGCTCGCCGCTCGCGTCGCCCACTACTTCCCTACCGGGGTGTTCATGCCGGGAATCGCCGCCGTTCTCGGTTTCGGCACCGCGCTTGTGCTCCAGGCTCTGGGCAGGCGCTTCGACTGGGGCCCGCGCGCCGGCGTCATCGGCGCGCTGTGCTCCGCGACGGTACTGGCGATTGCCGGCTTCGCTGGAACCAACCCCACGCTCGCAGCCTTCGTCGCAGCGACTATCGCGTTGGGTGCGGCGTACGGTTTGTGCCTGCGCGACGGGCTTCTCGACGTCGACACATACGCTCCCCTCCACGCGCGCGGCCGCGTCCTCGGCATTTACTACGTGGGCACTTACATCGGATTCGCCCTGCCGCCGCTGTTGCAGTGGCTGGAGCCGCTGGCCGGGCCGACGGTGCCCCTGCTCGTGCTCGCCGCCCTGGCTCTGACCTCAGCCGTCGTGCGCTTTACCCAGATTAAGACCGGCTACCTCTCCCGCGCCTAAGCTTGGGGCCATGATTGCGATCTCGCCGCTGGCGCAGCTTACCGCTCTGCAGACCCATGCCCTGTTCAAGCTTCGCGTTGACGTGTTCGTCGTCGAGCAGCAGTGCCCGTTTGCTGAGATCGACGACATTGACGCGCACCCGGACACCCGCCACCTTCTGGCGTGGTCGGATGAGGATCCGGCCGAGCTGCTCGGGTGCGCACGGGTGTTTCCCACCGACTCCGGCAGCCGGTTCGGCCGCTTCGTCGTTGCCCCAGCTGCGCGTGGCACGGGCCTCGGCCATGAGATCGTGCGCACCGGCATCGCCTACACCCAGCGATTCTCCGGCGGCCTTGTTATCGAGGCCCAATCCGGGCTGGTGGGTTACTACACCGGCTTCGGCTTCGTCGCCGAGGGCGAGGAATTCCTTGATGCCGGCATCCCGCACGTGATGATGCGGCTGCGGCGCTGACAGTTAGAACAGGTCGGCGAGCGATAGACCGCCGAGGACGAGTGTGATCAGGAAGATCAGCCCGCCGACGATGTTTCCCACCAGCGAGTTCGCGTGCTCGCCCAGCAGACGCTTGTTGTTCATCGTGATCAGAAGGAAAAACGCGATGACGGGCAACAAGATGCCGTTCGCGGCCTGGGCGAGGATGATGACCTGGATCGGGTTGAACCCGGAGATCGCGATCGCCGCGCCGCACAGGACCACGACCACCACGATGGCGCGGAAGCGCTGGCTCTTCATGTCCGTGGGCCAGCCCATGACGCCGCAGATCGCGTACGCCGCGCCCATTGGACCGGCGACAGCGGAGGTCATGCCCGCGGCGAACAGGCCGATTGCGAGCAGCCACGGGGCGGCGTCGCCAAGCATCGGGCGAAGCGGCTCGGCGAGGTCGGCGGCGGATTCCGCCTGAAGTCCTTGCGCAAACATCGTCGCAGCGGCCGTTGCGACGATCGCCAGCGTGATCAAACCACCGAGGCTGATGGAAACAACGTTGTCTATCCGCGCCTTCTTCAGTGCGGGGTCCCGCGGCTCGTCTCCCCACTTTTCCTGCACCAGGTTGGAGTGCAAGAAGACGTTGTAGGGAACGACCGTCGTGCCGATAAGCGCGACCGCGGAGAGAACAGCGCCGTCCGGCACGCTGGGCATGAAGGTGGAGCGCAGCATGTCCCCGAGGTCGGGCCCCACACTGATGGCCGTGATCACGAAGGTCAGCGCCAGGATGCCCACGAGTACCGTCATCACCTTTTCCAAAAGCGCGTAGCTTCCCGAAAGCAGCAAGGCCAGCACCACCGCGGCCACCCCGACGGAGAGCAGCACTTGCGACCACCCCGTCACGCTGGCGATCGCGAGCGAGGTTCCCGTCGTGTCGCCCCCGGCGTACGCAGCGCCGCCGATTCCGATCGCGGAAACGACCAGGACGATCATCAGCCACTTCACAATCTGCGAATTAAACGTCTGGCGCAGCGCTTCGCCGGTGCTGAGGCGAGCCGCGAGTCCGAGACGCACAGACATTTCCTGCAGGATGATCGTTGCCACGATGGAGAAAACAATCGCCCAGACGAGCGCGTAGCCGTAGCTCGCGCCGGTCACCGTGGCTGTGGTGACCGTACCCGGGCCGATGAACGATGCCGCGATGAGCAGCCCCGGCCCAAACATGCCGGACTTACGCTGTGGCGCTGTGGTGGTTTCAACAGTGGACATCGCGTACCTCGAATCCGCCTATGAATGTGAGTTACATCACGTTGGTGACAGCTTAGTACTGTCGCGCTACCCCGCGGGGTGCATTTCACTACCTGTCTCCCTAGCGCCTCACAGAGATGCCTTTAGTAGGAGCTGAACCCGTCCTCGCTTAAGGTGTGCTTCTCGTCGCCGGTGATCGCCGGGTTGAAGATGCTGACCAGGATCAGATCCTCGTCCTTGCCGCCGCGCAGGTAGTGGGCGTCGTGCTCGTCGAGCACGTAGATGGTGCCCGGCGTGATCGGGTAGATGTTGCCCTCGGTGTCTTCAACCTCACCGGAGCCGCCGATGCAGTAGCACGCCTCCAGGTGGTTGCGGTACTGCAGCTTGGACTCGGTGCCCGCGCGCACCACGGTGTGCGCCACCGCGAAACCCATATTGTCCTTCGCGGTGAGCACGCGCTCGGAGGTCCCTCCGCCCCACTCAACCTTTTCCACATCGTTGCGAGACCTGGTGAACATGAAATCCTCCTCAAGATTTACGTGTTGGCGATTGCGTTACACCTTTCAACCCTACGTAAACTCCAACCTCGCGCGCTCGGGCGCGAGCCGGATTCCGCCCCCCTCGTGTGGAACAATGGAACCATGTCTGGCACGCCAACCGCCGTCATCGGCGCGGGAATCATCGGGTTGAGCACCGCCTTAACCCTGGCAGATCGCGGCCATTCGGTCACCGTCTACGACCCTGCACCAGCCCGCGGCGCCTCCCACTACGCGGGCGGAATGCTCGCGCCGGCTTCAGAGGTGGTGTACAAGCAAGACCCGCTTCTACCGCTGATGCAGGCCTCAGCCAGCCGCTACCCGGAGCTGATCGCGTTGTGCCGGAAGTACTCCGACCTGCCGACGGGCTACCGCACCGAGGGCACCCTCGTGGTTGCTCGCGACCGCGCCGACAGCACCTTTCTGGACGATCTGCTCAGCTACCAGCACGCCCGCGGGGTGCACGCGCAGCGCCTCACGGTGCGCCAGGCCCGGGCGCTGGAACCCGCACTGTCTCCCGCGCTGTCCTCGGCGGTGCTCAGCAGCGGCGATCACCAGGTCAGGCCGCGGCTGTTGACGCGCGCGCTTATCGACGCCTGCACCAACGCCGGGGTGAGTTTCGTGCGCGAGCAGGTCACTGACGTTTCCGATCTTGCGCACCAGCAGGTAGTCATCGCCGCCGGCCTCGGCGCGAAAGACATCTCCGGGTGGGACGAGGGGGACAAAAACCCGCTGCAGCTGCGCCCGGTCTACGGCGATATCCTGCAGCTCCGGGCCCCGAAACACCTTGACCCGCTCGCCACCAGGGTGGTCCGCGGTGTGGTGGAGGGCAGGGCGATCTACGTCATCCCGCGCGAGGATGCGACGCTGACCGTGGGCGCAACCAGCCGCGAGGACGGCCGCGCAAACGCGCAAGCCCAGGGCGTGTACCAGCTTCTGCGCGACGCGATTGAGATTCTGCCCGGCATTGAGGACTGCGATTTCATCGAGGCCGGCGCGGGCGCCCGGCCCGCCACGCCGGACGATCTGCCCTACCTCGGGCGTGTTAGCGAGCGCGTGGTTGTCAGCACCGGGTACTTCCGCCACGGGATTTTGCTGGCGGCGCTGGCGGCGCGGTGCGCAGCGGAGCTCGTCGAGAAGCAAAAGCCCTGCCTAGACTTGAGTGCATGCGACCCGATGCGCCACAGGAGGACACAATGAGCAGAAACATTTTGGTCAACGACACCGCGCGAGACACCGATGCGGCGACGGTCAGCGAGCTCGTGCGTGAGGTGCTCGGCGATGTTCCCGACGCCGGCACCGCCGTCGCAATCGACTCGGCCGTCGTCCCGCGCTCGAAGTGGGAGTCGACGCAGCTTGCCGACGGGGCGCGCGTGGACATCCTCACCGCAGTCCAGGGGGGCTAGGGCAGGTGCTTACTATCGCTGGCCGGGAGTTTTCCTCCCGCCTCATCATGGGCACCGGCGGCGCGAGCTCGATGGACATGCTCGAGCGCTGCCTGGTTGCCTCCCGCACGGAGCTGACGACCGTCGCGATGCGCCGCCACTCCGCCGGCGGCAGCGGTGAGTCGGTTTTCGACTTGCTGCGCCGACTCGGTATCGCGCCACTGCCGAACACGGCGGGCTGCAAAACCGCGCGCGACGCGGTGATCACCGCCGAGCTCGCCCGCGACGCACTGCATACGGATTGGGTCAAGCTCGAAGTCATCGCCGACGACCGCACGCTGCTGCCCGACGTGGTGGAGACCGTCGACGCCTGCGAGATGCTCATCAACGCCGGCTTTACCGTGCTCGCCTACACCTCGGACGACCCGGTGGCGGCAAAACGCCTCGAGGACATCGGCGCGGCGGCGGTGATGCCGCTCGGGTCGCCGATCGGCACCGGGCTGGGCATCCTCAACCCGCACAACATCGAGCTGATCTGTTCGCGCGCCGAGGTGCCCGTGCTCATCGACGCTGGCGTCGGCACGGCCTCCGACGCCGCGCTCGCCATGGAACTCGGCTGCTCCGGCGTTCTGCTGGCCAGCGCCATCAACCGCAGCCAGGACCCGGAGGCGATGGCCAACGCAATGCGCCTGGCAGTCGAGGCCGGAGCGTTGGCGGCCGGGGCCGGGCGGATTCCGAAACGCGAGCACGCGGTGGCGTCGTCAAGCTTCGAGGGCCTGGCGAGCTGGGCCGACCAGGTGCTCTAACGGCGCTTCGGGGTTTCCTCGTCGACGATCGTAAACGCCGGTTCTGATTCCCCGCTCCAGTCCTGGTCCACCTCGCCGCCGATGGCGAGGTCGCCTTCGATGATGAGCGACTCCGACAGCTTCCAGCCGCCCTCCTCCAGGTCGTACTCCAGCTCGGGACGGGCAATCTCGTTGCCTTCTGCGTCATAACCCGGCGCGGGGCGGTTCTCCGCCTCTTCCAGCTTCTCGGCGCTGTCGGTCTTGTCCCACTGGCGGGTACGGACGCGGCGGCGCGCGGCGGAGTCGTCGTTCATCGCCTTGAGTAGCGCGAACATGATGAAGAAGTAGAGGATGAAGAACGGCAGCGCGATAATGATCACGACTTCCTGCAGCGCCTGGATGCCGGTGTCGTTGATAAACAACAGGGCCGCAGTGACCACGCCGATGGCCACGACCCAGCCGACCTTGTAATACGTCGGCGTCTTGTTCTCCTCACCGGAGGCGAACATGTCCATCACCATCGCGGCGGAGTCCATCGAGGTGACGAAGTACAAAATGATGACAATCAGAGCCACCGTTCCCACGATGCCGTAGAGCGGGTACTGGGACAGCAGCGTGAACAGCGCCCGCGGAGTATCACCCTGCTCCACCACGGGACCGGTGAGCACGCCCGGGTTGGCCGTCTCGATCTCGGTCGCGGCGCGGCCGAAAATGGAAAACCAGATGAGGTCGAAGGTCGTCGGCAGGAGCAAAGTGCCGCCGATGAACGCGCGCACCGTGCGGCCCTTAGAGATGCGGGCGAAGAACATGCCCACGAACGGCGCCCAGCAAATCGTCCACGCCCAGTAGAACGCGGTCCACGTCGCGTGCCAGCCCGGGTTGTCGTTATAGGAATCGACCCAGAACATCAGCTCAGGCAGCGAGTTGGCGTAGATGCCGAAGGACTCGGTGACCTGCCCAATCAACTTCAGCGTCGGTCCGGCCAGCAGCACAAACACCATGAGGACGACGGTCGCGGCGATGTTGAGGTTGGACAGGATCTTGATGCCCTTGTCCAAGCCGGAGGCCACCGACAGGCACGCGGCGACAGTAATCGCCAGGATGATGCCCAGCTGGACCGGGGTGACAAGCGGCACGCCCCACATGATGTTCATGCCAGCGGAAATCTGCAGCACACCCAGGCCGACCGAGACGCCGATGCCGAAGACGGTGCCGATGATGCCGAAGGCGTCGATAAGCTTGCCCGGCCAGTCGTACACGCGCGAGCCCAGCAGCGGGGCGAACAGCGACGACAGACGCGCCGGCATCTTGCGCTTGTAGCTGAAGTAGCCCATGGCCAGGCCAGGCAGGGTGAAAATCACCCACATGTGGATACCGAAGTGGTAGTAGGTGAACTCGAAAGCTTGATTGATGGCCTCGCGGCTCATCGGTTCGAAGTCACCGCGCGGGGGATTGTAGGCGTGGTGCAGCGGCTCGGCCGCGCCCCAGAACAACAGCGTCGCGCCCATCCCGGCGGCGAAGAGCATCGCGAACCAGACGGGCAGGGTGTATTCGGGCTCGTCGTCATCGTCACCAAGCCGCAGGTTGCCGTACTTGGACACGAAAATGACGATGAGGAAGACTAGGACGGCGGAGACCCCGCCGATGTAGAACCACGAGAAGTTGTCCATCAGCGCACCCGAGATGGCCGAGTAGGCGCTGCGGGCGCGGTCGCCGAACACGACGGTCAACGCGACGAAGAGGGCAATGAATCCGACCGACGTATAAAAGATCAACGGGTCGGATTTAAGCCCGCGTTTCGGGGCGGAAGTGGTTGTCGACATGGGTGCGAAGTGTAGCCGATCGAGGGTCTTCCGCGCGCCTCGCGACGGTGCTATGGTCGGAGCAATGAAATTCCTTGCAGTAGCAACAAGCACATACCGTTACCAAACCTCTGGATACCGCACCGGCCTCTGGCTGGGCGAGTACACCCACTTCTACGACGTTCTGACCGAAGCGGGCCACACCGTGGACCTGGCGAGCGTGCAGGGCGGCGTTGTCCCCCTCGATCCCGTTAGCCTGATGCCGCCCGTGATCGGGATGGGCGACACCGACAAGCGCTACGAGGACGGCGAGTTTATGAAGCGCCTCGACAACACCCCGGCGCTGGCCGACGTGGACAAGGACAGCTACGACGGGATCTACCTCACCGGCGGGCACGGCACGATGTACGACTTCACCTCGGAGACCGTGCGCGAGGCCGTGGCAAGCTTCGCCGATGCCGGAAAGATCGTTTCCGCCGTGTGCCACGGCCCGGCCGGTCTGCTTAACGTGACGCTCGCCGACGGCTCCAAGCTGCTCGACGGCAAGAAGGTCACCGGCTTCACCTGGGCCGAGGAGAAGGTGGCCCGCCGCGCGGACAACGTCCCGTTCAGCCTCGAGGACGAGCTGGGCGCGCAGGCCGGCGAGTACAGCAAGGGCGCTGTCCCGATGACCGAGCACGTCGTTGTCGACGGTCTCCTTGTCACCGGGCAGAACCCGATGAGCGCCGCGGGCGTCGGTAAGGCCGTGCTCGAGCTCATCTAATTAACGCAGTAACCTGCCTGCGATGGCGGAGGTGACGGCCGAGCCGACCAGCACTAGCACGGTGTAGGCGAAGCCGCTCACCCCCAACATCCGCAGCAACCATCCAAAAAACAGGGCGCCGGCGACGGCGCCCACAATTGCGATTATCCAGCCTCGGGTATCCATGCCCACCGAGTATAGGCCGGATGCGAACGTCGCTAAGCCCATCCGGGAATGAGGTGACCCGCCGTGCTCGACGGACAGAAGCTGCTGGAACGATTCATGTGGCTGTCCATCGCCGCATCAGTTGCCACCATCGTGCTCAAGCTCGTCGCCGCGTGGGTCACCGGGTCGGTGGGTTTTCTCTCGGACGCCATCGAGTCCTTCATCAACGTCGTCGCGGCCGTCGTCGGGCTCTGGGCGCTGAAAATCTCCGCGAAACCGGCCGACGTCAACCACAACTTCGGTCACGCCAAGGCCGAGTACTTCTCCGCGCAAGTGGAGGGGTCGATGATTTTGGTCGCATCCGTGGCCATCATCTACACCGCCGTCCAGCGGCTCATCGATCCCCAGCCGATCGAGCAGGCCGGAGTGGGCTTGCTCTTATCGACGCTCGCCGCAGCGTTGAACCTCGCCGTCGGCGTAGCGCTGGTGCGGGCGGGCAAGAAACACCGCTCCGCGACTCTCGCCGCTGACGGACGCCACCTCCTCACCGACGTATGGACCACAGCCGGGGTGCTCGTGGGCATCGCGCTGGTGTGGCTGACCGGGTGGGAGATTCTCGATCCCCTCATCGCGCTGGCCGTCGGAATCAACATCCTCGTTACCGGCTACACCCTGCTCAAGAATTCTCTTGTCAGCCTCCTCTCAGAGGCCCTGCCGGAGGACGAGCGCCTCGCCATCAAGAACTACCTCGACGGCGTGGAAGAGCAGCACGCAATCAAGTTCACCGACGTGCGCACGGCTGCATTCGGGCGTGAGCGCCTGGTCAACGTCGTCATGCAAGTGCCCGGGCAGTGGAATGTGGACCGCGCGCACGAATACGCCGACATGGTCGAAGACGGCGTGGACGAGGCCGTTGGAGGCGCGCGGACGATCGTGCACGTCGAGCCGCTGGGAACCACAACCCACGTGGAGTTCAACTGGATTTAGCACCCCCGATCTAGCCCCATTGTTGAAAACTAATTGGAAACTGGGTTTAATGGAAACTAGTTGAAAACAGCGAGAAAGGATTGTTCCATGAGCACCCACACCATCCATGAGACCCACGACCACGTCCACGGCGAGGGCTGTGGCCACGTCGCGGTCCCCCACGGCGACCACGTCGACTACGTGCACGACGGCCACCTGCACCGCAGCCACGACGGCCACTGGGACGAGTGCATCCTGGCCGAGCACACCGAGCACGGCGAGCACGCCGGCCACACCCACGGCGAGGGCTGCGGCCACGTCGCGGTCCCCCACGGCGACCACGTGGACTACATCCACGACGGCCACCGCCACGCCGCTCACGGCGACCACTACGACGAGCACTAGTCCAGTACCCGTCACGTAGTTGCAAAAGGCCCCTTGATGGGGCCTTTTCGTGTGCGTTCCTCAGCTAAACGCTAGACAGCGGTGTAACCACCGTCGACAAGGTGGTAGCTACCGGTAATGAAGGAAGCCTGATCGCTGAGCAGGAACGAAACCAATGCGGCGACCTCATCTGCCGTGCCCAAACGCCCGGTCGGGTGCTTGGCAATAAGGCCCTCGCGGGCTTCGTCAGGCAGGTTCTTGAGCAACGGAGTATCGATGTATGCCGGGCCCACAGCATTGATGCGGATGCCTTCCGCGCCATATTCAGCAGCGGCGTTCTTGGTCAGGCCAACAACGCCATGCTTCGCGGCGGTGTAAGCGGCATTGCCAGGAGCTGCGACCGTGCCGTGGATCGAGGCCATGTTTACGATCGCGCACTCGGAGGTGTTCCCCTGCGTAAGGAACTGCTCAATCTGGTAGCGGTTGCCGTAGGCGACGCCCGAAAGGTTGATGGCAATGACGTTATCCCAGTCCTCCAGATCCATCTCCCCGACCTTGTTGGACGTGCCACCGATACCAGCATTGTTGACAGCGAGCTCAAGGGAGCCGAACTTCTTGACAGCAAACGCCACGGCTTCCTTGTTCTTCTCAGAATCGGCAGTGTCAATCTCGAACGACGCTGCCTCTCCGCCAGCTTTGACGATCTCCTCAACAACCGTATCGGCGGCATCGACCTTCAGATCCGCCACCACTACCCTCGCACCTTCGGCGGCGAGCTTCTTGGCTACCGCCGCGCCGATGCCCGAGCCTGCGCCGGTAACGAGTGCGACCTTGCCCTGAAAAGTAGACATACTATTTCCCTTCAATGTATTTCCTACGATGCAACATCTAGTGTACCGACGTAAACGAAGAGTGGCGCCGCGCTACGCTTCGCGCGGCTCGAGAAGATCCGGCTCGCCGGATGGTCGTCAAAGCCAGGTCTGGGCACGGTTTTGTGAAACGATGAGGTGGCAAACAGCGAATCAAGCTGATCAGTTGAAACCCCCACCCACCACGAGCCCGATGTTGGAGCTCACCCAAAAGGTTCATCAAATGACTGTCGTTAATAGGCCCCAACCGCGTCACGCGGCGACACCACCTCGTTTCCGCGCCTCCGACACCCCGGAAAAAGTGCTCGCCGGTACACCCGCCTTGATCATCGGGTTGAGCGCGCTGATCGCGTTGATGGTCTTCCGCACTTTTCACCAGCCCGAGGACCACGCGTTGCGCTGGCGAGTGCCCCTCGACCTGGAGATCTATCGCATGGGCGGGCAGGCACTGCTGCGGGGCGAGAACCTGTACGACAAGGCCTACATCTTCGACCTGCCGTTTACCTACCCGCCGTTTGCAGGTGTGCTGTTTACCTCGTTCGCGTATCTGACGGACAACGCACTCATCATCCTATGGCAGATCGGGATGCTTGCCGCCCTCGCGGTGATCATCGCTTTGGTGTTTCGCGAGCGAGGTTTCAAGCTCACCCCACTGACCCTCCTGGTCTGCGTGCTGCTGTCGTGCGCCAGCATCGGCAACGAAGCTGTCCACGGCACGCTCTTCTTCGGGCAGATCAACATCTTCCTCATGCTCCTCGTCGCGCTCGACATCCTGCCCGGTAGCCGGCGCCTGCCGGGGATGGGCATCGGAATCGCCGCAGGGCTGAAACTAACCCCGGCCTACATGGGTTTGGTGCTGCTGTTTCAAAAACGCTGGTGGGCCGCCGTCATCTCGGTGCTGACCTTCTTCGCAACCGTGATCATCGGTTTCGCCTTCGTGCCCGACGCCCGCCACTTCTGGCAACACGCCATGTTCGATTCCTCGCGCGTCGGCAGTTCCGAAAACACGGGGTCCAAATCCGTCCTCTCCGTGATGCAGCGCACCTTCGGGCTGGAGGGCGGCACGGTGTGGATCCTCTCGGTGATCGTTATCTTCGTATTCACCTGCCTCGCGCTGCGCACGGCAATGCTGCGCAACAACCGCTCGATGGCGTTCGCGCTCACCGGCATCAGCTCCTGCCTGGTGTCCCCTTTTTCCTGGTACCACCACTTCGTCTGGCTCGTGCCCCTGAGCGTGGTGTTCTTCCTCGCCGTCAACGAGTGGGCTGCCGACCGCTTTGGCGCTTCGCTTGAAGGCGCCCTCGCTGGCCTCTCGTCCCTCGCGGCCATCGTCTGCTTCCATATCCCGTTCGTTTCCTACCCGGTGTGGCGCGCGATGTCGTCTCGCGGAATCGACGAGCTCTCCCAAACCACCCCGTGGCTCGGCACGATCTGGACCACGCTGTGCCTCCTGTTCATCGTCGGTTACGCGATCTTCGGGTTCATGCCGCGTGGACGTGGAGTCCGTAGCACCTCCTCTCGGCCCAAAGGTATCGGACTGGCCGAGGAAGGTTCTGCCGCGGCGGAGTAATCAACGCAAAGACCCCCTCTCGCTGAACTGCTCCCCACTAGTCGGTAACTGATTTCTCAGTCCAACTAATGGGGAGCAGTCCAGACTACGGTGCTCGGGGTTCTACCAATGGGTTTCACCACCGTGTTTGTCCCCTACCGTCAGCTTGGGTCTGAGTCCGAACCCTTCCCGGGAAAGATCGTTTCGGCTGGTCCCACCTTCTGGACCGATTATGTCCAAGCTGCCCCCGTCTTGTGGGTGGTAGCGCTTACGGTGGCGGTTCTCATCATGAATCTGAGAAAATCACACCGCCCTCGCGGTTAGGTTACGCACTCGAAGAAAGCCGGAAACAACCTACGCCTTGATCCCCTTGAACTTCCGTCCGAGGTCGCGCGCGATCTCGCGGTCTTCGGTGCGCTGCTTGATGTCGCGGCGCTTGTCGTAATCCTGCTTGCCCTGGGCGAGTCCGAGCTCGACCTTGGCGAGGCCGTCTTTGAGGTAGAGCTTCAGGGGGACGAGGGTGCGGTTGCCGTCGCGAAGCTTGCCCTCGAGCGAATCGATCTCGCGGCGGTGCAGGAGCAGCTTGCGGGTGCGGCGCGGCGAGTGGTTCGTCCACGATCCCATCGAATACTCGGGGATGTGGAGGTTACGGAGCCAGACTTCCCCATCGTCGATGGTGGCGTAGGCCTCGACGAGGGATGCCTTGCCGTCGCGAAGCGACTTGATCTCCGTGCCCTGCAGGACTATTCCCGTCTCGTAGGTGTCCAGGATCGTGTAATCGTGCCGCGCCTTGCGGTTCGCGGCGATGACGTTGCTGCCGTCGGACTTCTTCTTTTTCTTTCCCATAGCGCTACTTCCGTACGTACGACCGCAACGCGATCTGGGCGACGACGCCGGAAACGATAACGGCTCCGAGTCCAACGAGCGGCATCACGGTCCACACCGCCGAGTCCGGCAGCTTGGCCACGAGCAAGTTCTCGTACACCCTGGTCAGCATCGGATCGACCACGTGGGCCTTGGCAAACCACACCCCGACAGTAGCCAAGATGGCGCCGACGAACGTGGAGATGACCGCTTCGAGGATGAAGGGCGCCTGGGTGAACCAGCGTGTGGCGCCGACCATGCGCATGATGCCGATCTCCTCACGCCGGTTGAACGCCGCGAGCTGCACCATATTGGAGATGAGGAAGATCGCCGCCAGCGCCTGAGCCGCCGCGATGAGGAACGTGGCGTTGCGGAAAGAGTCCATGGAATCAGCGGTGCTGCGCACGTCGCTCGCCTGGTCGGCGACGAAGGTGACCTGCGGGAGGTCGCGGACGGCGTCGATAGGCGATGTGTCCGTCGGGTCCTTCAACCGCACGTGGAGCGCGGCGGGCATTGAGTCACGCGAGGTCTCTTGGACGAGAGCTGGGTCCGACTCTTTGAACAGTTCGACGAAGCGGTCGTAGGACTGCTCACGGTTGCGGAAGGTCACCGATTCAATGCGGTCGTCGCTCTGCAGCTTGTCGCGGACCTGCATGCAGCTTTGCGACGAACAGTCCTTGTCCTCCACCGAGATCTTCTCATCGAGCTCCACCATGACCTCGACTCGGTCGAGGTACAGGTCCTTGGTGTTGCTGGTCACCTGCGAAATGAGAATGCCGGTGCCGACGAGTGCGAGCGACAGCGCGGTGGTGATGATCAGCGCGATAGTCATGGTGAGGTTGCGGCCCAGGCCGCGGAAACCTTCGCGGAAGATGAAGTTCCAGTTCATTGCGTTCCTCCTCTCGAGAACTCTTAAACGTTGGTGGAGCCGTGGACCCCGTAGATGCCGTGGGCGTCGTCGCGCATGACCTTGCCCAAATGGAGCTCGATGACCCGCTTTCGCATGTCGTTGACGGCGCGCGCGTTGTGGGTGGACATCACCACTGTCGTGCCCATCCTGTTGATGCGGGCGAGCAGCGCCATGATGTCGTCGGCGGTGGAGGGGTCGAGGTTGCCGGTGGGTTCGTCGGCAAGCAAAAGCGGTGGCCTGTCCACGAACGCGCGGGCGATGGCGACGCGTTGCTGCTCGCCGCCGGAAAGCTCGCCCGGCATGCGGTTCGCTTTGGCGTCGAGGCCAACGATTTCGAGCGCTTCCGGCACGAGTTTCTCGATCTTCGACTTCGGTTTGCCAATCACTTCGAGCGCGAAAGCGACGTTGTCGTAGACGGACAGCTTGGGCAGCAGACGGAAGTCTTGAAAGACGTAACCGATCGACTGCCGGAGTTTGTTGACATCCTTCCCCTTGAGCGCATTCACATGGAACCCGTCGAAGTGGATGTCCCCAGAGGTGACGTTCTCCTCGCGGATGAGCAGCTCGAGGAACGAGGACTTGCCCGAACCGGACGGGCCAATGAGGAAGACGAACTCGCCGTTATCAATGGTCAGCGAGACGTTGTCGAGCGCCGGCCGCGTCGAAGTCGGGTAGACCTTTGTCACGTTGGAGAAGGTGATCACTCACGTCACTCTAGTTCGCGAGCCTCCCGTAATAGAAATCTCGCCCCTAAAAATCGCAGGTGACACAGGATGTTCTGAGCCGATCAGGAAACTTCAAGATGTTTTGCTTAGAAAGGTTTTATAGTGGCTGTTAAACAGATCACAACCAAGGAGGAAATGTGGCGGACTACAGCTACCAACCATGGCACGAACTGCACCAAGGCATCGAAGGAACTCGGCTGCGGGATTCATTCCGTGAGCTCACCGGACAAGAATTCGCAGAGGAAGTCGAGATCCTCGCCCGCCAGTTGTCCACCCTGGGAGTCGGCCCCGGGGATGTCGTCGCCACGTTCCTGCCCAACCGCCTTGAACTCCTCACCGTGATGGGTGCCGCGTGGCGCCTCCGCGCGGCAGTGACGCCAATGAACCCGACGTTCACCGCGACCGAATCCGCCTACCAGGTCGAGGACTCCGGCGCGAAGGTCGTCGTGACGACGAACGACTTCGCTGCGCGCCAACCGGAAGAGTGCTTCCCCGGCGCCCGGGTCCTTCCCTTGTTCGAACTCGCTGTTTCCGGCCAGCACCCGACCCACGAGGATTCCAGTTCCCCGCTGGCTCTGCCTGACTTGCCCACTCCCGACGACATCGCGCTCATCGTCTACACCTCGGGCTCCACCGGCCGCCCGAAGGGCGTGCTGCTCAGCCACAAGAACCTGAACGCGATGGTGAACAGCATCTCGGGCGCGCTGGACATGGGCGGAGAGATTAACGCACTCATGCCGTTGCCGCTGTTCCACTCCAACGCGATCCTGGTCAGCTTCCTCGCTCCTTACAGCCGCGGCGGCAAGGTGAGCATCCTCGACCGATTCAATCCCATGGAGTTCATCACCGCGGTCGCGGAGTACCGTCCGACGTACTTTTCCGCGGTACCGGCGATATTCGCCTACCTGCTGCAGCTCCCGCCCGACTCCGGCGTGGACTTCTCCAGCCTCAAGTTCGCTGTCTGCGGCGCCGCTCCCGCCTCGATCCAGCTCATCGAGTCGTTCGAGCAGAAGTACGGCGTGAAGATCCGCGGGGCGTACGGCCTCACCGAAGGAACGGTCGGCTCCACCGCCGTTCGGCTTGACGACGACCCACCCTCCGGCACCGTCGGCCGCGCTCTTCCCGGCCAGGAAGTCCGGATCATGGATGAGGACGGCAACTTCCTACCGGTCGGCGAGCCCGGCGAAGTGGTGATCAAGGGCGACAACGTCATGGTCGGCTACCTCAACAAGCCCGAGGAAACCGCGAAGACGATCGTCGATGGCTGGCTTCACACCGGCGATGTCGGCTACCTCGACGAGAACGGATTCCTGTTCCTCGTGGACCGCATCAAGGACATGATCATCCGCGGCGGCGAGAACCTCTACCCGTCCGAGATCGAGGCCGCTCTCAACACTCACCCGGACGTCGTCGAGTCCGCAGTTGTCGGGCTTCCGCACGAGGTGCTCGGCGAGGTGCCGGTGGCGTACGTGAGCAACTCGAACCCGTCCGCGGTGGACACTGACGCGATCCTCGACCACGTCCGCCCGCAGCTGGCAAAGGTGAAGTGGCCCGTGCATATCTCCGCGGTGGAGGACCTCCCCCGCAACCCGGTGGGCAAAGTCGACAAACCGACTCTCCGGAATATCGCGAAAGACGACTTTCTCGGCTAACCACTTTTGAAATCCAATTCCCGAAAGGAAGCCTTATGACTTTTTCCAAAATCGTCGATGGCCCGGAACAGGCGCTCGAGGGACTCGAAGACGGCATGACGCTGGCCGTCGGCGGCTTCGGTGTCTGCGGCAACCCGCTCGTTCTGCTCGATGGGATCGTCGGAACGGGAGTCAAGGACCTCACGGTCTACTCGAATAACCCTGGAACGATGATCGACGACCGGCACCTCGGTCTCTCCACACTGTTCCAGTCGAAGCAGGTGAGCAAGTTCTGCGGCTCCTTCTTTGGCTTCAACAAGGAATTCGAGCGCCAGTACTTCAATGGCGAGATCGAAGTGGACCTCATCCCCCAAGGCACCTTGGCCGAGAAGATGCGCGCTGGCGGTGCCGGCATCCCCGCGTTCTACACCGCGACCGGCGTGGACACCGCCCGCGCAGACGGAGGCCTGCCGTCGCTGTACAACTCCGAGGGCGAGCTCGTGAAGACATCCGAGCCGCTCGAGACCCGCGAATTCGAGTTCAAGGGCGAGACGCGGACGTATGTTCTCGAGGAGTCTGTTATCACTGACTTCGCGCTGCTCCGAGCGCATAAGGCCGATCCGGAGGGCAACCTGATTTTCCGCCGCACCGCCGGCAACTTCAACGCTGACGCCGCCACCTGCGGGAAGATCACCGTCGTCGAGGTGGAGCACATGGTGGAAACCGGTGATCTGGACCCCGACGAGATCGACGTGCCCGGCATCTTCGTCGACCGGATCTTGCCGCTGACACCGGAGCAGGCGACGAGCAAGTTCATCGAACGATCGACGGTCCGCCCGCGCGAAGAGGCGCCCACAGAGGAAGCCCCCGCCGCGAGCGAAGCCGCGGCTAGCGACGAGCCGAAGAAGGGCTGGTCGCGATTGGAGATTGCGGAGCGCGCAGCCCAAGAGCTTAAGGACGGAGAGTACGTCAACCTCGGCATCGGCATGCCGACGGCGGTGGCGAACTACATTCCCGCCGACATCCACATCACTCTCCAGTCCGAGAACGGCATCCTGAAGACTGGTCCCTACCCCTACGAGGACGAGGTCGACCCCGACATCATCAACGCCGGCAAGGAATCGGTGACGATCCTGCCGGGCGGTGCCACCTTCAGCTCTTCCACATCGTTCGCGATGATCCGCGGCGGACACGTCGACACCGCGATCCTCGGCGCGATGGAGGTATCGCAAAACGGCGACATTGCCAACTGGAGCATCCCCGGCAAGAAGATGACCGGCATGGGCGGCGCCATGGACTTGGTCAAGGGCGCCCGAAAGGTCATCGCGATCATGGACCACGTCGCCCGCAAGGACGGCTCCTCGCGCATCCTCAAGGAGTGCACACTGCCGCTGACCGCCAAGGGCGCGGTGGACACCATCATCACGAACCTGTGCGTCTTCACGGTGGACGAGAACGGGCTGAAGCTCGTTGAACTCGCACCCGGAGTGACGGAGCAGGACATCGCCGACAACACCGTGGCGGATTACACGGTAGCGCTGTAGTCGCGCCTGCGGGATCCGCTCCCGCCCCTCTTTCGCTCAAGCGGTGGCAGCCACCTCTTTCAGGTGGCCGCCACCGCTTTTGTTTTGCACATCTAAATGTCTGGCGGTTTCGTTCTTGCATGTCAAAGCCATGTTTTGTACGCGCGGCATAAAGATCGCTCAATTGTTTAGCCACACAAACATTGTTGAGAGTGTCAGCCTCCTCTTATGGTTAAGCCTCAATCCTGTAAGCCACATCACAGTCCGGAGACGGTCTCCGGGGTAGACGGGCGGTACCTACAACGGGTCCCGCCTTGCGCAGCGGGATCGGAGAACCAGACATTGAAAGGAGAGACCGATGGCTTGGTCTACACCCGACCTCCTCGATACGCCCTACGAGGAGTACAAGAAACTTAGCCTGAGTGAGCGTCTGCGGCTCTCAGGTGCGAGCCTCGCAGAGATCGGGCTCGGCTCCCCAAAGCAGGCTCTTCTACCTGTTCAAGTGCACGGCCTACGTGGTCATCGGCTTGACTGTTTCGACGCTTTTCGCTGGCGTTGGTAACCCCCTCAACGTGAGCAACTGGTGGGCGGAGCCGATCGTCTACCAGAAGTTCCTCTTGTTCGCGATCCTCTGGGAGCTCTGCGGTCTCGGCGCCAGCTCTGGCCCTGCGGGCTTCCACTACGTGCCGCGCTTCGGAGCCAACAAGTACTGGTCGAAGGTCGGAGTGATCAAGCGCCCTCCATTCGGCGGACGGCTGCCGGGCCAGGGCGGTGACACCCGCTCGATCGTGGACGTGGCCGTCTACTACGCGCTGGCGCTTTCCCTGGTCGTAGGCATCGTCATTCCACCCACTAACCACGATTACGTTGCCGAGTACATCCCGGGGGCAGACGGCGGCATGCTGCCAATGTGGTCGATTCTGGTTCCACTCGTTCTCATCCTGTTCCTGGGGTACCGCTGCCAGCACCTCTTCCTCGGCATGCGCAACGACCAGTACTTCCTCGCGCTACTCTTCGCGCTGGTTCTGAACCCCCACGACTACATCATTGGCGTGAAGATGATCATCGTCCTCGTCTGGATGGGTGCCGGCGTGTCCAAGTTCGGCCGCCACTTCGAGTACGTCGTTCCGGTCATGATGGCCAACGCTCCGTACATGCTCAGCAAGCGCGTTAGCCGCCTCTTCTTCCGCAAGCACCCGCACGACCTCCAGCCGTCGTGGCTGTCCCTCGCCATGGCGCACGTGCTCGGAACCGTCGTCGAGCTGATCTGCCCGCTGGTCCTGCTGCTGTCCGGCAACTTCTACGCGGCCGCCATTGCAGCGTTCGTCATCATCGGCATGCACATCGTCATCATCCTGTCCATGCCGATCGCGGTTCCGCTCGAGTGGAACATCCACTACATCCTGCTGACAGTCTTCATCTTCTTCGGCTTCCCGGTTTGGGAGGGCTACGGGCTTGGTTCTATCAGCAGCGTCTGGGCCGGCGTATTCATCTTCTTCTGCGTCCTGATTGGCCCCGTCTTGGGCAACCTCAAACCGGAATGGATCTCGTTCCTCATCAGCATGCGCCAGTACGCCGGCAACTGGGCGTGCACCGTGTGGGCCTTCTCCCCGGAGGGCATCGAGAAAATGTACACCGACTACCCGGGCGCTATCCCCCCGCCCGAGGAGATCATCAAGGCCGGCTTCGGCGAAGAAGCTAAGTTCAAGCTCATGGACAAGGTCCTCGCGTGGCGCTCTATGCACTCCCAGGGCCGCGGCTTGCTCTCGCTGCTCACCCGCGAGCTCGGCCCCGCCGTCGATGGCTACGAACTGCGCGAAGGCGAGTACATGTCCGCATGGCTGCTGGGCTGGAACTTCGGTGAAGGCCACTTCCACGTCCCGACCATCTGGCCGTCCGTGCAGAAGCACCTCAACTTCAAGCCGGGCGAGTGCGTCGTCGCATACGTCGAATCGCAGCCCCTACACAAATCGACGCAGCGCTACGTGATCTACGACATGGCGCTGGGCGTGCTGGAAACCGGTGAGTGGAAGGTCAAGGACTGCATCTCGGAACAGCCGTGGCTGCCCAACGGTCCGATCCCCGTCAACCCGGACCCGGAGTTCCAGGGCCGCCAGTTCCTGCACGAGCGCATCGCCCTTTACACTCGGGACGCACAGCAGCCGGTTCCGCAGGTCTAAAGAGCCCCTCTCCCCATGCGCCCTCCCGCGCCGTGGGGGATCCACCTTTCAATCGCCTTCTAAGAACGAGGAGCACCGCTATGAAAGCAGCAATCGTCGGCAGTGGCCCCAATGGCCTGGCCGCGGGGATCACTCTGGCCCGCAACGGATACGACGTCACTGTCTATGAATCCGCGGCCACGCCCGGCGGCGGCATGCGCAGCAATGAATCGCTGCGCAGCGGTGTCGTCCACGATATGTGCTCCGCCGTTCACCCGATGTCCGTGGTGAGTCCCTTCTTCCGCGAGACCGACCTAGCCAAGCACGGCCTGCGGTTCGCTTTCCCCGAGGTGGACCTCGCCCATCCGTTGGACGGCGGCCGCGCCGGCGTCCTCTACCGGGACATCGAGAGGACGTCCGCTGGACTCGGTTCGGACGGACGGCTGTGGAAAGCGACGTTCGGGCCGATGGCTGCGAACTTCGACAAGATCGGGAGCTCCGTGTTCGGGCCGATGCTCACCATTCCCAAGTACCCGCTCTCCTTCGGCTACTTCGGAATGAACGCGGCGCTGCCGGCACAGCTGTCAGCGAAACGGTGGCGTTCGGACGAGGCCCAGGCGCTCTACATCGGTGTTGCCGCGCACAACTTGACTCGGCTGGACACGCCGATGAGCTCGGCCGCCGGCACCCTGCTCACCGCCGCAGCCCACGTGGCAGGATGGCCGGTCGCGGAAGGTGGCAGCGGGTCGATCGCTGCGGCCATGGTCGCTGAGCTCGAAGAGCTGGGCGGAAAGGTCGAATGCGACCACGAGGTGACGTCACTGAAGGAGCTTAGAAACGTCGACGCAGTCATGCTCGACGTCAGCCCTTCCATCGCGTTGAAGATCTGCGGGGATGAGCTCCCGGCACGTCAGCGACGCGCCTACCGCAACTTCCGGCATGGGGTCGGCGCGTTCAAGGTCGACTTCGTCATCAAGGGCAAAGTCCCCTGGACGAACGCCGAGGCCCGCAAGGCGGGCACAGTTCACGTCGGCGGGACCGCAGACGAGGTCGCCCGCGCCGAAAAGGCCGCGGCAGCAGGCGGGTTGTCCGACCGGCCATTCATCCTCGTCGGCCAGCAGTACCTCGCCGATCCCTCGCGCAGTAGCGGCGACTACAACCCGCTTTGGGCATACGCCCACGTCCCCGCCGGATACCGCGGGGACGCGACGGAAGCCATCGTCACCCAGATCGAGCGGTTCGCGCCTGGTTTCCGCGACATCATCGTCGAATCGGTCTCCTACTCGACGGAAGCGGTGCAGGATTACAACGCGAACTACATCGGCGGCGACATTATTGGTGGCTCGTCGGACATGATTCAGCTGCTTGCCCGCCCGATCTTCGCTCCGGACCCCTACTTCACCGGGATCGACGGGGTCTACCTTTGCTCGGCGTCGACCCCGCCGGGCGCTGGTGTGCACGGCATGAGCGGCTGGCAGGCGGCGAGCCGCGCGATCAAGGCCCGCCGAACCTAGGTGCCGCCCCACCCGATGAACGCTACAGAACGCCAGGAAGATGACCAGTTCGGTCTTCTCGCTCACCGAGTGTCAGAGAATTTCGAGGAGCTGGTTTCCACAGTCACGCAATATATAGAGGACACTCTCTTCCCCAACATCGCTCCGTCGTTGCGGGAAGACCTCTATGACAGCGTGCACGCGAACATCGCCAACCTCGTGCTCTTGCTGCAGGGCAGGCTCGACCTCGACGCGATCAACTACATGGCTCTGCCGGAAGGGGTCACCCGGTTCGCCCAGTCTTGCGCCCGGCACGGCTACTCGGTGACGACGCTCACCTTGGCCTACCACCAAGGGCAGAACGCCATCGAGCGCGCGGTGCTGGTCACCATTCAGGAGCAATTCGCGGAGCAGGATGCCGTGTCCTCGGTGACCGACCACTTCGATCTGCTCGAAGAGGCCATGTCTCTCTGCCACGAGTTCTTGCTCATCGTGCAAGGAAAAGTCGTCGAGGTCTACAACCTAGAGCTAGAGAACCTCTTCCTGCCCGGCAATACGGCGACTCTTGAAACGGTCAACGCGATTCTCGCCGAACCTGAGAAGGCACCGCAAACCGGCGAGGTGGAGAATTACTCTCTTGACGGCCAACACGCAGCCGCGGTTGTCTGGATGCCGTCGCCGGAGCCGCTCCCCGCGAGTGAATCAGTTGAGATAGCTCAGAAGATGGCCCGTGTACTCGGATCGACCTCGAAAGTGCTAGTCGTCTTTCCCCGCCCCGGCGAGATGTGGGTGTGGATGAAGAACCCGATCCTCAACCTCGCGCCGAGCGACAGTGGACCCGCGGAGCTGATCGCGGGACTGCTTCCCAAAGATGCGCGCGTGGCATTTGGTCCGTCTGCTAAAGGAGCGGCCGGCTTCGCCTACGCACACGCTCACGCGCCGCTTTCAACAGCTAGCGCAACGCGCAGAGTGCTCCGTCCCCCGCATTGTGGATTACGCCGCTCCCGGCGCGGCTGTCGCGGCGGCGTTCGTTGACCAGGTGGACGTCGCGTCCAACTTTGTCCGGCTCACACCTGGCGAACTGGCATTGCGGGACCACAACGCGGCCCTGCTGCGTCAAAGCGCGCGATTGTTCCTGCTCCATGGCACGGACGAGGCCGCCAAACAGCTATATACCCATCCCAATACGGTCAAGTACCGCAACAAGCGGTTCCGGGACATCCTCGACCGTGGCACCCTGCGCGCGTCCGATATCCAGCTCGCGCTCGATCTGACCCACTGGTACGGCGACGCTGTGCTGTGGAGTTCGCTGTAGCGGCAGAGCCGCTGGCAGACCGCCGGTCTACTCCCCGGCTTCCCGCTGGGCCATGCGCCACCGGATTCCCGTTTCGAGGAAGCCGTCGATGTCGCCGTCGAGGACCTTCTGCGGGTCGTTGACTTCGTACTCTGTGCGCAGGTCCTTGACCATCTGGTACGGGTGCAGGACGTAGGAGCGCATCTGGTTGCCCCAGCTGGCGTTGCCGCCGGCACCGAGCGCATCCATTTCCGCTTTCTCCTCTTGGCGCTTCTGCTCCAAGAGTTTGGACTGGAGGACGTTCATCGCAGAGGCCTTGTTCTGGATCTGCGATTTCTCGTTCTGGCAGGTGACCACAATTCCGGTGGGAAGGTGGGTGATGCGCACCGCCGAGTCGGTCGTGTTCACTGACTGTCCGCCGGGACCGGACGAGCGGTAGACGTCGACGCGGATGTCCGAGTCCGGAATATCGATGTGGTCGGTTTGCTCGACGACAGGCAGCACTTCCACTTCGGCGAATGAGGTCTGCCGGCGCCCCTGGTTGTCAAAGGGCGAGATGCGGACGAGGCGGTGCGCGCCCTGCTCCACCGACAACTGGCCGTACATGTACTCGCCGTGCACCACGAACGTCGCCGACTTGATGCCGGCCTCCTCCGCGTACGAGACGTCGTAAATGTCGACCTTGTAGCCGTTCTTCTCCGCCCACCGCGTGTACATGCGCATGAGCATCTCGGCCCAGTCCGCGGCATCGACGCCGCCGGCGCCGGAGCGGATATTCACCACCGCCTCGCGGGCATCGTATTCGCCGGAGAGCATGGTGGTGACCTCAAGGGATTCGACTGCGCCGGTGAGGTCGGCGAGTTCGTCGTCGGCAAGCGAAGCGTCCCCCTCTTCCTCCGCGAGCTCGTACATCACGGGGAGATCGTCGAGACGCTGCCGCAAGCCGCGCACTTTGCGCAGCCGCGCTTGGACGTTGGACAGCTCGGTGGTGATCTGCTGCGCGTGCTCCGGGTCGTCCCACAGGCTCGGGTCCGCCGCCTGGCTCTCCAGCTCCCGGGCCCGCGAATCCATCTCGTCGAGATCCATCACCTTCTCGATGGTGGTCATCGTCGCGTCGAGCGATTGGATGCGTGCGCTAGTCTCCGGTTGCATACGTGCGCAGTCTAGTGGACGGCGCAATAATGGCTGGCATGAGCGACCTAGCCCACGCATTCATCGCCGACTTGGAACACGCCGAAGACCGCGAACTCGCGCCCGCCCTCGTCGAGACGGCGGGCGAACTCGCGCTGTCCATGCGCAACCGCGGGCTGGAGACGAGTCAGAAGACGTCGGTGTCGGATGTCGTCACCGAGGCGGACACGGCCGCGGAGAAGTTCGTCGCCGACGTGCTCGCCGCCCTCCGCCCGGACGACGGAGTGCTCGGCGAGGAAGGCGCGGCCAAAGCGTCCGCGAGCGGCCGCACGTGGGTCATCGACCCAGTGGACGGGACCTACAACTTTTCTTGCGGGTCGGACTATTTCTGTTCGGCAGTGGCGCTCGTGGAGGGTGAGCCCTCCGACCCGGAACGCATCGTCGCCAGCGCAGTCAACCGCCCGGCACTGAAAACGACGTGGACCGCGCACGGCGGGGAGTCGTTAAAGAACGGCGCCCAGCTCGCGCCGCTTGTCGACGCCCCCCTCGACCAACTCGCCCTCGCCACCTACCTCCACCCGCGCGTCATGCTTGACGACGGCATCCGCGGAGCCTGGATGGCCGCGGCGAGTCGCGCAGCGACGGTGCGGATGTTCGGCGCCGGGTCGATCGACCTCGCCACCGTCGCCTCCGGCGGCATTGGAGGATGGATGCAGCATTCTGTCGCCGACTGGGACTGGCTGCCCGGCAAAGCGCTCGTCGAAGCAGCCTGCGGTGCCGCGGTGAAGGTCGACGCAGGTGGCGTGACGTGGTGCGTCGCAGGTAACCGCCGTCTCGTCGACGACGTGCTCAGCCTCCTCGCCGACTCGGGGCACTAGAGTCGGTGAGCATGTCCACCTACTCAGACGATCTCGCCCTCGCCCTCGAACTCGCCGACATCGCCGACACGGTCACGATCGCGCGCTTTGAATCTGCCGACCTCAAGGTCGATTCCAAGCCCGACATGACGCCGGTTTCAGATGCGGATGTCGCCGTGGAGCAGGCGCTGCGCGACAAACTCGAGGAGGCCCGCCCGACGGACGCGATTCTCGGCGAGGAATTCGGCGGCGACGTCCACTTCGAGGGGCGCCAGTGGGTGATCGACCCGATTGACGGGACGAAGAACTATGTGCGGGGTGTGCCGGTGTGGGCCACTCTCATCGCGCTGCTCGAGGACGGCCAACCCGTGGTCGGCGTCGTCAGTGCTCCCGCCCTCGCCCGCCGCTGGTACGCCAGCTCCGGCACCGGCGCGTGGCGGACCTTCGCGGGTGGTGGTGTGAAGAAGCTGGGGGTGTCGGGCGTCGATAAGCTTGGCGACGCCTCGCTCGCGATTTCTTCGCTGAGCGGCTGGCGCGACCGCGGTCTGCGCGATGCGCTCATCTCGCTGTCGGACGACACGTGGCGCCTCCGCGGCTACGGCGATTTCCTCTCCTACTGCTTCGTCGCTGAAGGTTCCGTGGATATCGCCGCCGAGCCCGAAGTCTCGCTGTGGGATCTCGCGGCACTGTCCGTGCTGGTCACCGAAGCTGGCGGGCGCTTCACCTCGCTCGCGGGTGAGGACGGTCCCCACGGCGGAGACGCCGTAGCCACCAACGGCCTGCTTCACGACGAAGTGCTCGGCCGGCTGCGCAACTAGCGCGCCAGGACGAACCCCTGCCCCACTCCCGGCACGGAGTTCATGTCCGCGATGACCGCGTCGATGTTGGTGACCACCGTCGGTGCGTGCAGCGCGCCTTGCAGCGGCGTCTTGCACTGCAGGTTGAGTCCCGGCGGAAGCAGCCCGCCGCTGACCATGCCCACGAGGCGCTCACCGCTATAAACCGGTGCGCCGGAATCCCCCGCCATCGCGCACAGGTGCGTGAAGTGGCGCTGGGAGTCCGCGCCGAGCACAGCTCCGCACGTCGCGCCCGACGCGTAACCGTTCTTGCACACCACCTCGCCTGGGTTGGCGCGACCGCCGGCGGAACGCACCGTCGTACCGTTGTAGCTCGCGGTGAGTTCCGCGTTCGGGCCCAGTTCGATGACGGCGTAGTCGAGCGCGTCGTTCTTCCGGGCAATCCGTCCCGACCAGCCCGCTTGCAGCGAGTCAGCCGCCGCGACCGGCTCCCCCAGGTGGCCGCAGTGGCCCGCCGTGATGGCCACCATCCGCCCCGCGCTGTCGGTGCCCACCGCCGCCGCGGTGCACATACTGAAGTCGCCCACGTAGAGCGGGGCGCCCGGGCCGTACAGAGACTTGCCCCGCCGCAGCGCGTCTTGCGCTCCCGGTGAAACAGGCGCCGCATCGAACCACGATCCCGACACGCGGTGCAGCACCCGGTCCACGAACGGCTTGCCGGCCATCACCTTGGTCAGCGGGTCGTTGCGCCAGTGATAGTTCGGGTCCATCTGGGCTTGCGCGACCGCGGGTGAGCTCACGGCCGCGAGCGCCGATGCCAACACTGCCGTGACGGCAGCGACCCTTCTTCCACGTCGCATTGCGCACCCCTTTTGTTCATCCTCGGACACTCCGGTCCAAGACCATCCCCAGCGTGCCATCACTCTGCCATCTTTCCCGCTTACCGCAGCGTGTGTTGGCCATAGAATTGCGGGCATGGCCAAGGACGCACATCCCGAGAACACGCCCGGCGGACCCTCTGTCAAAGACGGCGAGCTCTACGAGAAGCTCCGCGAGGAGGGCAACTCGAAGTCTAAAGCAGCGGCGATCGCCAACGCCGCCGCCAACTCGTCACGCTCGAAGGTGAGCGCGAAAGGCGGCGAGTCCGGCTCGTACGACGACTGGACAAAGGACGAACTGTACGCGCGCGCCCAGGAGCTCGACATCGCCGGCCGCTCCGACATGACCAAAGACGAGTTGATTGAGGCGCTGCGTGACAACTGATTCTCTCGACCTCCGCTGCTACTTCATCACCGGCCAGGGTGAACCCGCCCACATCGTTGAAACTTCCCGCGCGGCCGCCCTCGGCGGCGCGGGCTTGATCCAGGTGCGTAGCAAGCCAATTGCCGCGCGGGACCTCTACGACCTCGCCCGCGCCGTCGTCACCGCCGTGCGCGACGCGAACCCCGCAACGCACGTGCTTATCGACGACCGCGTCGACGTCGCCCTAGCCCTCAAACCCCACGGCATCGCCGGGGTGCACATCGGCCAAGACGATCTCGATCCCCGCGTCGCGCGCGAACTACTGGGCCCGGACGCGATCATCGGTCTGACAACGGGCACCCTCGACCTCGTCGAGAACGCGAACTCGTACGCAGACGTCATCGACTACATCGGCGCCGGTCCGTTCCGAGCAACACCCACGAAAGATTCCGGCCGCGAACCACTCGGGCTCGAGGGGTACCCTGCTCTCGTCGATAGCTCAAAGCTCCCTATCGTCGCCATAGGCGACGTCACTGTCAACGATGCCGCTGACCTCGCCCGCACCGGCGTGGACGGTGTCGCCATCGTCCGCGGCATCATGAACGCCGACGATCCCCGCAGCTACGTCGAGCGGGTCATCCGCGAATTTGGGCGCGGGCGCACCTAAATCCGCTGCGCCGTCGGCTCCCCACATTTAGTTTTTCTTAGAAAGTAGCTTTACTTCCAAAATCAATTGGGCATAATGTGACGCAGCCCATATTTTGCGCTTTTGATGATGGAGGACACTGTGACTACGACTGTTCAGCGAGGCGAAGCGGCGACCCCCTCTCGAGACCCGTTCTTCGCACGCGCCATGCGGCCGATCAACCGGCTCATCGAGGAATACACCCCCTCTGCCCTCACTTTCGCGATCGTGCTCACGGCCATCGTGGCGATCATGGCCCTCGTGTTCACCGACGCGGGGCCAGTGGATGTCGTTACCGGATGGGGCAACGGCCTGTCCGGGCTTCTCGAGTTCATGACACAGATGGCCCTTGTGCTGCTACTTGGGTCAATCCTGGCTGGAACCAGCGCAGTGAGCACCCTGCTCAGGTCTCTTGCAACAGTGCCGAAGAAGCCAATGGCGGCCTACCTCTTCCTTTTCGGAGTGACGGCGATGGCGATGCTGTTCTCGTGGGGACTGGGCCTCATGCTCGGTGCCATCTTGGCCAAGAACATCGCGGTTCAGTTCCACCAGCGTGGACAGAGCATTAGTTTTCCCATGCTGATTGCTTCGGCGTACTCGGCGATGGTCGTCTGGCACATGGGTTACTCCGGCTCCGCCCAGCTCACTGCGGCAACGGACGGGTCGTTCATTGCCAAGCAGTTGGGGCGGACCATTCCCCTGTCCGACACGCTGTTTTCCTGGTGGAACTTGACCACCATCGTGGTCACTCTCGCCTGCGTGGCATTGGTGCTCTACTTCATCGCACCCCGCGAGGTGCAGAGCTCTCACCTGATCAAGGACGACACGGTGGCAGAACTGGTGGAGAAAGAGCAGGCACCAGCCCCTCGGGACACCACCGCTGACCGCATCGATGCTTCGCGCATCCTCACCCTCGTCACCGGATTGGCGTTGCTCGCCTACCTCGTTGTCCACTTCGTCAACGGGGGTAGCGTCACGCTGAACATTGTGAACTGGACGTTCCTCACGCTCATCTTCCTGCTTGTCCGCAGCCCCCACGAGCTCGCGCAGCTGACCAAGGAAGCCGCGTCGAATGTCGGCGATATCCTCCTCCAGTTCCCCCTGTACGCCGGCATCATGGGCATCATGACCACGACTGGTCTGGCGGCGATTCTGTCCAACTCCATCGTCGCTGTCGCCACACCGGAGACACTGGGCGTTCTCGGCTTCATTTCTGCGGGCATTGTGAATTTCTTTGTCCCGTCAGGCGGCGGCCAGCTCGCTGTTCAGGGCCCGATCCTTCTCGATGCAGCAGAGCAGTTGGGAGCGTCACCAGAGATGGCCATCATGGCGATCGCGTACGGCGACCAGTGGACCAATATGATTCAGCCGTTCTGGGCGCTGCCCATGCTCGCTGTCGCCGGCATGAAAATCCGCGATGTGCTGGGTTACACCACGGCGACCCTTGTCGCGGCCGGTATCCCGATGGCCATCATGATGCTCATCGTTGGATACACGGTTTAACGCGGCTGCCACCATCTAGAACAGGCTGTAGAGCGAGTACCCGCCGAGCACCACGGTGACCAGGAAAATGGCTCCTCCGAAGATGTTAGAGGCGAGTCCATTGGCGTGCTCACCGAGAAGCTTCTTGTTGTTCATCGTGTACAGCAGGAAGAACGCGACGACCGGAAGCAGGATGCCGTTCGCGGCTTGAGCGAGGATGATCACCTGGATCGGGTTCACGCCGGTGATGGCAATGATCGCACCGACGATGACGACTGTCAGGTAAATCGCCCGGAACCTGTTGTCCTTCATATCCGAGGACCAGCCGAGCACACCGCAGATCGCGTAGGCCGCGCCGAGGGGGCCGGCAATAGCGGACGTCAGACCGGCTGCGAAGAGGCCAATCGCCAAAGCCCAGGGAGCGAAGTCACCGAGCATGGGGCGCAGCGGCTCAGCCAGGTCGGCCGCGGACTCGGCTTCGAGCCCCTTGGTGAACATGACCGCGGCGGCCGTCGCCAGAATCGCGAGGGTGATCAAGCCGCCGACGGAGATGGAAATGACGTTGTCCACGCGGGCTTTCTTCAGCGCCTGCTCCTGCGGCTCATCGCCCCACTTTTCCTGGACGAGGTTGGAGTGGAGAAAGATGTTGTAGGGCACCACGGTCGTTCCGATGAGCGCGATCGCGGTGAGCACCGCGCCGTCCGGAATGCTCGGCACGAATGCCCCGCGGAACATCTCCCCGAGATCCGGTTTCACGGAAATGGCAGTGATAAGGAATATGAGCGCGAGGATCACGACGAGGCCCGTCATGACGTTCTCGATCACTTTGTAGCTGCCGGTGAGCAGCAGCCCGACGATGATCGCGGCGATGATGCCGGCGAGCAAGGGGATGCTCAGCCCCGTGACCGAGCTCAGAGCCAAAGCGGTGCCGGTGGTGTCGCCTCCGGCATAAGCGGCGCCGCCGATGCCGATCGCCGCGACAATGAGCGTGATCATCAGCGCTTTCGCCACCGGCGACTCGAAGGTCGCGCGCAGCGCCTCACCCGTGCTCAACTTTCCCATGAGACCGAGTCGGGCAGACATTTCCTGCAGGATAATCGTCGCCACGATGGAGAACACGATTGTCCACGTCAGAGCGAATCCGTAGCTCGCGCCGGTGACTGTTGCCGTCGTGACCGTGCCCGGGCCGATGAAGGAGGCGCTAATCAGCAACCCCGGCCCCAGCCATCCCGATTTCCTCTTGCCTCGCTTGCCGTGGCTTTCCACTGTGGTTGACATGGACAGACCCTTTCTGCCGTCGGTGACAGGTGTTCTAGCTACCCTATCGGGTTTTGCTAGTCCTCCATATCTGCAAACGCCTCTTCGACGGAGTCATGCTCCTCGCGGGATTCCTCCCACACCTCCTTGGCCGCCGACAAGTTGACCACTGCGATGATGGCTCCGACGACGATGTCGAACCACGCGGTCGGCCACACGAACGTCAGCAGACCAGCGAGGATGATGAGGAGGTTTGCCAAGGCGTCGTTACGCGCAGCGAGCCACGCACCCGTCGCGAGCGAGGATCCTTCGTCGCGCAAGCGCAGCAAGATCACTGCGCAAATGACGTTGACCACCAGCGCACCGAACGCCACCGCCGTCAGCCCTTCCGCCGATGGCGGCTCCGGGTTGAGAATCTTGGTCACAACCATCACGATCGCTGCGATCGCAGGAATCAGGATGAGCGCCGCGAGCACGCTTCCCGCTTTCCGACGTCGCGACGCGGGCCTCGCCACTGCAAAGAACACCAGCAGGTTGATTGCGGTGTCCTCCAGGAAGTCGGCCGAGTCGGCGAACAACGAGGCTGAGCCAATCATCACGGCCGCGGCGAACTCGATGAAGAAGTAGAGCAGGTTCAGCAGCGCAACGATGAGAACGGCGCGGCGGATTCGGTCAGTGTTCATAGTGCTCCTGGCACCCCTTGCACGCCAAAAGAGACTCCGCATTGCGGAGTCCCTGGGGTTTTACCGTGTTCAGTAAGGGTTTAGTAGGAGCTGAAGCCGTCGGCGGTCAGCTCGTGCTTCTCATCGCCGGTGATGGCCGGGTTGAACACGGAGACCAGGATGAGGTCCTCGTCCTTGCCGCCGCGGAGGTAGTGGGCGTCGTGCTCATCAAGCACATACACCGTGCCCGGAGTGATGGGGTACACGTTGCCCTCGGTGTCCTCGACCTCGCCGGAACCGCCGATGCAGTAGCAAGCCTCGAGGTGATTACGGTACTGCAGCTTGGACTCAGTGCCAGCACGGACAACAGTGTGGGCGATGGCGAAGCCCATGTTGTCCTTGGCGGTGACGACACGCTCAGAGGTGCCGCCGCCCCACTCGACCTTTTCCACTTCGTCGCGGGAACGGGTGAACATAACTAATGCTCCTTTTTTCGATCGGTTCGCAATCTTGACCCCAGGCTAACACCCATGACAACTGTCACGCCGAGATCGTGACAGCAGGGCTACGCTCGCCTTCCCGGCGCGCAGTGGAATGTGAAGCATGATCGAAACACAAAACGTGAGCAAGCATTTCGGATCGGTGAAAGCCGTTGAAGATGTCAGCCTGAGCATTGGCCGCGGTGAAATCGTCGGCCTGCTTGGGCGCAACGGAGCAGGCAAAACCACCCTGGTGGACCTCATTCTCGGATTGACCAAGCCGACAAGCGGCACAGTACGCGTGGCCGACATGACCCCGGCGCAGGCCATCCGGGACGCACGCATCGGTGCGGTGATGCAAACCGGCGGTCTCCTCGACACTGTCACCGTCAAAGACACCCTGGCCATGATCAACTCCACGCACCGCGATTCCATCGGCGTGGAGGCTGCGATCGAGCAGGCGAATCTCACCAAGATTCAGAACCGCCGGGTGGGCAAATGCTCTGGCGGCGAGCAACAGCGCATTCGTTTCGCGATTGCGTTGCTGGGCAAGCCGGACATTCTCATCCTCGACGAACCAACCACCGGCATGGACGCCACCAGCCGCCACGAGTTCTGGGACACGATGCGCGCCCAGGCCCACTCCGGACGCACCATCATCTTCTCCACACACTACCTCGAAGAAGCAGAGAACCTGGCCGAACGCATCATCGTGCTCGACCACGGCCAGGTCATCGCGGATGGGCCGACAGACCAACTCACTGCCGACGCGAACAAAAAGCGGGTCACAGCGCAGTCATCGCAGGGGCTTATCGACGTCACCACCAGCGACGCCGATTCCTACGCCCGGAAACTACTCACCGAGACCGACGCGCACGACCTGACCATCACCAGAACGTCCCTGGAGGACTCCTTCGTCGCGCTCA
Source organism: Corynebacterium mycetoides (assembly GCF_900103625.1). Lineage (NCBI taxonomy): Bacteria > Bacillati > Actinomycetota > Actinomycetes > Mycobacteriales > Corynebacteriaceae > Corynebacterium > Corynebacterium mycetoides. The sequence goes on along the minus strand of NZ_LT629700.1, from coordinate 2,231,276 downwards.
CCTCAGATAAGGAGCAGCCATGACCACCCTGAAGTTCGCACTGCACAACCTCAAACGCCTCAAATCCGATGCCTCTTCGCTGTTCTTCAACATCGTTCTTCCGGTGATTCTCTACCTCATTTTCGGTGCTGCCCAGCAGTATTCAGGCGATGAACTGGGCAACGGCAATGTCGCCGCCTTCGTCATGCTCGGCATGGCCCTCTACGCGGGCATTTCTGGAGCTGTTTCCCAATCATCGTTGGTGGTCGTGGAGCACAACAGCGGATGGGGGCGGCAGCTAGCGCTGACTCCCCTGACGAACATGCAGATTGCGGTCGCGAGATTGCTCGTCATCATCGTCAACGTCGTGCTGCCCGTAGCTGCGGTGTTCCTCACCGGCGCATTGGTCGACGCCGAGATGGACGCCAGCGCGTGGTTCTGGAGCTTCCTCATCACCGTCGGCGTGTCCTTGCCTTTCGGCTTCTACGGTTTGGTCTGGGCGCAATCGCTGAAGTCCCTCACGGCAGTCTCAATTGCCGCCACCTCAGTCACTCTGCTGGCCTTCGCCGGAAACACCCTGTTCCCGCTCACGAGCAACTTGATCGACTTCTCCCGGTTCACCCCGATGTACGGCGCCACCATGCTGTCGCGGTGGCCTGTGGCCGAAGGACTCCAGTTGATTCAGGACGAGCCCTACGAGATCACCGACCCACTATGGCAACCTGTGCTCAGTATCATTGCCTGGACTGTCATCTTCGCTGTGATCAGTCTGGCCTTGGATAGCCGCGAGAAAGGGCGTGCGTGACCCAGAAAACGAACGGTGGCCACTACCACCTCGTTGAGGCCGGCATCTGGCTGATCCTCTTGGTCAGCCCGCTCGCCGGCTTGTTCGCCATGGAGCGCCCCGCCTGGCAGTACGCCGCGGGCGCCTCGTTGATCGTGGTCTTCGGGGCGGTGTACCTGTGTGCGCACGCAATCCGGGCACACCGCAACGACACCGTCAACGCGGCGTTGTGCGTGATCGCCCTCCTGATCCCCATGATCGGAGTGACCGCCATCATGGAGGTGTGGGGGACCACAATGCTCCCCTACATCACGGCCGTGACCGGATCACTCATGCCAGTGCGCATGCACACGATCGTGGATCTCGCCATCATCTCGGCGTTCGGTGTCTACGTGTTCTTCACGGGAAACCTGACGGCGTGGATTTTCTTCGGCGCGTCCGTGCTCATCGCGGTGACAGTGGGAACGCAGGTCAGCGCGACCAAGCTAACCGACGAGCGCGTCCACCTCGCCGCTGAGCTCGAGCTGGCGCGACAACGCGAGTCGATTTACCGGGACGTGCACGATCTATTGGGTCATTCGCTGACTGTGATCAACGTGAAGACGTCGCTGGCGCGCAGGCTGGTGGACGTCGATAAGAAAGAAGCGGCGAAGGAGCTGGATGAGATCGTGGAGCTGTCCCGCCAATCACTTGAGGACGTCCGGCGTGCTGTGCGGGCGACTCACACGCCGTCGCTAACTGCCGAGGTGGAAGCCGCACGCTCAGCGCTGGCGGCAGCCGGGATCGAGGCGCGGATTGATTCAGACGGCGCCACCGACTCCCCACTGTTCGGATGGGTGCTGCGGGAGGCAGTGACAAATGTGATCCGGCACTCCCAGGCCACGGAATGCGAGATCGAGGTCTCCCCGCGCACGCTCGTTGTGGCTGACAACGGCATCGGCCTGCCACCGGGGACGCGTCTGGTGAGCATCGCTGACAGGGTCAGTGCTGCCGGCGGCACTCTCGTGGTGCCGCCCACCGAGTCTGGAACACGGGTGGAGGTGACAGCATGATTCGCGTGCTCATCGCCGACGACCAAGGGCTGCTCGTCGGAGCGTTGTCTGCATTGCTCAACCTCGAGAAGGATATAGAGGTCGTAGCCACTTGCCGTTCCGGCGATGGTGTCGTCGAAGCGGTACGGGAGCACAATGTGGATGTGGCGTTGCTCGATATTGAAATGCCCGGCCGCACCGGCCTGGAGCTCGCTGCCGACCTCGCGGGATCCTCGTGCAAGGTGCTCATCGTGACCACGTTTGGGCGACCCGGATACCTGCGCACGGCCTTAGAAGCCGGGGCTTCCGGTTTCATTGTGAAGGACACTCCCCCAGACCAGCTTGCCGACGCAGTGCGTCGCACACACGCCGGTCTGCGGGTCGTCGATCCGCAGGTCGCGGAGGAATCCCTGTTCACTCCGCCGTCACCGCTGACTGCGCGCGAGGTCGAGGTCGCCCGTGAGGCGCTCACCGGTGCAGAAATCAAGCAGATCGCGGCGCGGTTGAACCTCTCCACGGGGACGGTGCGCAACTACATTTCGGCGATCATGACCAAGACTGGAGCACCCAACCGCTTTGCAGCCGCGCGCACCTGCGACGACAATGGCTGGCTCTGAAAAGAGCGTAGGTTGGATGGCGATATGGCAGAACAGAAGATTGCAATCCTCGGAGCAGGCATCGTCGGCCTGTCCACCGCGCTGACGTTGGCAAATCGTGGCCACAACGTGACCGTCTACGATCCGGAGCCTGCCAGCGGCGCGACCTGGCACGCGGGCGGCATGCTCGCACCGGCAGCAGAGGTCGTGTACAAGCAGGATCCGCTGTTTCCGCTGATGATCGCGGCCGGCCAGTGGTACCCGGAGCTGATCGAGCTGACGGCGAAGCACACGGACAAGCCGACCGGCTACCGCACTGACGGGACGCTGGTGGTGGCGAAAGACCGCGCGGATAAGACGCATTTGGAGGAACTGCAGGAGTACCAGGAGCTCCACGGCATGACCACGGAACGGATCACCACGCGGGAGGCGAGGAGGTTGGAGGGGGCGCTGGCGCCGTCGATAAGCGGTGCCGTGCATATTCCCGGCGACCACCAGGTCCGTCCGCGGCTGTTCGTGGCCGCGCTGCAGGACGCGTGCGCGAATGCGGGCGTGGAATTCGTGGCGGAGGCCGTGAAAGATGTCAACGATATCGACGCCGAGCAGGTCGTGCTGGCCAATGGGCTCGGCGCGCGCGAGACGACGGGCTGGTTCGATGGCGAGAACCCGCTGAAACTCAGGCCGGTCTACGGCGACATGGTGGAGCTGCGCGTGCCGAAGCACCAGCGGCCGCTGATCGACCGTGTGATACGCGGTTTCGTCGAGGACCGGCCGGTGTACCTGATCCCGCGCGAAGACGACACGCTCACGATCGGCGCGACCACCCGCGAGGACGACCGACCAGAACCGCAGGCCGGCGGCGTGCTGCAACTGCTTCGCGACGCCAGCGAGATCGTGCCCGGCATCGAGGATTGCGACCTCATCGAGGTCCACGTCGGCGCGCGCCCCGGTTCGCCGGACGACCTACCGTACCTCGGCCGGGTCAGCGACCGTGTCGTGGTGTCCACCGGCTATTTCCGGCACGGCATCCTGCTCGCCGCGATGGGCGCGAAGTGCGGAGCCGCGCTGGTCGAAGGACAAGAACCACCCGTAGAGTTGGGGGCCTGTGATCCCCTACGTCATTCAAGGAGGAACCAATGCAGCTAGTCATCAACGGTGAAAAGGTTGAAACGGAAGCGGGAAGCGTCGATAAGCTTCTGCGCGAACGTTTGGGCGAGGTGCCCGCGGGAACAGCCGTCGCGGTGAACGGCGATGTCGTTCCGCGCTCCGAGTGGGAATCCACGCATCTCAGCGACGGTGCCGAGGTGGACATCCTCACCGCCGTTCAGGGGGGCTAGCCGTGCTGGAAATCGCTGGCAAGCAATTCGACTCGCACCTGATCATGGGCACCGGCGGGGCGAGTTCACAGGACATGCTCGAGCGCGCGCTGGTCGCGTCGGGCACTGAGCTGACCACAGTGGCAATGCGCCGCTACGCTGCTGGCTCGGGTTCTGGTGAGTCGGTCTTTGACCTGCTCAACCGCCTGAATATTGCGCCGCTGCCGAATACCGCTGGCTGCCGCACCGCGCGCGACGCGGTGATCACGGCGAAGCTCGCGCGCGAGGCCCTGGGCACGGACTGGGTGAAACTGGAGGTCATCGCCGACGATCACACGCTGCTGCCGGACGTCGTCGAAACGGTCGACGCGTGCGAGATGCTTATCGACGAAGGCTTCACCGTCCTCGCCTACACCTCCGACGACCCGGTGGCAGCGAAGAAGCTCGAGGACTTGGGGGCCGCCGCCGTCATGCCGCTCGGCTCCCCCATCGGCACCGGGCTAGGTATTTTGAATCCGCACAATATCGAGCTGATCTGCTCGCGCACGGAGGTGCCCGTCCTGATCGACGCAGGCGTGGGCACTGCCTCCGATGCCGCGCTGGCGATGGAGCTCGGCTGCGACGGCGTGCTGCTGGCCAGCGCCGTCAACCGCTGCCAGGACCCTGAAGCGATGGCGCGCGCGATGCGCCTGGCCGTGGAAGGCGGCCTCCTCGCCCGCGGCGCGGGCCGTATTCCGAAGCGCGAACACGCGGTGGCGTCGTCCAGCTTTGATGGACTTGCCAGCTGGGCTGACCAGGTGCTGTAAAACTCTGAAAGCGGACCGTGGCCAGCCCCACCGGCGACCTGTACGTCCTGGATACGGCAAAGCCGGCGCTGATTCGCGCCGGCAGTGTCAATGCGGTTCTGTTCTCGCTCTAGTCCTTCTCAGGCTTGATGATGACAGACGTGCCCTCCGGCACCTCCGCGTCGACCGTTTCGTCCTCGGCCTTCGCCTCGGTGAGCACGCTCTCAGTGAGGCGCCATGAGCCCTCCTCGTGGTCGTACTCGAGTTCGGGGCGGTCGATTTCGTTGCCTTCTTCGTCGTACCCCGGCGCGGGCTTAGCGTCGGCTTCCTCGTATTTCTCCGCCGTGTCGGTCTTCTCCCACTGGCGGGAGCGGAAGCGGCGCTCGGCGGCGGCATCGTCGCTCATCCCCTTCACCAGCGAGAACATCATGATGAAGTAGACGATGAAGAACGGCAGGGCGATGATGATCACCACTTCCTGCAGTGCTTGGATGCCGGAATCGTTGATGAACAGCAACGCAGCTGTCACCGTGCCGACTGCGACCGCCCAGGCGACGCGGTAGTACCGCGGAGTCGCTTCCTCCTCGCCGCTAGTGAACATGTCCATCACCAACGCCGCGGAGTCGATTGAGGTGACGAAGTAGAAGATGATCACCGCGAGCGCCACCGCACCACTGATGAAGTACAGCGGATACTGCGCCAGCAGGGTGAACAGCGCCTGCGGGGTCTCCCCGTCCTCCACCACTGGGCCAGTGAGCACGCCCGGGTCATTCGTCTCCACGTCGATCGCGGTGCGGCCGAAGGTGGCGAACCAGACGATGTCGAAGACAGTCGGCAGGAGGATCGTGCCGGCAATGAACTGGCGCACGGTGCGTCCGCGCGAAATGCGGGCGAAGAACATGCCCACGTACGGTGACCAACAGATCGTCCACGCCCAGTAGAACGCGGTCCAGGTGGCGTGCCAGCCCGGGTTGTCGTTGTAGGAGTCGACCCAGAACATCAGCTCCGGCAACGACGATGCGTAAATGCCGAAGGACTCGGTGAGGTGCTCGATGATTTTCAGGGTCGGCCCCATGACGAAGAGGAAGACCAGCAACGCGATCGAACCGATGATGTTCAGGTTCGACAGCAGCTTCACGCCCTTGTCCAGGCCCGTGGCCACGGACACGGAGGCGCAGACCGTGATGAAGATGATGACCCCGAGTTCAACCCAGGTCACCAACGGCACACCCCACAGGATGTTCAGGCCCGCGCTGATCTGCAGCACGCCCAGGCCCACGGAGACGGCGAGGCCGAAGACGGTGCCGATGATGCCAATGGCATCGAGAAGCTTGCCCGGCCACTGGTAGACCTTGGAGCCGAGCAGCGGCGAGAAGATCGACGAATAGCGCGCGGGCATCTTTCGCTTGTAGATGAAATAGCCCATGGCCAGGCCCGGCAGCGTGAAGATCACCCACATGTGAATACCGAAGTGGTAGTAGGTGAATTCGAATGCCTGGCGGATTGCCTCGCGGCTCATGGATTCGTACCCGCCGCGCGGCGGGTCGTACGCGTGGTGCAGAGGCTCCGCGGCACCCCAGAACATCAGCGTCGCACCCATGCCCGCAGCGAACAGCATGGAGAACCAGACGGGGAGGGAGTACTCGGGTTCATCGTCGTCGTCGCCGAGCCGGTAATTGCCGTACTTAGACACGAACAGGACAATCAGGAAGATGAACACCGCGGACACTCCTCCGATGTACAGCCAGGCGAAGTTGTCCATCATCCAGGTGGAGACAGTGGAATACGTGTCGCGGGCGCGCTCACCGAAACCGATAGTGAGAGCCACGAAAGCGACGATGAATCCGACAGCAGTGAAAAAGATCAGTGGATCAGCGCGAAGTTTGCGCATGGGAATCGGCCCCAAATCTTTAGTCGGGCGGTCATGATGTCCCGAAAAAGTTTAGGCCATTAAGGTGAAGGGGTGTGATTTCTCTTCCTGAGCAAGAACTCCGCCGCACCGCCCGCCAGATGAATCTGCCCGGTTTCGGGCCGGACCAACAAGAAGCGCTTCACCGCGCGAATGTGCTGGTCATCGGAGCGGGAGGGCTCGGCTGCCCCGTGATGCAGACGCTCGCGGCGACAGGCGTCGGGCACATTTCGCTTATCGACGACGACGTGGTCGACCTGACTAATATTCACCGCCAGATTCTCTTCGGAGCCTCCGATGTGGGCCGGAAAAAGACCGAAGTGGCCGCCGAGCGCCTGCGCGAACTCCAGCCCGGCATCGAGGTGAGAACCATCGACGGCCGCATGGACGCCTCCAATGCCGTGGAGATCCTGGACGGCATTGACGTGCTCATCGACGGCTCAGACACATTCACAACCAAATTCATGGCCGCCGACGCTGCCGAGATCACCGGCACTCCCCTTGTGTGGGGGTCGGTGCTGCGCTACCGCGGCGACGTGGCGTTGTGGTGGTCCGGCCCGGGCGCACCGGAGGACGGCGTGGGCATGCGCGACCTCTACCCCGACCAGCCCGACGCGGACTCGGTTCCCGACTGCGCCACCGCGGGCGTGCTCGGCGTGACCACGAGTGTGGTCGGCGGGCTGATGTCCACCGAGGTCATCAAGTTCCTCACCGGCGTCGGCGAAGCACCGGTGGGCACCCTGCGCATGTACGACGCCCTGACCACCCAGATCCGCAGCTTCGCCGTCCGCCGCGACCCCGGTCGCGAGCTGGCCACCAGCTTCGGCGACTACGAGGGCGCGGTGTGCGCGGTGCCGGTGCACGACAATGAAGAGCTTCTGACTGCGGTTGCGACGGGATCTGCCGTCGCCCTCGACGTGCGCGAGGAGCACGAGAAAGCGCTGAAGGACGTTTCCGCGGTGCGAAGCGGGCACATCCCCACCTCAGAGTTGGAGGGGAATTCCGCGCTCGGCGACGAGTTCATCGACACTCTGCCCCAAGGCACCGATGTGGTGGTGTACTGCGCGTCGGGGAAGAGGTCGCAGGGGTTCGTCGATAAGCATGCAGCTCATGCCGCCGAGCGGAATGTGATGCTGAGGAGCCTGCCTGGCGGCGTGAACGCGCTCTAGCGTTTCGCGCGGAAGTACAGCGTTCCCGCGAGCGACGAGCAGATGGCGGAACCGACGAGCACCAGAATGGTGTAGAGAATGCCGGTCACACCGAGCTGGCTGAGAATGAAACCGGTGAGTAGCGCGCCAACAACGGCACCGATGATGGCGATGATCCAACGACCCATAGTTTTCTCCTTTTTCGTGGTAAGCGTTCACCATCGTAAGAGAAAACCGATAGCGTTGGGGCATGACTGACAACACTCTCCCCCGCCCCGACATCGACCCAGACGGCCTGCTGGAATACTCGGCCGTGTTCAGCGACCGGTCTTTGAACCACATGTCCGCCAAGTTCATCGGCATCATGCAGGAACTTCAGGCAATCCTGCGTGAGACGTACCACGCGTCATCCGTGGCTGTGGTTCCCGGCGGCGGCACGTTCGCGATGGAAGCTGTTGCGCGCCAGTTCGCACGCGGCAAGGAGGCGCTGGTCATCCGGACCGGCAACTTCTCCTACCGCTGGACGCAGATTTTCGATGCCTCCGGCGTGACCGAGAAAGTCACGGTGCTCAACGCCGAGCCGACTTCGGACGATGAGCGCGCTTCCTACGCCCCGCCGGCGATCGACGACGCCGTGGAGCGCATCCGCACCGAGCGCCCCAACCTCGTGTTCGCGGCGCACGTAGAGACAGCAGCGGGCCTCGAGCTACCCGTCGACTACATTTCCAAGCTTGCCGACGCCGCCCACGAGGCCGGCGGCCTGATGGTCCTCGACTGCGTCGCAGCCGGCACCAAGTGGATCAACATGGAGGCCACCGGCGTGGACATCCTCATCACCGCGCCGCAGAAGGGCTGGTCCGGCTCCCCGGCCACCGGCTACGTCATGTTCTCCGAGGACGGCCGCGCGCAGCTGGACAACACCACCTCCGACAGCTTCGCCATGGACCTGGCCAAGTGGACCGCCATCTCCGAGGGCTACGTGGACGGCACCGCCGCCTACCACGCCACTGTGCCCACGGACACGATCGCGCACAACCTCGAGCTGATGAAAGAAGCCAAGGAGATCGGCCTCGACGAGCTCACCGCTCGCCAGGTCGAGCTGGGCACTAAGGTCCGTGAGCTGCTGGCCGAGAAGGGCTACGTCTCCGTTGCAGCCCCGGGTTTTGAGGCCACCTCCATCGTGGTCATGCACGCCACCGCACCGGAGCAGGCCACCGGCGCCGCATTCAAGCAGGCCGGCATCCAGATCGCCGGTGGCGTCCCGCTGCAGATCGGCGAGCCCGAGAGTTTCTCCACCTTCCGCATCGGCCTATTCGGCCTGGACAAGTGGGCAGACGTGGACGGCACCGTCGCGCGGTTCGCGGAGGCGCTGGGCCGGGTCTAGCGCTCCAGCGCGGGGATGACGTATTCGATCAGCTCGTCGATCTGCTCCTCCGCGGAACGCTTGCTGGAGCGGAAATTGACCATGACGTGGCTGATCCCCACCTCGCGCTGGGAGCGAAGCAGCTGGATCAGTGTGTTGCGGCCGAGGCGGTAGCCGAAGCTGCCGCCTGAAGCGGGCGCATCGGGGTCCTCGTGCAGGTCGAGCCAGAGCGATTCGGCGAAGGGCTTGAAGGCGGCCGGGGTCCCTGCGACACCTTCGCGGGCGGCCCAGTCGGCCACGGCGGTGTTCCAATTGCGCACGTTCTGGCGTTGGATCTCCAGGCCCTTGTGGTACATCAGCCAGCCGTGGGTGTGCTCGGCGCGCCACTCGAGAGTCTGCTGGCAGGAGCCGGTGGCCAAGAGGGGCACCTCGCGGGCCTGGGGTTTGGGGACGACATCGGCGCCGCCCATCCGGCCGCCGGACCAGCGGACGGGGGTGTGGGTGGTGAGGGTGGCTCGTCGATAAGCTGCGATTCTTTCGCGGAATTCTTCGTCGCGCTTGCCTTTGTCCTGGCCGAACGCGGGAAACTCCTCGGGGCGGTCGCCCGTGGCCACGCCCATGAGGAAGCGGCCGCGGCTGAGGCGGTCGATGGTGCCGGCACGCTTGGCCAAAAGCAGCGGGTGCTGGAAGGGCACGACGATGGCTGCGGTGCCCAAAGCGATCGCGTCCGTGTGCGCGGCGATGTGGCTCAGGTACATCCAGGGGTCGTAGACCTGGCTGACATCGCCGAACGTCTCGACGCGCAGCGGAATATCGCGCACCCAGATCGCGGCCACTCCCCCGGCCTCAGCCTTGCGGATGAGGCGCAGCTGGTTATCCAGGCTGTCGAGCGGATTCGACTCCGCATCCTCCTCGATGGGCAGGGTGAGGCCGACGGTGAGCTCGCCCGGCCGGAAGGTGCGCTGGAAGCCGGGGAGCTGCCAGTGCGGGGCGTCAGAGACTTCGAAGAGCGGATTCATAGCACCACCCAACCGACGAGTGCTGCACCGATGACCACCGCCCACGGCGGCACCTTCCACGAAATCAGCGCGGCGTAGCAGACCACGGCGATGGACAGCGTGACCACGCCGGTGATGCCGGCGGTGAAGACCGGGGTGTACAGCGCCGCGCCGAGAATTCCCACGACAGCGGCGTTCGCGCCGGCCAGCGCCGCACCCGCGCGCGGCATCGTGCGGAGGCGCTCCCAAAACGGCATCGCGCCGAGAACGAGCAGCGCTGCCGGCAGGAAGATCGCGACGGTGGCAATCGTCGCACCGAGCGCCCAGTTCATGCCCTCCGCGCTCGCGCCGAGGAAGGACGCGAAGGTGAATAGCGGGCCGGGCATTGCCTGGGCGGCACCGTAGCCGGCGAGGAAGGTGTCGTGGTCCACGAGCCCCTCGCCAACCGTGACCGTCTCCAGCAGCGGCAGCACCACGTGGCCGCCACCGAAGACGAGCGCGCCGGCGCGATAGAACGTGTCGAAGATATCGGCGCCCGTCGTGCCGATCAGCCGGGCTACGACAGGGAGAATAAAAAGAAGGGCAAAGAAGAGCACGAGGCATACCGCCCCGACGGTGCGGGAGCCGGTGTCTTCACGGGGCTTGTCGTTTTCTCGCCCTGTACCGCGTAACAAAGCCAGGCCGACGAGGATGCCGAGCGCGATCGCGCCGACTTGGATGAGCGGGTGTGGCACGAGCAGAACGAGCACTAGCGCAGCCACTGCGATCGCCGCGTGAATCTTACCTGTGACCAGGTTCTTCGCCATGCCGTACACGGCCTGCGCCACGACAGCGACAGCCGCCGCCTTCAGGCCGAGCAGCCAGCCTGCCTCGCTGATATCGCCAAGCTGCGCCACGCCGAGCGCGAACGCCACCATGAGCAGCACCGAAGGCAGCGTGAAGCCCACCCACGCCAGGAACATGCCCAGGTACCCGGCGCGCTGCAGCCCGATCGCCATGCCCACCTGGCTCGACGCCGGGCCAGGCAGGAACTGGCACAATGCCACCAAGTCGGCGTACTGCCTGTCAGAGAACCACTTGCGCTTCTCCACAAACTCGTCGCGGAAGTATCCCAAGTGCGCTGTCGGCCCGCCGAAGGACGTGCAGCCGAGGCGCAGGAAGATGCGGAAAACGTCCCAAGCGGACGATGCGCGACGAGACTCAGTGGTGGGCATACCCTCAACTTTTACCAGAGCCCTGACCTGTCAACCATGGGCCGGCAAACCAGGCAGAGGTTTTATATACGATAATGCGGTGCCCGGCCCGACATCCACCGCGTGATCCTCTTCGGCGCGCCCGACCGAGGAGAATTTTCTCTCTTCGCACGCCGCCCGCATCGAAATTTGGGTTCCGCACACCACCAGCAGTTGCTCGGCGACGTTTAGCGCTGGATTGACCGGGCGCACCCGATGGCTAGCTACTCCACTGTGTCGTAAAAAGACTGCAAAATGAAGTAGGACTCCTTGAGCCGGTGCGACGTCTCGAAACGGTCCCACTTGTCCCAGGTGTAGCGGACCGGCTTGGTTGCCTGCTGCAGCGCTTCATCTCCCCCGCCGCCACCGACAAACACAAAGCTCAGCCCGATATCGTCTACGAACTCGCTTTCGTAGATGGACTGATTGCCCCACAGGTCCGAGGTCACCTCGCGCTGGCTCGGGTCGCGGAAGTTCAAAAGTAGCCACGGGATGCGCACCTCAAGCTTCGATTTGTCGGCGGACCAAGCGTAATCCGCCAGCGAATCGTAGTTATCCGCGTTGGGGTTGCCGTTGCCCTCCCGCAGCGCACCTGTCTCGTACTCCTCGAAGGGGATCAATTCGCCCGTTTCGCGGTTGCGCATCTCGTTGTTCAATACGTAGCGGATGGGAACGAACTCACCGGTACTGCTGAGGAATATGTTCTCGCTGTACGGTATTGACTTCTGGAAGTAGCCGTACAGGTAGGCGTGCATGTCGTAGTACGGGTTTACAAGCAGCTGCGATTTCCCGGGCTTCATCGAGAGCATGAAGTCCGCCTTTACCGGACTGTCCACGCCCAGGTTGTTGACGTGCTCGTTGCCTTGGCCCCCAATAGTATCCACCAATGCAACTGGGTAGCCCCCGTTTTCGTGCGCGCCTGGGGCGAGATCGAAGCGGTAGTAGAGGTACCGCTCATCATGGTCAATGTAAACGTTGCGGATCGGATCTTCCGCGTTGTCGGCGGAATAAATTGGGTCGGCTTCCCATTCCCTGACATCGCCGTCGACCTTGACCTTTAGCGTATCGAAGCTCAACAGGCCGAACTGCTGCTCAGAAGTTTGCGCGTTAGACCAGAAGGCGCGGCGGCTGGGGTTGTCGAAGTCCATCGTGTTCCAGGTTCGCTTGAACCACTCATCCTGCCAGGTGAACACGAGTCCACCGAGGTAGCCAGCGTGCAGGATGTCTTCGTACATGTGAACAAGGTGCTCGCCCTGCTCCTGCTCGGACTCCATGCCCTGATGCATGTCGTTGGGGCCAGTATGTGTTCTTCCGCGCGAGGCGGGGATGCCGAACTCTGCAACCAAAACTGGCATGGTATGCGCAGCGCGTAGCTCTTGCAGGTACGCGTAATACGGGTTCGGCTCACCCCTCCAATCCTTGGATTTCGCATACTTTTGGTCCATCCGGATGAATTCCGGGTAATATGGGTAGACGTGGTAGGATGCGAACTGGCCTATCTCCTCCATCACTCCGCGTGTGTGGATGTGGTTGGGGTTGACCTCAGCGATGTCCTCTTTGTTTGAGCTGTCGGAGGGGTGGTTCAAAATATCAGTGGTCACCCAGTTCGTGAAGCTTATGGGCCGGGTCTCCTCGTAGCGCGACACCTCGTAGTTCGTGGTGAATTCCATCTGCTCCGCGAGCCAGTACTCGAACGGGCTAGCCTCGTCCGTGTAAAAGTAGTCGCCGTCGAACTGCCCCGCGTCTTGGTGCTTTTCGTTGGTACCCAGGACCATGAACGGGTCCCATTCAGTGCCTAGAACCCAGCCAATGACATAGTCCGAAATATCCGCCGCATAAGCGCCGGAAGAGTGCCCTGGCACATGTTCCACGAGCGCGTTACCGTGCATCGCGTCGACCACATGCTGGATCTCTTTCTGGAAACCGTGCAGCGCCTCGTCGTGGTATGCGTCCGAATCACCCGTGATCCACTCTTCGTTGATCCACACGCCGTGCAGGACGTAGATCTTGGCCGCGTGTGACGCGTTGTACTTTGCCAGCGCCCGGTAGAATCCCGGAGGGTGCAAAGTGTAGACGCGGACGGTGTTGGCATTCATCGCGCCGATTTCTTCGAACCAGGCGTAGTACTCGTCCTCAGTGATCCCGGCCTCTCCCGGGAAGTGACCGGGCTTAGCCATGCCCATGTTCACTCCCTTGATGGTCAACGGGGTGAACTTTCCGTCGATATTCACCTCGATGCGGTCGTTGGTCTTGCCCACGCGCGCTGGGTAAGAAACCCCAGCGGTCGGTTCCTGTTCGACTTCCTGCTTGGCCTCGAGCATTCTCTTAGACGATCGGGCGTGCTCCTTAATGGTGTGGTTGATAATGGGGAAGAACGCGCTCCAGTAGAAGTTGCTGGAGCTGAATCGCTGGAGGAAGCTGTAAAGGTGCTGGATCCCCTCGTACTGAAACACCTGGGGCACACCCTCAACCTCGCTGAAACGACCACAAAGGTACATGCGGTCCGAGGTGGCGTCCCGATCTAGGGTCACAGCCGGCAACACACCGGGAAGTCCGCTGGCCTGTAATTGCTGCAGTTGATCATCACTGAGCCGAAGATCGAAGTTGTAGAGGGGGTCGGTCCCGGCGGCTGGCTCGATGACGTCGAACCAGCCGTCGTATAGTGCCGAAATGTCCTTGTAGCCGAGCTCCCGTGCTTTGTCGGTGCGGTCAAGACCGACGCCCCCCTTCCTTCCCTCCGAGCTGAGCTCAAGCACGATCGTCTTGGCCTCCCGGCTGTTATTCAGCACCAGCCCTGGTCCCGAGTACTGCCAGCCGCCCGCCGCGGCGACCACCCGGTCGGGAATGTCGGAGTCGCCCGGTTGAGCGAGGTCGTCCACGTACTTACCTGACCACCCGGTTGGTTTGACCCCGATATCTCGGGCAATGTATTCAGCAAGCTCACCGGACTCCGCGTTTTGGATAACGCCGTACTCCGCTACCAACAGACTCGGGTCGTTCTGGCCGATATTGACCGCCACCTTATTCCACTCCGCGAGCGACAGTCGGTAGCCGTCCTCTGTGGTCAGATACACGGCGTCGAAATCCTTGAGCTCATCGATGGAGTAGTCCAAGTCGTTCGACGATGTATACGTAGGACGGATTTTGCGGTAGTTGAACACGTATCCTGCTCCTCGGTCCTGACGCTCGGACGTGGCGGCCGCGGTGCCGGCATTGTTCTCGATCACCAAGGCGCTGTGTAGGTCACTCGGCTTAGCCACCCACACCACCACCGGGACAAGGAGGAGCAGCGATACGAGCGCGATGGCGGAGATCAACTTCTTCACGGCACCACCGCCTTGGATTGTGAGCTGCCCAAGCCAACACGATCCATCTTTCCCCACTCGCTCTGTTTGTTCAGGAAGCGGAAGATGCCCTCAAGTCTCCAGAAAAGCACGAGTGGTTTGTACCAGAAGATCTCCGTGAAGGACAGGCCGAGGATGTAGGTGATCTCGGCGAAACTAGGGTATTTGCCCTGCTGCCACGCGCTGAGCATTACAGCGATCGTGTTCACCACGCCGGAGTAGATGATGAAGAAGGCTATGAACACGATCGAGAACTCGAGGAACAACTGGCCTGCAAAAAAGCTGAGGAAGAGGTAAATCCAGCCGGCGAGCTCGATGAGTGGCAGCAGCGCCTCCGCGATCCAAAAGTACGGGAAGGCCACAAGGCCAAGGGAGCGGTACTTCGGGTTGCACGTCACCCTTCGATGGCGCGACAGGCTCTCCCACATTCCCTGGTGCCAACGACGCCGCTGGAGACGCAAGACTTTGAGGGTTTCCGGGGCCTCGGTGTAGCAGATAGCGTCGGGGACGTGAACGATGCGTTTGCGGGCGGAGTCGTCGCGCATGCTTTTCTGCAAGCGCACAATCACCTCCATGTCCTCCCCCAGCGCCCCACGGGCGAGCCCGCCGTAACGAATGAGCAAGGATTTGTCGAAGACGGTGAAGGCGCCGGAACAGACGAGCATGAGGTTGAACTGGCTCAGCGCCACGCGCCCGATAAGGTAGGAGCGATAATACTCCAAGGCCTGCATCGCCACCAGCGGATTTTCTGAAAAGTTGACCTGCTTGTCCGCCATACCGCCCACCACGTCGTTGCCGTTCATGAGCTCGACGGTGCCGCCGGCCACCGCGACATCGCCACCACCGAAGACAAAGGGGCGCATGATGCGCTGCAGCGCATGCTGCTCCAGCATTGAATCCCCGTCTACCGTGCAAACGTACTCCATCGCCGAATAGTTGATCCCGCAGTTCAGGGTGTCCGCCTTGCCGCCGTTTTCCTTGCGTATCAGCCGCAGGTTGGGGTGGATGCTCGACTGGTAGCGCTCGAGCACGGCTGCGGTCTCCAGCGCGTCCTCGCGGGGGTGAAAGTCCGCCGGCTCCATATCGAATTCCTTAATCAGCAACGCGGATGTGTTATCCGAGGCGCCGTCGTCGACCACCAGAATTTCGTAATCGGTGTACCGCAGCTTGAGCAGGGAGCGCACGCTCTGCAGGATGCCGGCCTCTTCGTTGTAGGCGGGCACCAGCACCGACACGCCCAGATCAAAAACCTCTGATTCCCCGAGGAAGTCCAGGGGGCGCTCGAATTTCCGGTTGCGTCTGACGCGCACGAGCGCGATGACCATCATAGCGAAATAGAAACCGACTACTATTAGCACGTAGGCCGCTAGGAAGTAACCAATCCAGGCGAGGATTGTCAGCGCTATGTCGCTACGCATTGATCTGCCTTTTCTGCTCAGTCGCCTGAATCGCTTCGTAGATGCTTCCCAACGAGAGCTCATTGATGCTTCCAGCTGCGTCCGCCGTCTCAAGCTTTTCGCCCATGATGGCCGCTTTGAACACGCCTTCCAGCCCGTTACGGGGCTTGATCTTTGCGATGGCGCGTCCGAATCCCCGTAGCCCCAATCGGTAAATCGCTGCCAGGGCGTAGAGACGGTCCGAGGACTTGCGCGAGCGCAACGTGGCGTGCAGCATCTTCCCGCACTTATTAGCTGCAACTTGGCGGATTTCCTGCCACTGATCCGGTTCGCTGGTGGAACCCGCCCGGTCAAGCAGGAGTTCGAGCACCCACTGTTGCTCCTCGAGGTTCTTCGGATCAGGAATGTCCTGCACGCCGTGACCCCCGGAATCCGCGCCGCCGAGAAATTTCGTTTTTCTGGTGCCCTTCCTACGCTGAACGACATGGCCGATCTGCAGGTACAGCGTCAGCAAGACAAGTACCCCGAACAGCACCGCGACCCCAACAAGAACGTTTGAGGTTTCGAGCATCGTGCCCATCTCCCAGCCTCGTACCAGCGGACGGCAGCAAAGCTCTAGCCCGCTCAACCCACTTACCAGTTAAACATTACCGTGGTTGCACAATGCTTGCATGTCAGCGTTCGCACTGCGCCCACATTTCGGCGACGATCCGCTATGGCTTGCCGAGCGAAGCACTCCACAATCGCGGTGAGCCTCTCGCTTACGCGGTCGCCCACCTCGTCGTCGTTGACCTGCTTTCGAGACCTCCTAAGGCTTAAGGTTCCGCGATCCGTGTCGCCGAGCAAGGGCTCCAGGAAAATGAAGTACATGCAGCGGGCTGACCAAGGTTACCGCCCCGGCGGTGCGGGAGCCGGTGTCTTCACGGGGCTTGTCGTTTTCTCGCCCTGTGCCGCGTAACAAAGCCAGGCCGACGAGGATGCCGAGCGCGATCGCGCCGACTTGGATGAGCGGATGCGGCACGAGCAGAACGAGCACTAGCGCCGCCACTGCGATCGCCGCGTGAATCTTACCTGTGACCAGGTTCTTCGCCATCCCGTACACAGCCTGCGCCACGACAGCGACAGCCGCCGCCTTCAAGCCGAGCAGCCAGCCAGCCTCGCTGATATCACCCAGCTGCGCCACCCCGAGGGCGAACGCAACCATGAGCACCACGGACGGCAAGGTGAAACCCACCCACGCCAGGAACATGCCCAAATACCCGGCTCGCTGCAGGCCGATCGCCATGCCCACCTGGCTCGACGCCGGGCCGGGCAGGAACTGGCACAGCGCCACCAGGTCCGCGTACTGCTTGTCCGAGAACCACTTGCGCTTCTCCACGAATTCGTCCCGGAAGTATCCCAAGTGCGCTGTCGGCCCGCCGAAGGAAGTACAGCCGAGCCGCGTGAAGATCGTGAAGACCTCCCACGGGGATTGTTTATTCAGGTCAGTGCGGGAAGTGGACATGACCTCAATGTTTACCAGAGCAAACATCGCCCGGCACGCTAGTATTTTTACAATGGACCGGGGCACGACGAGGGGATTTCAAGGCGCTGGGCCAGGTGGGCATCGACAAGCTTGCGGACACAACAAACCGCCACAACACCCGTCGGGATTCGACGGACCCCAGGTGAGGGTCTAAGGGCGCGCCCGTCAGGCGACTTTCTCTACTCTCGCCTACGTAAGCAACAACCGATTTGCAGTAGGTGAGAAGATGTCCCCGAAGAACAACCCCGCAGCCTCCCCGCAGGGCGACAAGGCCCCCGGCACCCCGGGCAACGCCACCCCGGACAAGAACCAGCCCACTACCCCGGCTACGCCTCCCGAATCGAAAGCGGACCAGCAGCCGCCGCAGGCGGTCTCCCCGACCGGCTGCCCGTTCCACATCGGGGCCGGCGAGCCAGATCCCCGCGCCCAGCAGGGTGAGTTCCTGACCACCGCTCAGGGTGCGCGCCTGAGCGAGACCAGCCACTCGCTGCGCGCTGGTGAGCGTGGCCCCCTGCTCATGCAGGACCATCACTTCCGCGAAAAGATCACCCACTTCGACCACGAGCGCATCCCTGAGCGTGTGGTCCACGCGCGCGGCGCAGGTGCGCATGGCGTGTTCAAGGCCAACGGCGCAGCCTCCAAGATTTCTAAGGCGGGAGTGTTTGCCAAGGACAAGGAAACCGAAGTTTTCGTGCGCTTCTCCACTGTGCTGGGCTCCCGCGGTTCCGCCGACAGTGTGCGCGACACCCGTGGCTGGGGCGTCAAGTTCTACACCGACGAGGGCACCTGGGACCTGGTGGGCAACAACATTCCGGTGTTCTTCATCCAGGACGGTATCAAGTTTCCGGACGTCATCCACGCCGCCAAACCGCACCCGGACCGGGAGATCCCCCAGGCACAGAGCGCGCACGACACGTTCTGGGACTTCGTGGGCCTTCACACGGAGGCCACTCACCACACCTTCTGGAACATGTCGGACCGTGGAATCCCCCGTTCCTTCCGCACCATGGAGGGCTTCGGCATCCACACCTTCCGCATGATCAACGATGCCGGTGAGACCACCTTGGTCAAGTTCCACTTCAAGCCGCGTCTCGGCGTCCACTCCCAGGTGTGGGAGGAAGCGCAGATCACCGGCGGGGTGGACCCGGATTTCCACCGCCGTGATCTCGCCGACGCCATCGAGGCCGGCGCCTACCCCGAGTGGGACCTGGGTGTTCAGGTCTTCCCGAACACCCAGGAGCAGATGTTCGAGGGCATTGATCTGCTTGACCCGACGAAGATCGTCCCCGAGGAGCTCGCCCCGGTGGAGATCATCGGCACCCTGACCTTGAACAGGAACCCAGGCAACTACTTCGAAGAGACCGAGCAGGTCGCCTTCCACCCGGGCCACCTTGTGCCGGGCATCGACGTGACCAACGACCCGCTGCTGCAGGCACGCCTGTTTTCCTACCTGGACACCCAGATCAGCCGACTGGGCGGACCGAACTTCTCCCAGCTGCCAATCAACCGCCCGCACGCGCCCGTCAACGACAACCTCCGCGACGGCATGTACCAGCAGGGCGCGCACACCGGCGTCGCACCCTACAAGCCGAACAGCCTGGATAAGGGCAACCCCACCGAGGCGAGCGTCAACGAGGGTGCGCTTATCGACGTCCCGCAGCCCGTTGAGGGCCACATCACCCGTGAGAACCCGGCTTCCTTCGAAGACCACTTCTCGCAGCCACGCATGTTCTACCTGTCTCTGTCGGACGTGGAGAAGCAGCACCTGACCGACGCGTTCTCTTTCGAACTGGGCAAATGCTACGAGGAAGCTGTGAAGCTACGATACCTGGACGTACTCGCCCACGTGGACCAGGGGCTCGCCGAGACCGTCGCGGACAACCTCGGCCTGCCTCACCCGCAGCCGCACGAGGTCGCGGAGGTCACCCCGTCGCCCGCGCTGTCCCAGGTGGGCAAGACTTGGCCTGTCGACGGTCGCCAGGTAGCGGTTCTGGTCAGCCCGGAGCAGGCGCTGGAGGGGGTCGGCTCGCTTCTCAACGAGCTTTTCGACGCCGGCATCACTCCGATGATCGTTTCCACGAAGGGCGGCACTCTCACCCTGGATGGCGAGGAGGTGTCCGTGTCCCGCACGTATCTCACCGCCCGGTCCATCGAGTTCGACGCTGCCGTGGTGGTCAACCCACCCGCCACCCCGGAGGTGGCCACGATGCTGGGCGAGTTCGACCGCCACAAGAAGGCGATTGTCCTCGCCGGGCCGGATGCCTCCGTCGCACTGGGTGCCGCTCGCATCGCAGTCGATCAGCCCGGTATCGTCGCCGTCTCCTCCCCCTCCCAGGCTGTTGACGCGGTAACGGAGCTTCTCGCCTCCCACCGCGTCTGGGAGCGGTAGGAAACAAAGTTGATATCGTGGCACCCGGAAAATTGCTAGATCTGCCGGGTGCCGTGATGGAGCAGAAGTGGTCGATGAGGGTCTGGCGTTTTCGGCGGCAGGACAGAACAGCACAGCAGGGACTGCTGCGGTTCTAAGCGGCGCGCTCGCTTAACTCACTGACCCGGCTGGGTTTCCGCCACCCCCGAAAGGCGTTAAGGAAAAGCGGGCCCATGTGAGTAACTGCACAACTCGGTCTGTTTGGGAAACTGACAGCTAAAATGGTCTTTGTACCATTTTGAAAGGAGTTCCTATGAGAGCAGTTCGCTATCACGGTCAAAAGGACATCCGCGTCGAGGAGATCGATGCGCCTGTCGCAGGCCCGGGCGAGGTGCTGATCGACATCGCTTGGTGCGGCATCTGCGGCACCGACCTGCACGAGTACCTCGACGGCCCGATTTTCGTCCCGGATAAGGGTGCCCCGCACCCAGTGACCGGCGAGGAAATGCCGGTCACGCTTGGCCACGAGTTCTCCGGTGTGGTCGCGGCCCTCGGCGACGGCGTGGACGACATCGAGGTCGGCCAGCATGTGATTGTGGAACCGTACGTGCTCCCCGACGACATCGACCCGACGAAGCCGGGCCCGTACAACCTGCACCCGGACGTCAACTTCATCGGCTTGGCCGGTGGCGGTGGCGGCTTGTCCGAGCAGATCGCGGTGCAGCGCCGTTGGGTCCACCCGATCAACAACGATGTGCCGCTCGACGAGGCCGCGTTGATTGAACCGCTGTCTGTCGCCCACCACGGCTTCGTCGCCTCCGGGGCTAACGAAGGCGATGTGGCGCTAATCGGTGGCGCGGGCCCGATCGGCCTGCTCACCGCGGCCGTCGCTAAGGCATACGGCTGCACAGTGGTCGTCTCCGAGCTGTCGGAACTGCGCCGCCAGAAAGCGCTCGATGCCGGCGTCGCAGACCACGCTATCGACCCGTCGTCGCAGGACCTCAAGGAAGAGATCCAAAAGATCACCGACGGCAAGGGCGCTGATGTCGCATTCGAGTGCACCTCGGTCAATGTGGTGCTCGACCAGCTCGTCGACTGCCTCAAGCTGCAGGGCACGCTGGTTGTCGAGTCCATCTGGTCCAAGAAGGCCGAACTCGACATCCACGCTGTGGTGATGAAGGAGCTGACCCTGCGCGGCATCATCGGCTACGCGCACGACCACCCGAAGACCATCAAGCTGGTCGAGGAGGGCAAGGTCAACCTCAAACCGTTCATCACCGGCAAGATCGGTTTCGACGGCGTCGTCGACGAGGGCTTCGACACCCTTATCAACCGCAACGAGACCGCGGTGAAAATTTTGGTGTCGCCGGAGCTCTAGCGTCCACGCCAGAAATGGGGCGTCGAAAGCGACACCTGAACTGCTCCTCATTAGTTGGATTGATAGCCCAGTCACCGACTAGTGAGGAGCAATTCACAAAGCCGCGAATGTGGTCTGGCGCTGCCATCCACTACATCCTGCGCGAGTGCTCCGACAACGCCTCGCGTGAGGCGTTCACCACGTCGAGGGAACTCGTCACGGCTCTGGCGAACTAGCTTGCTTTCCCGCGTACGATCGGTGGCCGAAGGCCCCGTCAACAAACAAAGGAGTTATTCATGACCGCCGCATACACCACCGAAGCGCTCTCCACTGGCGACGGCCGCAATGGCCGCACTGTAGTCCAAGACTCCAGCCTCGACTTCACCATGAACGCCCCGAAGGAAATGGGTGGCAATGGCGAGGGCGTTAATCCTGAGCAGCTCTTCGCTGCCGGCTACGCCGCCTGCTTCCACTCTGCGTTGAAGGCCGTGGCCAAGAGCAAGAAGGCTGATGTCACCGACTCCGCCGTCGGCGCGCGCGTTACCCTCAACAAGGGCTCCGAGGGATTTTTCCTCAGCGTCGTGCTTGAGGTCACCATCCCCGGCATCGCCCCGGAGGATGCCCAAGCGCTTGCCGACGCTGCCCACGAGACGTGCCCCTACTCGAAAGCCACCCGCGGGAATATCGATGTCACCGTCACCGTGGCGGAGGATTAGAGCCACTGCGGGTTAAGTAGCAAAATCCCCTACCGGGAATTGAACTGCTCCCCATTAGTTGGACTGAGAAATCAGTTACCAACTAGTGGGGAGCAGTTTCCATTGAGAGCACGAAGTTCGCTGAGCGAACATCAGCGTGAGCAGCTGGTGGAGTGTTTCGAGCAAGGCATGAGCTACGGAACCGCTGCCAAGACTCTTGGTGTCTCCAAATACGCCGTCCGTACGCTGCGTCGTCGGTTTCAGCTGCATGGCAGGCTATGTCTTGTGGAGAAACCGACTAAGCAGCAGTACTCGTTCGACATCAAGAAGGAAGTTGTCCAGCGCCACCTTGCCGGCGAGACAAGGATGGATCTTGCACGTGAGTTTGGCCTGTCGTCAGACCAACTCGTCAAAGATTGGTCCTGGAAATGGCGCAAAGGCGGCGATGAGGCGTTGAAACCGAAGCCGAAGGGCAGACCCAAAGGCTCGGCCGCACCGAAGCGGCTTACAGAAGAAGACAAGCTGCGCCGTCAGATCGCACGGTTGGAAGCGGAAAACGTGTATCTAAAAAAATTGCGGGACTTGAGGAACCAGGGACGCGCCTGAAAGTTCAAGCGATCGTCATCCTCAAGTCGCACCACCGCTTGGAGTACCTCCTAGACGCCGCTGGCATCCCACGGTCGACATTCTTCTACCACCAGAAACGACTCATCGAGCCAGATAAACATGCTGTGCTCAAAGACGCGATTCGGGAAAGCTTCGAACGCAACAAGCATCGCTACGGCTACCGGCGAGTGCTACTTGACCTGCGCAACCAGGGCTGGGTGGTCAACCACAAACTCGTCTACAAACTCATGCATGAGATGGGTCTTCGAGCCAAGATCCGCCAACGCAGGCCTTATGTTTCCTACGCTGGGACAATCAGCCACATCGCTGACAACAAGCTCGACCGCAAGTTCACCCCGGATAAGCCAAACACCGTCTTTGTCAGCGACGTCACCGAGTTCAGGGTCGCAGGCCGCAAGATATACCTGTCACCGGTGATGGACTTGTTCGACCGCTCCATCGTCGCTCACACCGTTGCCACATCGCCGTCGACAGCCTTTACCGCCGATTCTTTATCCAAGGCAATCGCGGCATGTGCACCTGAACCCGGGTGGATGATGCACACCGATCAAGGCTTCCAGTACCAACATTCCTCGTGGCGCAACCTGATCGGCGATAACGGAGGTGTTCAGTCGATGTCGCGAAAAGCCAACTGCTACGACAACGCAGTCATGGAGAACCTCTTCGGGCACGTGAAAACCGAGATGTACCACGGTGAAGTCTTCGACACCGTCGAGGAGTTCAACCAAGCGATCGACGAGTACATCCAGTGGTACAACACCGAACGCATCCAACAACGACTCCAGGGCCTGACCCCGATGCAATATCGGAATCAGACCCGTGAAGCCCTCACCGCCTAGAATTAAACCAGTCCAACTTTCGGGGGCTAGTTCAAATTTCTCCTGGTAGGGGATCGGGTTTTGGGGGCAGCGGGCAGATTGGAACGGACGAGGCCTGGGCTATCGGATTAGATTCGGCCAAACAGGTGATTTTCGGTTCTGACCCCGCATTTCAGGTGAACAAACGAGCATTGGGAATCACCTCGGAGCCTCGAACCGTTTGAGGTGAGTGCGAGACTACTCGACTAAAAGGGATCGCATGTAAAGGTCGGCGGATATTGTGGGTGGAGTCAACTACCCCGAAAGAAGGAGCTGGCGTGCCGCCGTCCCTTATCCGCTCACTGCGCTGGTTGTCGCTAGTTTTGATTGGCCTAGCTGCGTTCCTTATTTCCCTCAGTCCGATAGAGGCGCCGCAGTCGGCCACCGCGATGCTTCCAGATGGATTCGACTCCACCCGCGTCGCAGCAGAGCGCGGTGAGAGCGGCGACGAATCCGCAGCAGCGATCGTGCTCTATACCGGGCTAACCTCTGAGTCCTTCGGTGAACTGCAGCGGAAAGCCAGTGAGCTGGGCGGGCCCTTGGTTCCCAACGCGGCGATCGATGCCGCGATCGTGCCCGTGGAGGTAACATCTGAATCACTCAGTGACAACGTCGACGCGGTCAGCCAGCTGCGTGAACGCGCTTCTGCTGATCTGCCAGCTGGTGTCGAATCTCAGGTTACGGGCCCGGCTGCCATCAGCGCCGACCTGTCAGGGGTTTTTTCCGGGGCCAACTTCAAGCTTCTAACGGTCACCGCCGTCATCGTCGCGGTGCTGCTGGTGTTCACCTACCGCTCCCCTATCCTCTGGGTCATTCCACTTCTGGTCATTGGTGTGGCGGACAGACTGGTCGCCGCAATGTATCCGCGCTTCCTCGACCTCATGGGGATGCAGTGGAATGATTCGACCGGTGGCATCCTCTCCGTGCTCGTCTTTGGTGCCGGAACGAATTACGCGCTCTTGCTGATTTCACGCTACCGGGACGAGCTCACCCACCACGATGACCGGTTCGAGGCGATGTCGCGCGCCTGGCTGCCCACGGTGAAGACTATCTGCGCGTCCGCGCTCACCGTGATCCTCGGTGTCCTCTGTCTTTTATTCTCCCAGACACCCACAACAAGGGCCCTCGGCGCCGCCGCCGCGTTTGGTGTGACGGTCGCGCTACTTTTCGGGGCTTTCGTACTCCCTGGTGTCCTAGTGCTGTTCGGCAGGTGGATCTTCTGGCCGCGCGCACCCAGGATAGAAGAGAGAGTAGAACACCGCCTGTTCGACCGGGTTGGCGGCTTCGTCCATGCGCGCCCGGCCACCATCCTTGCCACCGCCCTCGCCGCGCTCGGAGTGATGAGTCTCGGCACTCTCCAGGTGACCACCGGGTTGACACAATCCGACCAGTTCATCGATAAGCCTGAATCCATCAGCGCCGCTGAGGCACTTGGAGAAAAGTTCCCCGACGCATCTGCCACGCCCGCTGTTGTGTCCACCGATTTCCCTGATGAGGCCACCGCGGCGCTCGAGGCCGCCGGGCTCTCCGTCACACCAGCCGAGGGATCGCTGGAGGTCTCCGGGGGAGACACCGAGCAGGTTCGCCGGGCCCTGGACGGGATCGATGCGAGCGTAGGCGGGCCAGACGCGGAGCTGTTTGACACCGAAACCGCCGCGGGCGAAGATCGGCGCGTCATCTTTCCCGCGGTTCTCCTCTTGATCCTGCTCAGCCTTATCGTCATTCTGCGATCACTCGCCGCACCGCTAGTCATGACCGCCTCGGTCTTACTGACTAACGTCGCTGCTCTCGGGCTGGGCTGGTGGGTCTCGCACCACATCTTCGGTTTCGAGCGTTTCGATTCGAGCACTCCGCTCTATGCATTCGTCTTTCTCGTGGCCCTGGGAATCGACTACACGATCTTCCTGGTCACCCGCGCGAGAGAAGAGTCGGAGGAGTACGGCACCCCCGAGGCAATCCTTCGCGCTCTATCCAGCACCGGCGGGGTGATCACTTCGGCGGGCATCCTTTTGGCCGCCGTGTTCGCGGCCCTCGGCGTGCTCCCGCTCGTAGTGCTAGCGCAGATCGGCATCGTGATTTGTCTCGGTGTCCTCCTAGACACCCTTGTCGTGCGGACACTCGTGGTTCCGGCGGCCGTGCAGCTGCTCGGCGAGCGTTTCTGGTGGCCCGCACGCAACCACAGCGCACCGCGAGGCAGATAGGCTTTGACAGCTTGTCGACGTCCCTGCTGGCCGCCACCTCAAGTGCCGGGTCAAGTCCCGTGTAGTGGTGTAGCCGTGTGTGCTTTCGGCTCGGTATGAAGTTCGGTGTTTGATTAGGCGGTTAGCTGGTGCTGGTCACCATGGTCGTCTCCTTGTCGGTGCATGAGATGTTTGGTGTGTTCGAGTGCGGACAGTGACATGTAGCGTTTTTGCTGGATCCAATCGTCATGCTGCTCGGCAAGAACCGCCCCGACAAGCCGGATGATGGATTCGCGGTTCGGGAAGATGCCCACGACATCGGTGCGCCGGCGGATTTCCCGGTTTAACCGCTCGGTGGGGTTGTTCGACCACACCTTCGTCCACACTGGTTTCGGCGCTGCGGTAAACGCCAACACTTCATCGAGTGATTCCTCCAAATACGCCGAAACCTGTGGGAACTTCGGTTCCAGCAGGTCGACCACTTCGCGGGCTTGGGCCCAGGTGGATTGGGCGTCGGGTTGCTGGAAGATGGTCTGGAACATCGCAGAGACCATCGGCCACTGGGTCTTTGGGACTTTCTCGTAGAGGTTTTTCGCAAAGTGGGTGCGGCACCGCTGCCAGGATGCATCGGGCAGCACTTCGGAGATGGCGTGCTGGATGCCTTCGTGGGCGTCACTGGTGACCAAATAGACACCACGCAGCCCGCGGGCTTTTAGATCTTGGAAGAAGCCTTCCACGATGCGTTGGATTCCGCGGTGGCGACGTGCATGCCGAGCATTTCGCGGTAGCCGTCGGCGTTGACCCCGGTGGCAAGCAGTACGGAGCATTTGACCACCCGGCCGCCTTCACGGACTTTGATCGTGAGCGCGTCGCACGACAGGTAGGCGTACCCGCCGGGATCGAGTGGGCGGTTTTTGAAGTCGGCGACCATCTCGTCGAGTTCTTCCGACATGCGTGAGACTTGGGATTTCGACATATTGGCAATCCCAAGTGTTGCCACCAGGTCATTCATCCTGCGGGTGGAGACCCCCTTGAGATAGCACGTGGCAATCACCGTTGAGAGTGCCCGTTCTGCACGCGTACGGCGCTCTAACAGCCAGTCCGGGAAGAACGCTCCGTGGCGCAACTTCGGTACTGCCACATCGATCGTGCCGACACGGGTGTCAAGGTCACGGTGGCGGTACCCGTTGCGGTGGTTGACCCGCTCGGTGGAAGCAACACCGTATTCGGCGCCGCAAACGGTGTCGGCCTGGGCGGAGAGGATCTGGTTGATAAACCCTTGCAGCATCTGCCGCATCAGGTCCGGGGAAGCTTGGGCGAGCAGATCATCCAAGTAGGTTGCCGGGTCGATAGAATACGGTGCAGTGGTCATCGTCATGTGCCTTTCGGTGAGATGTGGTAGTTGAGTCGAAAGGTTACTGGCGGTGGCCACCCCACTATTTCGCAGGGCCCACCATCTGCAAGCATTACACCACACTAAGGGGCACAACCCGAACCCCCGGCTGACGATCACCGCATCCGGATTCGGCTGCCCGTGAGGTCAAACATCGTGCCTTGCCCTTTCCGCAATGAGTGCATCGCCTCCATACCCTTGAGCGTCCGGTACGCAGATGTCCGGTTCTTAAACGCGCCTTCCGGCCCGAGGACCCGCTTCAGCCGACCATGGTCGCCTTCCAGGACGTTGTTGAGGTATTTCACCTGCCGGTGTTCCACTGTTGGCGGGCAGATTCCCTCTGACTTCAACTCGGCGATTGCCCTGGCTAGGGAGGGTGCTTTATCGGTGTTGATCACTCTGGGATACCCAGCTAAAGTATTTGACTCAGAGTCTTGACCAGGAAACGCTTGGCCGCCGCCACGTTTCTCTTCAGGGAGAGATAAAAGCCCAGGGTATGCCCACCGGTGGTGATCGCCCGATAGAGGTAGCACCACTTCCCGCCGACCCGGATATAGGTCTCATCCACCCGCCAAGAACTGGCCTGCCAATCAGGTACCTGCCGGTACCACCGTGTCTGCTTGTCCAGCTCAGGGGCGTATTTCTGCACCCACCGGTAAATCGTGGTGCGATCGAACCGCACGCCGCGCTCGGTCATCATTCCCTCGAGGTCTCGATAGTTGATGCCGTAGCGGCAATACCCCCGTACTGCCCACAGGATGACCTCGCGAGGGACACGTCGACCCGAGAAGTGAAGTGTCCTGGGTTTAGTTCCGATCGTTTCTAGAGGAGGATTGGACCATGCCTAGGAAGTTCAGTGACGAGTTCAAGGACAAGGCGGTGCGGTTAGCCGAGGAGCTCGTTGAGCTTGAGGGGTGCTCGAAGTGGGCGGCGGCGGAGGAGATCGGCGAGAAGCTCGGCGTCTCGGCGCACACGCTCAACAACTGGTTGAAACCTGTCAAAGCGTCCCCCGACGTTCAGCGGAGCACTGGCGAGTCGGTCGACGACGAACTGAAGCGTCTGCGGCAAGAGAACAAAGAGCTGCGCAGGGCAAACGAGATCTTGAAGACCGCTTCAGCTTTTTTCGCAGCGGAACTCGACCGTCCCACCAGAAGATGATCGAATACATCGACACGTATCGCGATCGCTTCGGGGTCGAGGCCATCTGTCGCACGTTAAGGCAGACAGAATGTGGGTTTATCACCTCTCGTGGCTACCGAGCAGCGAAAACACGAGCCCCGTCGGCCAGGAGCTTGTCAGACGCGCTGCTTATCCCCGAATTGGTGAAAGTCTTCGAGGACAACTTCAGCGTGTACGGGGTACGCAAGATGTGGAAGGCCATGCAGCGCGCCGGCTGGGACATCGGTCGTGATCAGACGGCACGGTTGATGAAACTCGCCGGCATCCAAGGCCGCAGAAGGGGCCGCACTCCGATCACAACGCTTCGGGCTGATGTCCCGGATTGTCGTCCTGATCTGGTCAATCGTGACTTCACCGCGTCAGCGCCGCACCGGCTGTGGGTCGCTGACATCACCTACGTGCGTACCCTGTCGGGGTTTGCGTACACCGCGTTCATCACCGATGCGTACTCCCGCAAGATTGTCGGGGTTGCCACCAGGGCGAGCATGCGCACCGATGAGCTGCCTCTTGAGGCTTTTGAGCATGCTCTTTATCACGCAGGTGATCTCCGTGCTGAAGGACTTGTCCATCACAGCGATCGCGGCTCGCAGTACGTGTCCATTCGTTACAGTGAGGTGCTTGCTCAAGCTGGGATTGATCCGTCCGTTGGCACCGTCGGCGATTCCTACGACAACGCGTTGGCGGAAACGGTCAACGGTCTATACAAGACCGAGCTGATCTATCCCCACCGGCCGTGGGCGTCGGTTGGGGAAGTCGAGATCGCGACCCTTCGCTGGGTGTACTGGTGGAATAACCATCGCCTGCACGAGTCATTGGGATACATCACTCCACAAGAGATGGAAGACGCCTACTATCAACAATCACACGCCCACCCGTTGGGCGTTCAATAAGCGGAACGAAAACCAGGACGCTTCAGAGTACACCCGCGATTCCAAGGATATTCATGAGGCGTTGCACCTGGTCACGGCCGATGTTCCAGCCTGCCCGGTGGGCGGCTTTCCATAGTTTTCGTCGCCCGTAGACCCGCCGATTGGCCCGCCACAGCTCAAAGAGCCGGTGCGCGGTGTAAGCCTCGTCCAGCTCGGCAGGGGTGGGCCCGAAACCACGGGCCTGGAAGCGGTAGAACGTTGCTGGTGAAATAGCGTATTCATGCTCGTTGAGCACGCGGCACATCCGCTCGATGGAATACAGGTGCCGGTGAGTGCGGAGGAAGTCCACGATCACTTCAGTTTGCGGTCGAGCTCCGCCTGGGCGAAAAAAGCTGAGGCCAGTTTCAGGATCTCGTTGGCTTCTTTGAGCCGGGCATTTTCTTTGCGCAGGGTAATAAGTTCCGCGTCTTTCTCGGCGTCGGATTGCTCGACGGCGACGTCCACCTTTTTCTCTTCTGCGCGTACCCAGTTGCGGATAGTGGATGTTTTGATGCCGATGACAGCTTCGACAGCGCGTAGTGCGGCTGCCTTGGATGAAGCGCCGTCAGCGAGCTCCTCGAAGTACAGGCGCACCGCCCGCTGGCGGGTCTCCTGGTCGTAGGGGCTGATAGCCATGATGTTCCTCCTGCGTTACATCATGCCCTCTCACAAACCCAGGCCGGTTTAAACGGTCAACGGTCTATACAAGACCGAGCTGATCTATCCCCACCGGCCGTGGGCGTCGGTTGGGGAAGTCGAGATCGCGACCCTTCGCTGGGTGTACTGGTGGAATAACCATCGCCTGCACGAGTCATTGGGATACATCACTCCACAAGAGATGGAAGACGCCTACTATCAACAATCACTCGCCCACCCGTTGGGCGTTCAATAAGCGGAACGAAAACCAGGACGCTTCAAAGATAGCCATAGGCTCGATCATTCCACGGCGCTTTGCCTGCCGCCCCAACTTTGCAACAGCACCTTCCCGACCTCCACCTTGCCGCCGTGGCTGCTTCAGGCCCTGGAACAGGATCTTCGTCTATCCCCTGAGGTCATCAATGAACTCAGCCAGGACGAGGCCCAGCAGCTGCTCGTCCAACACTGGACAAAGCCCCAGGGCTCAAGCGACACCACCGTCACCGGGTCTGGTGGTGGGGGTCGTCAGTGCTGCCGGCAGGCAGCTGCGTGAGCCCCGGGCTGTCGGTAGAGGCGTGAAAAACCACAGGGCATGAGCGTCAAAGGGTGGTGAAATCGGAGTAGAAGCTGAAAAACACCGAGGCGGCCACAGCGACGTACACCACGGCGATCAGGGTGCCTGCCCACTGGGAGGCAAACCGCACCACAGCAGGCGAGGCGGGGAAGAGGCCGTGGGCGAGGTTGCGTACTGTGAGCAGGATAAACAGCGGGACCATCATCGCCCACACCACCATGCAGTACAGGCACAAAATATGGATGACGAACAGCGCCTGGTACCACAGCCAGATGATGAACAGCAGGCCCACGGTCACACCCGCCTGCAGACCTCCCCAGTACCAGTCGGCGAAGCGTGCCCCCGACAGCATGGCCATCGCGGTGGTGATGACCACGGCGAAGGCGACGATGCCGATCAACGGGTTGGGGAAGCCGAAGAGTTCGGACTGCCAGGTTCCCATCACTTTTCCGCAGGAGACCAGGGCGTTGATGTCACAGGTGGTGACATGCTCGGCGTCCTCGTAGAGGGCCAGGCGTTCAAGCACCAGGATGCCGGAGGCCACCCAGCCGATCACGCCGGTGACCAGCAGGATGAGGGCGAAAGGACGCTGGCGGGCAAAGACCGGCAGGAAGGTGTCGTCGTTCGTCTCGGTCACAAGAACCTCATTGTCGTCGGCGGTGGCTGGGTGCGTCATGGATTCGGGTTAGTCGGCGGCGGCCGCGTCGACCTCGGCCCGGAACTGCTCCAGGGAGTCCGGGGTCAGGAGCTGACCGTCGAGGAAGAAGGTCGGGGTGCCGCGCACACCCAGGGCCGTGCCGTCAGCCACATCGAGTCGGACCCGTTCCTCGGTGGCCGGATCGGCCACAGCGGCGTCAAAGGCGGCCATGTCCAGACCCAGGTCCTCGGCGAAGCCGCGGAAGACCGCACTGTTGTCCTCGGCGGACTCACCCCACTCAGACTGGGTCTCAAACATCCGGTGGTACATCGCTTCGTACTGGCCCTGCTGGGCGGCAGCCTCCACAGCCACGGCAGCGGGCATGGAGTTGCGGTGACCCGGCAGCGGGAAGTAACGGTTGACGAAGGTGACGGTGTCGGAGTACTCCGCACGCAGTTCCTCCACGAAGGGGTAAGCCGCCCGGCAGGCCTCGCACTCGAAGTCGAGGAACTCCACCAGCACGGCCTTCTCGTTCGGCGCCTGGGACAGCACCCGACTGTTGTCCCGGACCACCTGCCCCGCATCACTGGCCACGGTTTCCGGGGCGGGCGCAGAAGCGGAGTCGGATCGGCCGAGGAAAAAGGCGACGATCCCGGCGATGACGACGATTGCCAATAACGCCCAGACAATGATCTGGGCTTTTCTCCAATTCCCGGAGGGCCGGGTGGAGGTGGTGCGGTTGGTGGGGGTGCTCACGAGGGGTCCGTTCTATCGCTGGTGGAAATTAAGGGGTGTCGAGGCCGTGGGCCCCGGGGGACCCGGCAAGGTGGCGACGAAGTCCTCCAGGACCGAGGCGGTCATGAGCAGGTGCACCCGTCCGGCGAACAACAGGCCGGATCGATGGTGACCACCAACTCGAGTAACTCACCGAGGGCGTGACCCAGTTGGGGGTCAGCCAGTGAATACCAGACGTTGCGCCCCTGGGGGTGGAGGCCACCAGCCCGCATCCGCGCAGACAGGCCAACTGATTCGACATCACCTGTTTGGAGACATCCAGCTGCCGGGCCAGGTCCGAGGGTCGGGCGGGCCCGTGGCGCAAGGCCAACAGGATCCCGGTCCGGGTGTCATCGGACAGGGCATGGCCCACCCGGGACAACGCCGAGGTGTGAGTGACGGTCACCGTGCTCATAATCGTAGACAGTACACAATCCCCTGTACTACTCCTCGGTGCCCTCGGCGGAGGAGTGTGAGATGACCGGGAGCATGTTTACATCCGGACCACAGGCGCTGGCCTGAGGGTCAGGACCGGGTTTTCTCCCGGGTGGGGGGGGAAGGTTAGA
This sequence comes from Corynebacterium mycetoides, assembly GCF_900103625.1. Taxonomy (NCBI): domain Bacteria; kingdom Bacillati; phylum Actinomycetota; class Actinomycetes; order Mycobacteriales; family Corynebacteriaceae; genus Corynebacterium; species Corynebacterium mycetoides. The sequence goes on along the minus strand of NZ_LT629700.1, from coordinate 2,199,118 downwards.
AGGTGATGCCGTGCTGGGCGAACCAGGGGGCGGGGTCGACGGCGCCGCTGCCGGTCGGGTAGAGCTCAAAATGCAGGTGGGAACCGGTGGAGAAACCTCGGTTGCCCATGCCGGCGATCTTCTGGCCGGCGGTGACCTGCTCACCCACGCTGACATCGAGGGTTTCCATGTGGCCGTAGACGGCAATGGAGCCGTCATCGTGCTGGATGCGGATCCACTGGCCGAAACCGGAAGCCGGTCCGGAGTCGATGACGGTGCCACCCATGGCCGCAAGAATTGGGGTGCCCACGACGTTGGCGATGTCTAGTCCTGCGTGGAGGCTGCCCCAGCGCATACCGAAACCGGAGGTGAAGGTGCCTTCAGTGGGTTTGACCACGGATGAGGCGTTGGCCAGGCGTTCTGCCTCAATGCGTTCTGCTTCCAGACGTGCGGCCTCAGCGCGGGCGGCCTCGGTGCGCTCGGCGGCGTACTCAACCGCCTTGTCCAACTGCTCGTTGATATTGGTTACCGGCTTATACTCTGAGATCGTCAGGATCTGCGGGGCCGTCTCCGTCGTGTCCGGGGGCAGCGCGGTGTCATTGGTGGCCAACTGCACGCCACCGACAGTGTCCTGCGGGGAGATCGAGGCTTCAGCCTGGGTCTGCAGCGTGGCGGCGGCGGCACCCCCGATACCCGCGGACGAGACCGCTCCCGTGGCCACGGCCACCAGGGCTACGCGGCTCTTGGTTTGCGAGGTGGGGATCTTGCGGTGTTTTCCTCCGGCTGATCGCTGGGCCTTCATGAGCATGAATCTTCTTCCGTCGTTGTCCGTTGTCCCGCCACACTCGATCTCACCGTTGTACTCGTTAGAGACGAAATTGTGACCGTTCCGTTACCTGATGGAGGTAACGTTAACCCCTCATCCCCACCGAAGTCACCTCCGGAGTCCATTTAGTGATCTATATCATAGTTTCCTCGGCTCCTAGTCGGAGAGGGGTCTGTGATGGGCGGGCGGGATCACCAGGGGAAAGGCCTGTCTCGGGCTTGTCGCTGAGCTCGTCGAGGCATGGGCCATGGCCGCGGGAGCCCGGGAGGAGGTCACGCGGCCAGTTCCTCGCTGGCCCCGTGAGGGGCCGGCGGTGAGACCGGGGTGGTTAAGGCTGGTCGGTTGTCCGGATGCCGTGGTCGGACGTGGGGGTCTTACCGTCCGCGGTGGGGCCGAGGAATGCGGTGTGGTTTTCGTTCTCGGCGTTGCTACCGGTGGTGGTCTTTTCCTCGTTGCCCGTGGTTTTCCCGACCGTGCCCGGCCATTGGCCGATGAGCAGGAGGGCGACGACGGCCAGTGGGACCACACCTGTGGCCCAGGCCAGGACGGCGGTGCGTTGGTCGGCGAGCAGATCGAGCTCCCAGGGCAGGAGCAGGGAGCGGTAGAACTCCTCGCCCAGAATCGTGTCCAGGCGCAGGAGATAGACCCCGACGAGCAGGTGGACAGGCAGGGAGGCAACCAGCCACCCCAGGCGGATGGTGGCCGGGCGCCGGCGCGGGATCGGGTCGGGTCCGAGCATCCCCCAGACGTAGAAGCAACCGGAGACCAGGAGCACGGCGTTCATGATCAGCTGCCCCGCGTACTTGGAGATCAGCAGCTCATAAAGCGGGATGAACAGGTACATGACGTAGAAGAACACCAGGAACTGCAGGGTGTTGACCACCGGATGGGTGATCACCCCCACCAACCGGCTGCGGGTGAAGGCGCGCACCCAGTCGTGGATATTCGGCCTACCCGGGGCCCCCGGGGCGAAGGCGGTCATCAGCAGGGTCAGCGGGGCACCCAGCACCAGGAAGATGGGGATGACCAGCGACAAGATTATGTGGCCGACCATGTGCACCGAGAAGACCGCGGGCATATTCAGCCCGATCCCGGAGCTCATCGTCACCAGCAGGGTCACACATCCGGCCAACCACCAGGCGGTGGGGGTACTCGACCAGGTGTGACCTGCCTGGCGGGTGCGCCACACAGCGGCCAGATAGCCGACGGCCAGCAGCAGGGCGAGGGCACCAAACAGCAGGTCAAAGCGCCACATGCCCCACACGTTGAGGATGGTGGGCTTCTCGGACAGCTCGTAGCCGAGCTTGGTGGCCATCTGCGAGAGGTTCGGGATGCGCGGTGGGGGCGGCGGGGTGCGCCCCATGGTGATGGCGATACCGGTGACCGCCGCCATGACAAGCACCTCGACGATGGCGACCTGGCGGAACAGGCGGCGATCAGCGGGGTTGGCCTGCACCTGCGGAATGACCCACGCCCGGTGGATCCACCCGAAGACACCGAGGATAATCACGCCGATGGTCTTGGCCACGATGATCAACCCGTAACGGGTGGTCAACAGATCCGTCAGCTCGATGCGGATGGCGGCGTTGACCAGCCCGGACATGGCCATGACGATGATGGAGACCAGGGCGATCGTCGAATAGCGACGCAACGCAATATCCAGGTCAGGTCCCAGGCGACGCCCGTGGGCGAGCAGGGCCATGAGCCCGCCGACCCAGATGACCAGGAAGATCAGGTGCCACAGGTAGGAGTTGGTGCCGTGGTCGTGGTTACCACCCGAGGAAGAGTGTCCCGTCAGGCCCAGAGGGACGACCATGAGAATCGCCCCGAGCAGGAGCAGGGGTTGGGTGATCCACGCCCGGTTCATCATGCCTGTAAGTCCGGTGACCAGGGCAATAAGGGCCACGATCAGCCACACCTGGGCCATGGCCACCTGTTGGAGGGCCACCACCAGGGCTTCCATTCCCAGTGTCTGGGCCAGGGGTGTGCCGGAGACATCCGAGATCACCAGCGGGATCATCAATAACGCAACAAGCCCAAAGCAGAGGGCCGCGACTGCACCGGTACGCGAGGCCAGGTGCCCGTCCACACTCAACGAGGCCTGGTGCAGGCGGTCGTTATCACCGCCGGGCAACCGTGGGGAGATGAGGAAAGCGGAGAACAGGAAAGAACCGGCCGACAGGGCAGCGAGCATCCAACCGACCGCGCGGAAAAACGGCAACCCGAAGGTGGTCGCGATGCCCGGGTTGGGGATCCCCAAGGCCGCGAGGGATTCGCCGAGGAAGCTGTAGGCAACCGTCCCGCCGACTGCACCGGCGACGGCGAGAAAGAGCAAGTACAACGGCCACGTGGGGCGTACCCGCTCCTGAGGCCGGCTCCCGATGGTGGGGGTCTTCCCTGCGGTCGTATCCGTGGCAGTGGGGGTGTCATTTACCGGGTGGGTCATCTGTGTCCATTTCGCCGTCCAAGCCGCCTCCGCTCTCCTGATGCGTTCGGAAGCTGGCGTGGGGTTCACCCTAATGGGGCCTGCTGGTGTTCTTGTAAATTGCCCAGGGACCAGTATCTTCCCCCGGTTCACCCCCTGCAGGGGTGCATCTACCTGTGAAGAACAACACCCGGTGAAGGCGGCGTGGCCGGGAACTTTCCCCCCGTCCGTTCCGACCACTCTCTTGGTACCTCCCGCAAGCAGGTGCCTTAGTCGCTCACATCCGGTTGAAGAGCCGGCCCAGTCCAGGAGGACTTTCGTGATCATCTCTCCCATGCTCCCTCGTCGTGTCATCGCCGCTGTGGTGGCGGTCGGTGCCCTGAGTGTCGTAGCCACCCCGGCTGCCCTTGCGCATGACTCGGTGATCGGTGGCAATCCCGCGGACGGTGAGGTGGTCGAGGAGTTCCCGCGCAGCATCGAACTGGAGTTCTCGGGGCTTCCCCAGGAGGGTTTCAGCACCGTGGCCATCACCGATCAGGATTCCGGTGACCTCCTGTTCAGTGGTGAGCCGACCATCAAGGATCGACTGGTGACCCTCGACCTGCCGGCGGATATCAGTGGTGGACCAGGCGACTACACCGTGGGCTTCCAGATCCTCTCCTCCGACGGCCACGCCACCCGCAGCTCAACCACCTTCACCGTCGCCGGCGACGCGGCCGCTGCCACCACGGGTGACGCCGAGCCGGTGGAGGAGACCCCCGCTGCCGAGAACACCGCCGAGGAAGACACCTCCGGATGGAGCGATCTGATAGTCCCGACCCTCGTGGGACTGGCCGTCTTCGGGGCCATCGCCGGTGCCGGTGTCCTGGTCGTCCGACGTCGTGACGCGCGTTAAAGAGTGAAAGAGGCACCCGGTACATCCTCCCGTGCAGATGTGCCATGCCACGGGCCCCTCTTCCTGCCTCCGGATATGTCTCAGGACCCCCACCTGATGCTGGCCAGGTACCCGAGGACGACCCCGCCAGGGGATGCTTGCAGATTAGTCATTCACCACTGTATGGTCAGCGCATGCTGACCATTGCTTCCCGTCTCGATGTGATGAACCGCCTGGGTCGTGCCATGGCCGATCCCACGCGGTCCCGGATTCTGTTGTCCCTGCTCGATGCCCCGAACTATCCGGCGCAACTGGCCCGGGAACTAGGGTTGACGCGCTCAAACGTCTCCAATCACCTGACGTGCCTGCGGGACTGCGGGATCGTGGTCGCCGAGCCAGAGGGGCGGCGCACCCGCTATGACATTGCTGATGCCCACCTGGCTCAGGCCTTGACCGCTCTGCTGGAGACCACCCTCGCCGTCGATGAGGACGCCGCCTGCCTGGACCCGCAGTGCCCGGTTGCCGGTTGCTGCGATACGGACGGAGGCCAGCAGTCATGACGTCTGCCTGTGGTTGTGAACCGTCCGCACCGATGACCGAAGAAGATGAGCACACCCCGTGGTGGCGTGACCGCGCCATCCTCCTCCCGGTGGCTTCCGGACTGACCCTGCTCCTCGGCCTGATCCTCGAGTGGTTTATCCCGGGGGCCGGACTGATGGCCACCACCTTGTTCTGGGTTTCCCTTCTGCTGGGTGCTTCCCAGTTCGTTCCCGGGGCACTCAAGGGGCTGTTCACCTCTCGCCGACTGGGCATCGGGTTACTGATGACCATCAGCGCCACCGGTGCGGTCCTGCTGGGATTCATTGAGGAGGCCGCCGCCCTGGCCTTCCTCTACTCCATCGCCGAGGCGCTGGAGGATAAGGCGATGGACAAGGCCCGTTCGGGCCTGCGCGCCCTGCTGACACTCATCCCCTCGACCGCCACGATCGTCGCTGCTCACGGGGGTGCCCGCACCGTACAGGTCGAAGACCTCGTCCCCGGGGACATTCTGCGCCTGGCCGCCGGGGAACGCCTGGCCACCGACGGGGTGGTCCGCTCAGGTCACAGCAGCCTGGATGTCTCGGCGATCACGGGTGAATCCATCCCCGTCGAAGTCGGGCCCGGCGATGCGGTGCTGGCCGGATCCATCAACACCTCCGGCGCCCTCGAGGTCAAGGCCACCGCCGCCGGCACGGACAACTCCCTGACCACCGTCGTCAAGCTGGTGGAGCAGGCCCAGAACGACAAGGGCCGACGGGCCCGGATCGCTGACCGTCTGGCCCGCCCCCTGGTGCCCGGGGTCCTCATCCTGGCCATCCTCGTGGCCGCCATCGGTTCCCTGCTCGGTGATCCCGGTGTGTGGATCGAGCGTGCCCTGGTCGTCTTGGTGGCCGCTTCCCCGTGCGCGTTGGCGATCTCGGTGCCGGTCACGGTGGTCTCGGCAATCGGGGCGGCCAGTAAATTCGGTGTGGTCATCAAATCCGGCGCCGCCTTTGAACGCCTCGGCGGCATCCGGCATCTGGCCCTGGACAAGACCGGCACCCTGACCCGCAACCGACCCACCGTCACGGAGGTGCTCACCACCGGGGGAGTCAACCGGGCCGAGGTCCTCGACTGGGCGGCGGCACTGGAGGCTCACTCCACCCATCCGCTGGCCGCGGCGATCACCGCCGCCGCACCCCACCCTCCGGTGGCCCAGCAGGTTTCGGAGGCCGCCGGCCAGGGCATTACCGGAGTCATCACCGGAACCCGGATTGCCGTGGGTAGCCCCCGCTGGCTTTCCCCTGGGCCTCTGGCCACCGAGGTGGAGTCCCTGGAAGAACAGGGCATGACCGTGGTCATCGTCCACCGCGACGACCAACCCGTCGGGATAGTCGGGGTCCGCGATGAACTACGCCCCGAAACCCCCGAGGTCATCAGGTCACTGACTGCCGAAGGCTTCGGGATCACCATGCTCACCGGCGATAACACCCGCACCGCCCAGGCCCTGGCCGTCGAGGCCGGCATCCAGGACGTCCGTGCGCAGCTGCGCCCGGAGGACAAGGCCCGGGCCGTGGCTGACCTGCATGAGCGGGGTCCGGTGGCGATGATCGGCGACGGCATCAACGACGCCCCCGCCCTGGCCTCGGCAGACATCGGCATCGCCATGGGTGCCAGGGGCTCGGACGCCGCCATCGAGTCCGCGGACGTGGCGTTTACCGGCGATGACCTGCGCCTGATCCCCCGTGCCTTGCACCATGCCCGCCGGGGACGGGCCATCATCAACCAGAACATCGTCCTGTCCCTGGCGATCATCATCGTTTTGCTCCCGCTGGCGATCACCGGCGTGCTGGGACTGGCGGCGGTGGTCCTGGTCCACGAGGTGGCCGAGGTCATCGTCATCACCAACGGCCTACGGGCCGCCCGCACCAAGCATCCTGACCTCAACCCGGTGGCGACGGCCACGGTTCCCACGGATGAGGATGCGCACGGAAAGACCCGGGTCTACTAGTGTTTTCACCCATCAGCACACTGGAAAAGAATGCATTTTCTCACCGGACGGGGAAGTAGAAGTCATGGCCGTGAGCAGCACACATGAACGCAGGTACGAGCGGGCCGCGCAGAAGAAGGGCTGGAGGACATTCCTCCGGCCCGGCTGGGTGTTCGGTGTCCTCGCCATCATCGCCTTCTCCTATTTCTCCTTTACCTTTCTGGCCCCATGGCAGCTGAGCAGGGACGGTGCCATCGTCGAGCGCAACGATCAGATCGAGGCCGCCTTCGAGGTCGAGCCCGTCCCCGCCGAGGAGGTCTTCGACGCCCAGGGCAGCATTGAGCCTGAGGAGGAATGGGCGCGGGTCATCCTTGAGGGCCACTATCTGCCCGAGGATGAGGTCTTGATGCGCAACCGTCCGGTCGACTCCTCCCCCGCCTTCCACGCCCTGACCCCCTTCCAGCTGAACTCCGGTGAGGTGATCCTGGTCAACCGTGGTTTTCAAACGCCGTTCGAGGGCGGTGTCCCCCCGATGGACACCCCGCCGACCGGTGAGCAGTCCATTCTCGGCCACGCCCGATTTGCCGAGCAGACACCGATGTCCCCGCCGATCGAGGACCAGGGCTACCGCCAGGTCTACGGCATCAACACCGAGCAGAGCGCCGAGGTGACCGGCACAGATCTCGCACAGGACTATGTGCAGCTGGCCGAGGGACAGGCCGGGTAGATCAACGCCATCCCGGTGCCCATGCTCGACCGCGGCTCACACCTGTCCTACGCCTTCCAGTGGATCGCCTTTGGCATCATGGCCCGCTCGGCCTGGGCTACTTCATCTGGGCGGAGTTAAAGGAACGCCGCCGCGTGCGCCGCGAGGAGGCCGAGCTGGCCGACGGATCCGCATCCTCGCAGCAGACCGGGGACTCCCAGGACGAAGAGACAGATTCCGACACGGTGGGCGCCCTCCGCACCACTCACCCGGAAAATGGCACCCAGGGTCTCGCCCATGCCCAAGCCCCTACTTCCGCATCCTCTGGTGCCCGTGCACGCATGTTGCACGACCGTTACGGCGACAGCCAGCCGAACCACTCCCGGAAATTCACCAACCGCCGGCGCGAGCGGTTCTAAGCGCAGCCTTGCGCACCACACGTTGCGGCCCACTCGATGTCTATACGGAGGGTGCGGGAGGGGATGCCCTCAAGGATTTTAATAAGCTTTCAATAAGGGGTTTTCCCCGTTAGGCTACAGGCATGAGCGAGCACGATCATGACCCTGACCCCGGCGACTACGCTGCCCCGAACGGATCCCCCACAACCCTGACACCGACAGCGCCGACCACCCCTACCGGCGATCATGCCCACGGCTCCGCACGCTGGGAGTTGGGGTTCGCGATCGCCGCCGGCGTCACTTACGCCGGTGGGATGATTGCGCAGTTCGCCTTGGGGCTGCCGATGGTCGGATGGCCGTTGGCGTTCTTTCTCGCCACCTACTTCTTCGGTGGGTTCTTCACCATCCGCACCGCTATCTCCTCCACGCTGCGGGGGAAGTTCGAGGTTGACTTCCTCATGCTTGTCGCCGCGGTCGGCGCTGCCCTCATCGGCCGGTGGGCGGAGGGAGCGGTGCTGCTGTTCTTGTTCAGCCTCGGCCACGCCCTCGAGGAGTACGCCCTCAGCCGCGCCAGCAAGTCCATTGAGGCCCTCGCCGAGCTCGCCCCCCGCAGCGCCCTGGTGCGCCGCGGTGATACCGAACCCGTGGAAGTGCCCGTGGAGGAGCTCGTGGTCGGAGACATCGTGGTCATCCGCCCGAATTCCCGCATCCCCTCGGACGGGTTCGTGATCTCCGGGATGTCCGCCGTTGATCAATCAGCGGTCACGGGCGAGTCGATCCCCGTGGAGAAGGAACCGGTGGCCGACCCACAGCGGACGATGCACACGATTGACACCCTCCCCGCCGCCAATCGAGTGTTCGCCGGCACCGTGAACGGGTCCGGCGTGCTCGAGATCGAGGTCACCGCGACCGCCGCCGACTCAACGCTGAGCAAAGTCGTCGAGCTCGTTCGCACCGCCGACCAGGCCGCGTCCCCGACCCAGCAGTTCATCGACCGGTTCCAGCGCTGGTACGTGCCCGCCGTGATCCTCGGGGTCATCGCCACCTTGTTGGTGTCGATGTTCGTGTTCGCGCAACCGTTCTCCGACGCTTTCTACCGCGCCATGACCGTGCTCGTCGCCGCGAGTCCATGTGCTCTCGCGATCGCCACCCCAGCCGCGGTCCTGGCGGGTGTGGCTCGCGCTGCCCGGGCCGGCGTGCTCGTCAAGGGCGGTGCCCCGCTCGAGACACTCGGACGAGTAGAGGCGATAGCGTTCGACAAGACCGGCACCCTCACGTGGGGCGCACCACGAGTGACCTCGCTCGTTCCCGCCGATGACACGTCCGAATCGGAACTGATCCCGACACTCGTGTCGGTCGAATCTCTCAGCGACCACCCCCTCGCCGCCGCGATCGTCCGCGACCTTGCACCCCGCGTCCCCGAGACCGGGCGGCTGGTGGCCACCGACCTCTCGGCACTCACCGGCCGCGGCATCACCGCGACGATCGACGGAGAGCGGGTCGAAATCGGCAACCTGCGCATGTTCGACGAACAGCAGCTTGAACTGCCCTCCTCGCTGGCCAAGGCCTACGCCGAAGCCCGCGACTCTGGGCAGACGTTGATGATCGTGCGTCGTGGTGACCGCTTCCTGGGGGTCGTGGGAGTGATGGACGCCTCCCGCGCCGAATCCGCCCAGGTGCTCAACGCGCTCCGGGACACAGGGGTCGGCCATCTGGTCATGATCTCCGGCGACAATCAGCGGGTCGCCGACGCGGTAGGTCAGGAAGTCGGCGTCGACACGGCGATCGGAGAGCTCCTCCCCGAGGACAAGGTCACTCACATCACGAGCCTGGCCAAGACATACCGCCCGATCGCGATGATCGGCGACGGCGTCAACGACGCCCCCGCGATGGCCCGCGCTGACGTCGGCATTGCGATGGGTGCTGCCGGGTCGACGGTCGCGTTAGAGACCTGCGACATCGCGCTGATGAGCGACGACCTCGGACGCATCCCGTTCGCTGTCCGGCTGAGCCGGGCCGCCAGCCGGATCATCCGACAGAACCTCATCGCCAGCCTCGCCATCGTCGTTTTCCTCATCATCGCGACCTTCCTTGGGCTTAATATCGGCGCCGTCGTGCTCATCCATGAGGGATCCACCCTCATCGTCGTCGCGAACGCGCTTCGCCTGCTCAACTTCCAGAAGGGCCAGGAACACGCCGGCATCGACCACGAAGAAAAGCCCACGCACTGATGCTTCTCCCCGCGAGTCACCAGTGGGGCCCGTGGCGAGAACAGTCCGTCCGATCTGTCGGAGAACCGCTTACCCCCACTCAACCCCCGGGCTATCCAGAGGAACTCACTCATGGATTGTCCCGTCAGCGGCACCGTATGGGTCATATCAGACGGGACTGGAATCAACATCGACTTCCGGACACTCCTTCCGGCCTGTCAGACGATCGCCGGGAGTTTGGTTCCCTGGGGGAAGCTCGCCTAGTGTCCTGCGCCGTTAATTCGCTGCTGGATCATTGTAAAATTGGGTATGGCACACCGAGGACCGGCGTTAGCCCCACTGACCTTGACCGATGATGAACGCGACCAACTGCAACGCTGGGTCCGGCGACGCAAAACCACCCAGGACCTCGCGCTCCGCTCCCGGATCGTACTGGAATGCGCAACCGGGGCATCGAACTCGGAGGTCGCCCGTCGGTTGGGGATCTCATTGGGTTGTGCCCCTTAGTGTGGTGTAATGCTTGCAGATGGTGGGCCCTGCGAAATAGTGGGGTGGCCACCGCCAGTAACCTTTCGACTCAACTACCACATCTCACCGAAAGGCACATGACGATGACCACTGCACCGTATTCTATCGACCCGGCAACCTACTTGGATGATCTGCTCGCCCAAGCTTCCCCGGACCTGATGCGGCAGATGCTGCAAGGGTTTATCAACCAGATCCTCTCCGCCCAGGCCGACACCGTTTGCGGCGCCGAATACGGTGTTGCTTCCACCGAGCGGGTCAACCACCGCAACGGGTACCGCCACCGTGACCTTGACACCCGTGTCGGCACGATCGATGTGGCAGTACCGAAGTTGCGCCACGGAGCGTTCTTCCCGGACTGGCTGTTAGAGCGCCGTACGCGTGCAGAACGGGCACTCTCAACGGTGATTGCCACGTGCTATCTCAAGGGGGTCTCCACCCGCAGGATGAATGACCTGGTGGCAACACTTGGGATTGCCAATATGTCGAAATCCCAAGTCTCACGCATGTCGGAAGAACTCGACGAGATGGTCACAGATTTCAAAAACCGCCCACTCGATCCCGGCGGGTACGCCTACCTGTCGTGCGACGCGCTCACGATCAAAGTCCGTGAAGGCGGCCGGGTGGTCAAATGCTCCGTACTGCTTGCCACCGGGGTCAACGCCGACGGCTACCGCGAAATGCTCGGCATGCATGTCGCCACCGCGGAATCCAACGCATCGTGGAAGGCTTCTTCCAAGATCTAAAAGCCCGCGGGCTGCGTGGTGTCTATTTGGTCACCAGTGACGCCCACGAAGGCATCCAGCACGCCATCTCCGAAGTGCTGCCTGATGCATCCTGGCAGCGGTGCCGCACCCACTTTGCGAAAAACCTCTACGAGAAAGTCCCGAAAACACAATGGCCGATGGTCTCGGCGATGTTCCAGACAATCTTGTGAGTGCTCTTCGAAATGTAGCCCACTGGCGCTCTTTGAAAAGTAGCCCAGTGTGGTCGTAGTTATTGTGCCTGATTTGTTTGTGGTGTTGTGAGTTCGCGGCCTTTGATGCGGTGGCTTACTCCTCGGTGTTGGAAGATTTTTGCGTGGTGGACGATGCGGTCGACCATGGCAGTTGCAACGGTGACGTCTCCGAAGCATTGGGCCCATTGGGAAAAAGCCAGGTTGGATGTGACGATGATGGATCCGTGTTCGTATCGGCGTGAGACGAGTTGGAAGAACAGGTTTGCGGCGTCTGCCTCAACGGGGATGTATCCGAGTTCGTCGATGATGAGCAGGTGGTATCCGCTTAGGCGTTTGAGTACGGATTCGAGTCGTCCGGTGTTATGTGCCTCGGTGAGTGTGTTGATCCACCCTGCGGCGGTGTCGAACAGTACTCGGTAGCCTTGCTGAGCAGCGGTTATGCCTAGGGCTGTAGCTAGGTGTGTTTTTCCGGTGCCTGGTGGGCCTAGAAGGACGACGTTTTCAGCGGTTGCGACCCAGGCACCGGTTTCTAGTCGAGCGATGTCGGCGCGATCGATGCCGGGTTGGGCGCTGAAATCGAAATCGGCGATGGTTTTGACTGCTGGAAAACCGGCTCGTTTAACGCGTTGGCGCGCTCCGGATTCAGCGCGTGCGGTGGCTTCTACTGAAAGTACCGCGGCGAGGTATTCCTCGTAGGTATACGATTCTGCGCGTGCTTGTTCAGCAATGGTGGCGTAAACGGTGTTGATACGTGGGGCTTTCAGCGTCTGTGACAGGTGCGCAATCGTTGCTTGGGTGTCGTGGGCGTGCGTGTGGGGCATAGTCGAATCCAATCTTCTTTGGGGGCTAGGCGATTGAGTCGTAGATGGCTAAGTCGGCTACCTCTACGTCGTTGTCTGGTGTGTGGTTGTGTCGTTGGGGTCCGGTGATTAGCTGTCGCATGCGTCGTGCGGCGTGTCGGTGGGCAGGGTCGGTGATGACGTGGTGTTTGCCCCAGTAACGCCGGTGGCAGGCAGCGATTTCGCCGGATGGTCCTGTGACAGTGATTTCTTCTAGACAGGTGCGCACGGTCACAAGCCTGTCGATGAAGGCGGGGTCGACGCTGTATTGGTTGGTGTCGACGGTGATGTAGTAGTTGCGTGGCAGGCGTACCGCAGGACGGATCCCGATCGTTGGGGTATACGGCGGAAGTGGACGCATGGACTGTTGGTCGGTGTGAAACAGATCGATCGGGCGGGTTTTCAACGTGGCATGGGTGCGGGTGTTGGCCACGGTGCTAAACCATTCATCGAGCTGGTCTTGCACATCCTGCGGGTTGCTGAAGTGCCGGCCTGGGAAAAAGGAGCGCTTCATATAGCCGTTGGTGCGTTCAACGATGCCTTTCGATTCCGGATCTCTCGGCGGGGCCTGGACGATCTTGGTGCCGATTGCACCGGCGAACGCAGCGACTGGCTCACACAGGCGGGCCTTGCCGATGCCGGCTTCCCGGTCCCATACCAGCCGGTCGGGCACGGCTTTAAAGTCGCGCTCGATGAGCTGCCACATCCCAGCTATCAGATCATCAGTTGTACGAGTCGGAAGCAGACAAGCCGCGGCGAATCGGGAATGCGATGCCGCCATCACTAGCACCGGGAATGGCCGGTGCACACCGTTTGCATCGGGCAGCCCGCCGGCGGCAAAAGTCAGGTCGCACTGGATTTCACGCCCGGGAAGATGGGTGAGCGTATCCACGGGGTGAGGCGGCCTGGGTTGGTCGGAGACTAGGTTTTACCCTAGGAGGAAGATCAGCATGGCACGACCCAGTCAGTACGACGCAGCCACGCAGGAGCGCGCGGTGCGCATGTACTTCGAGCGCCTCGAGGAAGGCGACATCTCCAAGGCGGGCGCCCGCCGGGAGATCGGTGAACTTCTCGGTGTGAAGGAATCCACCCTGCGCAACTGGATCCGCAAACAGGAAAAGCAGGCCGAAGCTCCTGAGCCCGGTTCCCTGTCCTACCAGCAACTCCAGGCCGCCTACGACGAGCAGGCCAAGGAAGTGGCCAAGCTGCGACGCGCCAATGAGATTTTGAAAACGGCGTCGGCTTTTTTCGCCCAGGCGGAGCTCGACCGCAAACTTCGGTAATCGTGGAGTTCATCCGCACCTACCGCCACCGCTTCGGGGTCGAGTCAATCTGCGAAACCTTGACTGCCCATGGCATCGCGATTGCCCCAAGCACCTTTTACGACCATCAGGCCCGCGGCTTCGGCCCCTCGGACGCTGAACTCGACGAGGCCTACGCCGCCCACCGCATCTACCGGTTGTGGGAGGCCAACCGCAAGGTCTACGGCCGGCGCAAACTCTGGAAGTCCGCCATCCGTGACGGCATGACTGTTGGCCGTGACCAGGTCGAACGACTGATGAAGATCACCGGAATCAAAGGCGTGTCACGAGGGATGCACCGCAAGAAGACCACCGTGGCCACCCCGGCCCACCGCCGGCACCCGGACCTGATCAACCGGCGGTGGGCGTATCCGTCGCACCCGGATCAGTGGTGGATCGCGGACTTCACCTACGTCTGGACCCGGGAGGGCTTCTGCTACGTCGCCTTCATTGTCGACGCCTATTCGCGAATGATCCTCGGCTGGGTGGTCACCACGGTCATGGACACCCGGATGGTGCTCATGGCCCTGGAGCACGCCCTGTTTTCCCGTCGGCGCACGAGGATGGACTTCACCGCCACCGGCATCGTCCACCACTCGGACGCGGGAGCCCAGTACACCTCTATGGCGTTTACCGATGCCCTTGTCGAGGCCGGGTTGCAGGGCTCGATCGGCTCGGCCGGTGACGCCTTGGACAACGCGATGATGGAATCAACGATCGGGCTCTACAAGACCGAACTGATCGGCTTCGATCCACGTCGTACGTGGAGGGATGCCCAGGAGGTAGAAACGGAAACGGCCTCGTGGGTCTACTGGTACAATCACCAACGTCTGCACTCGTCGATCGGTGACGTTCCCCCGATCGAATACGAGCAGGACTACGAGGAATTCAACACCACCAGAAGAGCCCAGTAAGGCTTTTACCCGTAGTCTCCGAAAAACTCAGGCCGATTCAGGGTCTGCGGGAAGATACTCGGGTCGGATCCGGGCAATGTTTTTGCGCAGCCACGATTCTGACCCGGTCCACCCAACGCGCTGTCCGATGACTTTTGCGTTAAGACGTGGAGTTTCAGCCAGCAGCGCGCGTACTTGTGGTTCGAAGGCATCAAAACTCGTGGTCTTAACCCGACGCGTCGAGTACTTCGGAGGCGAATCCGAAGCGAGTGCCCGCTCGACAGTCTTCTTCGCGCAGCCAACCTCGTTGGCAATCTTGCGTATCGATAAACCCTGCCCACGCAGGTATCGGATCTGTGCCCATTGCTCCAAAGAAATCACCCATCCAATCTTTTTCGGATGGGCTACTTTTCGGGGAGCGTTTTAGGCTACTTTTCAAAGAGCGCTGACAAATCTTCCAGCAACCCGATGCCGCATCCACCTGGGGACAAGCCCGCGAGGTAGTTGACCTGTTGGAACCGAAATTCCCGCAGGTCGCTGCCTATCTAGAGGAATCCCTCGATGAGGTGTTGGCGTTTACCGCAGCCCCGAAACCAGTCTGGACGAAAGTCTGGTCAAACAACCCCACCGAAAGGTTAAACCGGGAGATCCGCCGGCGCACCGACGTCGTCGGCATCTTCCCGAACCGCGAATCCATCATCCGGCTTGTCGGGGCGGTTCTTGCCGAGCAGCACGACGATTGGATCCAGCAAAAACGCTACATGTCACTGTCCGCACTCGAACACACCAAACAACTCATGCACCACTCAGGAGATGATCATGGCGACCATCACCAGCTAACCGCCTAACCACAACCCCGAACTACATACCGAGCCGAAAGCTAGACGGCTACACCACTACACGGGACTTGACCATCATTTCAATACATCAATAGGTATTGTTGTATTACCGAAGCTCAGCGCAATAGATGAAATTGGAACAAGCGGGAACAATTGAGAGCTAAGTAGGCAGTGAATTCATACTTCCTGGAAACAAAACAAGGGTCTGACTCCGATGTTAAATCAGAGTCAGACCCTTGAGTTGTCTTTACCTAGAAGCTACCAAAGTAGCTTGCAGGTTTAGATTGGCTTTGGGATATCAATTCCACCAGCTGGATCGCTACTGCCGAAAGTTGCGCTTCCGACTGGACCCAGTGCTTCGTAAAGCCAGATAGCGAGGTCTACCCCCCAGTCGACGACCGAAGAGCCGACGTACTGGATGTCTTCGATGTTAATTCCGATTGGAATCATACTTAACATAGTTTCCCTCCTTTCCTACTTAATAGTTGTTTCTTAATTGTTGGGGCCTGGTTTAGGCTTCTTTGTTGCCGCGACCGCGAAGTGCCAACCATGCACCACCGACTAGCAGCAGCAGACCTGCGCCTGCAACGCCGAGTACGGATGCACCGGTGTTAGCCAAGCCGCCGCCCTTTGAACCGGAAGGTCCGTCAGATGGCTGGCTTGGGCCAGAACCTGGAGACTTCGGAGTGTCACCTGGCTCGCTTGGCGAGGATGGGTCAGATGGATCGGTTGGCTCAGATGGCTCACCTGGCTTGGAAGGCTCACCTGGAGTTGGCGTATCTGGGGTTGGAGGTGTTGGGGTGTGGTCACCTGGGAAGATAGGAATTGGGATGATGATCAGACCGTTAGCGCTGGTCTTGTTTTCCAAGGACAGCTTAACTGGGTCGTTTGCTTCACCGGTCAATTCAACAACTACGCCGGTCTCAGAGCCTTCCAGCTCAGAGATGTTGGCGGAGCCGCCCGCAACCGTCCAGAGAACCTCTGCCCACTTGACGTTGGAAACGTCGGTGGTTGCACCGGTTTCTTCGAAGGTGATCTCCGTGTTCAGTGGGAACGAAGGCTTACCGTCGATAATAGATGCATCGCAGTTTGCTGGTTCTGGGTGTACTTCTGCCTGCTGGCCAGGAACTACATTCAGGATGCAGTGGCGGTCATTGCCGTCTACATCGGTCCACGAAGCAGTGACCTGGAACAGTGCGTTCTCATCCTTGGTTACAGCGTTGCCTTTTGGACCGGTGACAATCTTGTCAACGTCAACGGTCGTGGTTGGGATAACGCGGTTGTGGATTTCAACCTCGGTGACTTCATTAGCTTCGATGTCAGCTGCTGGTGCGTCGGCGGATTCACCATTGACGATGTAGTTAATCTGGGTGCTCCAGTCGATACCTGGCAGTGGCTTCGGGGTCAATTCGCTGAAGGTGACCGTGGTGCCCTTAGGCAGAACCTTGTCAGATTCCCACTTGAAACCGTTAGCAGCGTTCAGGGTGATGATGTCACCAACAGCGATGCCTGCATCTGCTGGAAGTTCCTTGCCGGCTGGCAGTTCGATGTTCTCGATGGAGACCTCAAACTCAGCGCCTTCTGGCAGGTTAGCTTCTGCAGCTGGGATACCGGCACCAGATTCATCAGTGATGATGTACTTCTCGTAAGAGATAGCACCTGGTGCCCACAGGGCTTCGTTGCTTACTGTAACGAGGCGACCCTCTTCTGGGTTATCGGAAATGATTCCGGTGTAGCTTCCATCCGGGTTCGCCTTCAACCAGGACTCACCAGTTGGGTCAGTGCCCCAGGTGATGTTGCCCCACGCGACGCCTTCAATCTCTGGCAGGTCGAGTTCGGTAAAGGTGATTTCCGTTTCTACTGGCAGCTTCTCAGACAGTGCGGTTGCCTCACCCTGGGTAATAGTCAGGATTTCTGACTTGTACTCAGTGCCGGACTTCCACGTTGCCTTGACGGTGAACTCAACGTCTTCTGGCACAGCTTCAGCAGCTTCGCCTTCGACAGACTTGATAACACGCATGGTGCCATCGTTCTTATCGACGTAGTTCTTCAGCTTAACGTTCTTCACGTCCTTGCCGATGGTTACTTCGCCAAGGTTGTTTTCGCCGACAGTGACGTCACCAGACCAAGCTGGAACGCCCCACGCCAGACCGTTACCGTTTTCCGGAAGGATTTCTTCCAAGGTTACAACGGTGCCGTTCTTCAGGTCTTCGCCGAAGTCGACGGAGCCGTTCTTTGGAACCTGAAGTTCCTTGCTCTGAGACTGACCATTTGCGTCAGTCCACGTTGCGCGGACAAGGTAGGTGTCAGGAACATTGCTGTTGTACTGCTCAGGACCCTCTAGCTTCTTCTTAATCTTGAAGGTGCCGTAGGTGTCGTTAGCCTTGTTCTTCAGCTGAACCTTAACATTCGGGTTGTCCTGGGTGATAGTGATTTCATCACCTGGTACAAACTCTGGGTCGCCCCAGGTTACCTGGTCGTTGTCAGCAGGACGAGCCTCGCTGAACTTAACGATGGTTCCGACCTTGAGGTTAGGGATGGTAGCTTCTTCGCTATTTCCAAGCACAAGAGTCTGCTGAGTCTTGGTGCCGTCTGGGTTGGTGATGCGAGCTAGAACCTCGAAGGATTGGTTACCAACTGCATCAGCTGCCTTGCCTACTACTTCCTTAGAGATGGTTGCGCTGCCCAGGTTAGCCCGGTTGCGCAGTTCCACCTCAATGTTTTCACGTGGCTTAATAGCGATGATAGCTTCAGAGCCATCTTCACTAACGGTCACGCCGTCCTTCTTGGAGTCAACGAAACGGCCTGGTTCGAAAATGAAGCCAGAGTCCTCTGGGAATCCAACCTCGGTCAGACGGATCTGCCAGTTGTTACCACGAGCGTAGTGCCCGGAGACTGGAGTGCCATCTGCCTTTACCTTGATCTCGTAGCGCTGAACCGGAGTCACCGACGCATCGGTCAGATCAGCTGGAACAAGGTTGTCATCGTCATCACGGACAGGTGCGAATTCCTCAACGAGCACGGTGAATTCAGCGTCTTCACCGAAGTCTGCGGAGCCGCCTGCTTGAGTCTTGAGCAAGCTGAAGGAGCCGCGGGAAACACCGTTTCCATCGGCGCCGCCGTCCCAGCTTTGTTCAACATTACTGTTCAACTTAACGCCGTTAACATCAACAGAGTTTCCGTACGTGGTGCCCTTCTCATCGAGACCGCCACTGGAGGTACACATCGTGTAGGTGATGAAGTAGGAGTAGTCACGGCTGAAGTGATCTTCGCCGAACTCATCTGCATCCATGGAGAAGGTCAGGGTATTACCAGTGAGGTCGACATCGGTAGCGCCGGTGAGATCAACAGTCTCTTTGCCGCCATTTTTTACGAAGTCGCGTGCTTCCAGCTTGAAGTTCAGTCGATCCTTCAGATCCGCATTGCCTGCTTCGCAGACTGCCTGGGTATCAGAGAATTCATCAGTGATATCCAGGGTGTCAAGATCTTCAATCTGGTAGCCGTCAACACGAACGGTCCAGTCAACAGTAGTACCAGCAGGCTGGGTTTGTCCGCCAACTACCTTCGGCTCAGTGTTCAAGCGTCCAGACTTGTCTTGGGTAAACCCTGGGGACTTAGTGGTCGCCTTAAGCTCTGCACCGTTAAATACTGCATTATTACCAAATTCAGTTTCCGAATCCGGAATGCCATCGGTGGTCAAGCAGTTGGTGTACTGGAACTGGTAGTTCTTCGTTGGGTCGAAGTCGAAGTTGCTCCACTCGATGGTGGTATCGAATCCGTTATCACCTGCGTCAGCAACACCGTTTACACCGGAGAAGTTGCTGGTGATATTAGTCCAGCCCTGCTCAAAGCGGTTTTCATCTTCGTTCCATACAGGACGCTGAGTCTGCTCGAATACAGCAATGTTCAGTCCGCCTTCGCAGACTTCCTGGGAGGCACCGAAGTCATCCTTCAGTGTGATGTTTTCAGCGTCTACCAGTGCTGAACCGTGTTCGAAGATTCTCCACGTTGCCTTCTGGAAACGGTCTTCCCCGCCGCGGAGGAAACCTTCCTTACGCAGAACAACTGGCTCCCAGTCGGTGTAGTCACCGATGATGCCGTCGTACTTTTTCTCACCGATAACGATGGTGTTAGCGAAGTCATCGTTGTCAATGCCGGATTCGGTGATCAAAAGATCTGCATCAGCAAGACAAGTGACGTATTCCAAGGTGTAGAGGAAGTCCGAGCGGAATTCTTCACCGTCGTTGAGAGCAACGGTGAGATTGCCGTTATCGTCGTAAGTTAACTCGCCAATTTCATTCTGGTTGTTTGGACGTCCACCGAAAAGCTTGGCCTGTCCAGGACGACAGAAATTGAGGTGCTCGGAAAGTTCATCTTCCAATACGACAACGCCATCTTCGTCGGCATCCTCGGTCACCAATAGCGCGCCCGCGATATCAACAGTCCACTTAATGGAGGTGCGGTCCTCGAGAACGCGCCCCTTCTTCTCAGTCTCCATTGGGCCAGCACCATCAGAGATGCCGCCGCCATCGCCAGGAAGCTTGACAACTACGTCTTCACCCGGAACCTCAAAAGTCAGGCTCTCTTCAGTGATGTATTCGCGAGCTTCTGCTGCGATCCACCAAGTACCGCTGACATCTTCTTTATCCTTAACTTCGTCGTTGAGAGTACAGGTAAAGGTGTTGTCAGAGTTGACTACGCACTCGCCAATCTTGACGCCCGCGTCGATATCACCAGTACCGTCCGAGGTTACATCGAAGGAGTAATTAGCAGGGATGCTCAACTCATCTGGGAAACCAACAGTAAAGGTTTCGCCACCGTTAAGGGTTTGGGTAGCTTCCCAAGTTCCCTCAACGCGAGCCGAGTCGCCGACCGTCAACTGAGTTTCAGGGTCAACAATCGGGTTATTAGTGATTCGGTCTACGGTGACCTTAATTGGGCTATCGTCGGTCGCCAACGTAGAAATCTTTGCGTTTTTACCGGCAGACTTTGCAGGAGTCAAAGCTTCAGACCCGTCAACTAGATCCTGAGTTGAATTGTCACCAGTGTTTCCTGTGTCCGCAGCCGGAGCTTCAGGCTGCTCTACATCAATTTTCTCGACGGAGGTATCTGCGGTCTCCGAAGCGCCAGGTGCGTCCTCCTCCTGCGCTGTCGCCTGTGAAGGAGTGAACGTCAGCATGCTGAGGACCAGGGCAATAATGCCAAGGATGAGCGTGTCAAGTTGTTTGTGTGTGGGGCGTGATTATTAGAGGTAGGGCTCGAAGCGGTCAGGGTAAGCCACAGACATCTGGTTGATGGCCTGCTTCCAGTTCGTCACCCGCCTGCCCTCGATCAGCCGGCCGCTGGTCGCCGCGACCCGTTTGCCCTGCTTAGCACGCTTGGCGGCCCGTTTGTCCTCAATGTTGCAGATCATCAACCACAAGGTTTTGATCGCAGACTCATCGTTGGTGAACTGCACCCGATTCCGGGTGGCTTTACGCAGCTCGTTGTTCATCGACTCAATCGAGTTCGTGGTGTAGATCACCTTCCTAGCCATCGGTGGGAACTCCAGGAACGGGATGAACCGGTCCCACGCATCGCGCCACACCTTGACTGACTGCGGATACTTTTCCCCCAGCTCGGAGGCCTCGAACTCCGTCAACGCCGCCAGAGCGGTTTGCTCGGTGGGGGCGGTGTAGATCTTCTTCAACTCGGCGGACACCGCCTTACGATCTCCATAGGCCACCCACCGGTTTGCTGCCCTGATCAGGTGGACGACACAGGTCTGGACCATCGAATCCGGCCAGGTGGCTTCCACAGCCTCCGGCAGACCCTTGAGCCCGTCACAGCACACGATGAACACATCGTGCACTCCGCGGGTAGCGAGGTTGGCACACACCTGCGCCCAGAACGAGGCTCCTTCCTCTTTAGCCAGCCAGATACCCAGGATGTGTTTGATCCCCTCCATGTCCACCCCGATAGCCAGGTACGCGGATTTGTTGACCACCCGGCCCCCGTCACGGACTTTGATCCGTAACGCATCGAGGAAGACCACGGGGTAGAACTCATCAAGTTGGCGGTTCTGCCAGATCATGACCTCCTCGAGGACCGCATCGGTGATCGCGGAGATTGTTTCATGGGAGATGTCCACGCCCATGGCGGTGGCCATGTGGTGCTGGATGTCTCGGACGGTCATGCCACCGGCATAGAGACTGATGATCATGTCGTCGACGTCGGTCAGCCGGCGGGATCCTTTGGGCACCATTGTCGGCAGGAAGGATCCGTCACGGTCCCGGGGAACAGCGACATCGACCGGTCCGTAGTTCGAATCGACCCGCTTGGGGTAGGAACCGTTACGGGAATTGTTCTGACCAGCGGCTTCCTTGCTGTTCCGGTCGCCGTGCTGGTAGCCGAGGTGGGCATCCATCTCGGCGTTGAGGCCCCGGTTGATCGAGGCCTGGAGCAGGCCCCGGACGAGATCGTTGGCATCCGTGGTGGAGGTGCCGAGCTCGTCGATCAGCTTCGCCATCTCAGGATTGGCGAGGAGCTTTTCCTCGATCGCTTTGATCTTTGCGGAGTCCTCTGGGTTTCGTCGTGCCACGGTAGTCATTCTGGTTCATCTCCTTGGTATGAGGGGAATCCCTCACACACAAACCATCTGACACCCTCCCAAGGATCGTCGCCAATGCAACCCACGGAGCCACCTCCTCTCCTCGTCGGAATTGATTAATCCTACTCAACATTCCCGCCCTCTCTCGACGTAAACTGACTAAACAACCAGATGCCAGTGTTGATAACTGTCATCAATCTACGACAGATTCGACAACCAGGTGTTTGAAAATAAGAACCCCCGCCAAATCCTGCAATTACAATAGCAGCTCCATAGGAATATGGATACAAATTAATGAACTAGGACCTGACCCCTGTTAGGTAGACACCTGATATCCAGCCCGGTTGGGTTGGGAAGAAAGGTAATCTACCACCATGCCTAGGTACTCCGAACAGTTCAAACGTGATGCTGTGGCCCTCTACGAAAACAATGAGGACCTCTCACTCCACGCGGCTTCAGCAGAGCTAGGAATCAATCGTTCCTCACTTTATTCCTGGCTTAAGCAGTACGGCACCGGCAAACGTGCCCGCACGAAGACCCTGCGTGACAAGGCCCAAGCGACGACTGATTCTGAACGAATCCGCCAGTGAGACAAAAGAAGTCTCGAAGCTGCGCGAAGAACGCGACATCCTGCGCAAGGCCGCGAAATATTTTGCTTAAAGAGACACGCTGGTAATCCGCTTCCAGTTTGTCTATGACCACCGAACCGAATACTCGGATCACACGGATGTGCCACGTGTTAAAGCTCAATCGCTCCTCGTTCTACAAATGGGTCAATACCCGCGAAAAACGCAGGTTAAAGATGTGTTCCGATGCTCTTATTGGTGCACGAATCAAGACCATCTTCGATGATGAGCACGGGCTTTATGGTGCTAAACGCATCGCTGCAAGCCTTAAAGCCGGGACGGATTTCGGCCCGATCAATCACAAGAAGGTCGCACGCATTATGAAATCCATGGGGCTAAAAGGCTTTACTAAGCGCCGTCGGTGTATCACTACCAGGCGCAAGCCTGGACGTCGAGTCATGCCAGATCTAGTAGGCCGCAGATTCACCGCTGACAGGCCGAACCACGTCTACGTAGGCGATATCACCTACCTGCCGTGTAAGGGCGGCAAGAACATGTACCTGGCCACGGTCATCGACGTCTACTCGCGCAAACTCGTCGGCCATGCACTAGCCGATCACATGCGGGTATCGCTGGTTATCGAGGCTTTATCTCATGCCAGGAAAGTCCGTGGAAGCCTTAAAGGGGCAATTTTCCATTCTGATCATGGCAGTGTGTGTACACCTCACAAGCATTTAGGGACCACTGCACCCAGCTTGGCGTGCGCCAATCCATGGGAGCGGTGGGAACAAGTGCCGATAATGCCCTGGCAGAATCTTTCAACGCCACCTTAAAGCGTGAAGTCCTGCGTGATCGGAAAGTCTTTGACAATCCCATTACCTGCCGCCAAGAAGTCTTCCGATGGTGCATGCGCTACAACACACGCAGACGGCACTCCTGGTGCAACCTTCAAGCCCCCGATACCTTCGAAGCACTCACATCAGCTACACTGACCCAAGCAGCATAGCTAGCCCCCGACGTGTCTACTTTCCGGGGGCCAGGCCCGGGGGACCTGACCCCTTGTTGGTGGACATAGGCTAGCCCCGGTTGACAGCCGGAGGAGGGTAGTCTCAGTTCATGCCTCGTATGAGGCGGCCTGGGTTGGTCGGAGACTAGGTTTTACCCTAGGAGGAAGATCAGCATGGCACGACCCAGTCAGTACGACGCAGCCACGCAGGAGCGCGCGGTGCGCATGTACTTCGAGCGCCTCGAGGAAGGCGACATCTCCAAGGCGGGCGCCCGCCGGGAGATCGGTGAACTTCTCGGTGTGAAGGAATCCACCCTGCGCAACTGGATCCGCAAACAGGAAAAGCAGGCCGAAGCTCCTGAGCCCGGTTCCCTGTCCTACCAGCAACTCCAGGCCGCCTACGACGAGCAGGCCAAGGAAGTGGCCAAGCTGCGACGCGCCAATGAGATTTTGAAAACGGCGTCGGCTTTTTTCGCCCAGGCGGAGCTCGACCGCAAACTTCGGTAATCGTGGAGTTCATCCGCACCTACCGCCACCGCTTCGGGGTCGAGTCAATCTGCGAAACCTTGACTGCCCATGGCATCGCGATTGCCCCAAGCACCTTTTACGACCATCAGGCCCGCGGCTTCGGCCCCTCGGACGCTGAACTCGACGAGGCCTACGCCGCCCACCGCATCTACCGGTTGTGGGAGGCCAACCGCAAGGTCTACGGCCGGCGCAAACTCTGGAAGTCCGCCATCCGTGACGGCATGACTGTTGGCCGTGACCAGGTCGAACGACTGATGAAGATCACCGGAATCAAAGGCGTGTCACGAGGGATGCACCGCAAGAAGACCACCGTGGCCACCCCGGCCCACCGCCGGCACCCGGACCTGATCAACCGGCGGTGGGCGTATCCGTCGCACCCGGATCAGTGGTGGATCGCGGACTTCACCTACGTCTGGACCCGGGAGGGCTTCTGCTACGTCGCCTTCATTGTCGACGCCTATTCGCGAATGATCCTCGGCTGGGTGGTCACCACGGTCATGGACACCCGGATGGTGCTCATGGCCCTGGAGCACGCCCTGTTTTCCCGTCGGCGCACGAGGATGGACTTCACCGCCACCGGCATCGTCCACCACTCGGACGCGGGAGCCCAGTACACCTCTATGGCGTTTACCGATGCCCTTGTCGAGGCCGGGTTGCAGGGCTCGATCGGCTCGGCCGGTGACGCCTTGGACAACGCGATGATGGAATCAACGATCGGGCTCTACAAGACCGAACTGATCGGCTTCGATCCACGTCGTACGTGGAGGGATGCCCAGGAGGTAGAAACGGAAACGGCCTCGTGGGTCTACTGGTACAATCACCAACGTCTGCACTCGTCGATCGGTGACGTTCCCCCGATCGAATACGAGCAGGACTACGAGGAATTCAACACCACCAGAAGAGCCCAGTAAGGCTTTTACCCGTAGTCTCCGAAAAACTCAGGCCGATTCAGTAAGTCCTATACTGAGGAGTTCAAGCGCGACGCGGTCGCGATGTATGAAGACACAGACGGTGTGTCTCTTAATTCGGTTGCTCATGATCTCGGTGTTAACCGTGGCAGTCTCGCTGCCTGGGTCAAGCGCTATGGCACGGGCAAAAAAGCCCGCGCGATTGATGCTGCAGCTCGAGCCCGGACATCATCGGATTTAGAGCGGATCCGACAACTCGAGAAGCAGAACCGGCTTCTTCAAGAAGAGCGAGACATCCTTCGCAAGGCGGCGCAGTATTTTGCGAAAGAGATGGGCTTGTGATCCGCTTCAAGTTCATCCGGGACCATCGCACCGAGTATTCGGTCAAGCGGATGTGCCACGTGCTGAAGGTGCGGCGATCTTCCTATTACAAGTGGAAAAACACACAGGCCGCGCGCCGCCAGAAGGTTCTTGACGATGCTGTTCTCGGTGCTCGTATCCGCACTGTGTTCCGTGAGGAACACGGACTCTACGGAGCTAAGCGCATCGCCGCGGCGTTGAACGATCCTGATTCGGGGGCGCATGCGGTGGTCAATCACAAACGCGTCGCACGCATCATGAAGACTATGGGCATCCAGGGGTTCACGAAGAAACGCCGCGTGCGCACCACCGTGGCAGATGCTGGCCGTGGTGTCTTTCCAGATCTTGTTTGCAGGCAGTTTCATGCCCCGGCGCCGAATCGCGTGCTCGTCGGCGACATTACCTACCTGCCGGTATCCGGTGGCGGCAATATGTATCTTGCCACCGTGATCGATTGTTATTCCCGCAGGCTGGTGGGATTTTCTATTGCTGACCACATGCGCGTCGATCTGGTTATCGATGCGCTGGACTCAGCACAGCGCGCCCGAGGCAGTCTGAAAGGAGCGATTTTTCATTCAGATCGGGAGTGTCAGGAAGTTTGTGTGTGAGGCTCTGATCTAGAAGGAGTTTCACCGATAATGACTACGGTGTCACCGAAGAAAGGCCATGACCCGGCGAGGGTCAACGAGATCAGCGAGAAGCTGATGGAAAATCCTGAGCTCGCCAGCTTGATCAGCGAGCTGTCGACGTCCGCTGATGATGCCAGCGACCTGGTCAAAGGCCTGTTGCAGGCATCGATCAACGCTGGTCTGCAGGCGGAAATGGATGCGCATTTGGGCTACGGACATTCCGACCGTAAAACCAAAGCCCAGGTTGAACCCACACACGGCGGCAATCACCGCAACGGGTCGTACACCAAGACCGTCAACTCTGGCTATGGCGCAGTGGAAGTGACCGTGCCCAGGGATCGTGCCGGCACGTTTACCCCGAAGATGGTGCCCAAGGGAGCACGCCGGCTGACAGAGCTCGACGACATGATCGTCTCGCTGTATGCCGGTGGGATGACGGTGCGCGATATTCAGCACCATCTCGCAACCACGCTTGGGGTGGATGTGAGCCCGGATACGATCAGCACGATTACCGATGCGGTGTTAGACGAGGTCATGATCTGGCAGAACCGCCAGCTCGACGAGTTTTACCCGGTGATCTTCCTCGACGCGCTACGCGTGAAAATCCGTGACGGTCACCGCGTCGTCAACAAAGCCTGCTACATGGCTGTTGGCATCGACATCGACGGCATCAAGCACATCTTGGGATTGTGGATCGCTGAAAATGAAGGCGCCGCATTCTGGGCATCGGTGTGCGCGGATCTGGCCAACCGCGGTGTCCAAGACGTGTTCATCGTCTGTTGCGACGGGCTGAAAGGCCTGCCGGAAGCCGTGGAGGCAACCTGGCCAAATTCCATGGTGCAGACCTGCATCGTGCACCTGATTCGGGCTGCGAACCGGTGGGTGTCCTACCAGGACCGCAAATCTGTCTCCCGGGCGCTGCGTGAGGTCTACACGGCCGCAAACGAGGACACCGCCCGTGCCAGCCTTGATGCCTTCGAGGCCTCAGAGTTGGGCCAGAAATACCCGCAGTCGGTCAAAGTCTGGCGCGACGCCTGGGAGCGGTTCATACCGTTTCTGCAGTTCCCGCCTGCGGCACGGCGGGTGCTCTACACCACCAACTCGATCGAATCACTCAACGCTGAGCTGCGTAAAGCTACTCGTAACCGGGGCCAATTCCCGAACGATACTGCGGCGCTGAAGACGCTGTGGCTGATGATCTGCAATATCGAGGACAAGCGCGCTGCCCAGCGAGCGAAGAAAGCGAAACGTGACATCGAATGCAACGGCTATATTGAAGGAGCGAAAGCCACCGGGTGGAAACAAGCCATCAACCAACTAGCCGTGGCGTACCCTGACCGATTCGCGGATTACTTGTAACCCAAGCCCCCGCACACAAACAATCGGACACCCTCTTCAGATCACGGCAGTGTCTATACCTCGAAGGCATTTAGCTCACGATGCACGATGCTAGGGGTGACCCAATCGATGGGAGCGGTGGGAACCAGCGCAGACAACGCGCTAGCGGAGTCGTTCAACGCGACATTGAAACGCGAGGTGCTGCAAAACCGGAAACGCTTCGACTCACTGCTGCACGCCAGACGGGACGTCTTCGCGTGGTGTGTGCGCTACAACCAGAAGCGCAGACACTCATGGTGCGATTATCTGTCGCCCCTCGAGTTCGAAAACCGCACCTGCGGTAAACTCACCTTGACCGCATAAGTTCAATTCCCTGTGTCCACCTTCCAGGGGTCGGGCCCGGGTCTACGACCAGGTCTTCATCGACGGCACCTACACCGCCGGCGGGTGTCTCATCGTAGCCGCCACCTTGGATCACGTCATCGCCTGGCACTGGTGCACACGTGAGACCACCGGCGACTACCAAAAGCTCCTCGAACGTATCCCCGCGCCCCTGATCGCTGTCATCGACGGCGGCCAAGGCGCTGCCAGCGCAATCAAGACATGCTGGCCCACAACGAAAGTGCAGCGCTGTCTCGTCCACGCCCAACGCGTGGTACGCCGACACACCACCTCACGCCCACGCACCGATGCAGGACGAGCGATCTACCAGCTCGCGCTCAACCTCACGAAGATCACCGATCTTGACGAGGCGGCCGCGTGGGGTGCGCAGCTACACGAATACGGCAACGTCTACCGCGACTGGATGAACCAGAAAACGTGGACAACCGACCCGGCGACACGGCAACGCACCTGGTCATGGACGCATGAACGCACCCGCAAGGCCTACAACAGCCTCAACCACCTGTGGCGAAACAACCTACTGTTCGTCTACCTCGAACCACCCGACGGTGTCCTCGATGCCAACCGGATCAAATCCACCACCAACAGCCTTGAAGGCGGCATCAACGCCCAACTGAAACTGCTGACCCGCACCCACCGCGGACGATCCGGGGAGCATCAGCGTCGGATGCTGGAGTGGTGGCTGTATCTGTAAACGGAACTGCCTGACGATCCTGTTGAGATCGCCAGGCAGTCCAACTGGGGCCAGGACCAACTCGCCAAAGTATCCACCCTGACCCACAACGAGAACCACGCCGACCACGAAACCGGACGACCAGCCCTCTACGACAACGCTATCGACACCAACTACACACACTCAATCGGCATCCAAAAAGGCCACATCTAACCCCGCGACACGCCGACAACAGACACACATTTTGTCGTTTAACCCCCAAATGGCGATCCGATCACAAAATGAAGAAGACCCCTACCAGCATTTGCACTGGTAGGGGTCTTATCTTAGTAGCGGGGGCTGGATTCGAACCAACGACCTCTGGGTTATGAGCCCAGCGAGCTACCGAGCTGCTCCACCCCGCGACGGGTGTTATGTAATTCACCTGCTGCCTTAGCGGTTTGCACTGCATCGGCAACGTGTCCCAACTATAGTGACTGGCCCAGTAAACGCCAAATCCCCTGGAGAGGGCACTTTCTCCCCAAGGGATGGCGCCTGCCGCCTACTGGTTCAGGCGCTGGTATTCCTGCACTGCCCGGTCGAGCGCGTCAAGCGCCGCGCCGTACTCCTCGAAGGAGCCGTCGCGCGCGTTGTCCAGATCCCTCAGCGCCGTGTCGATGCCCCTCAGGGCCTCGTCAGCGCTTCCGCCACCGGCGTCCGTAGCGCCCGGTGCCGTCGGGGACGCCTGGTCCTGCGCATCCCGGATGGCGGCGGAGTCCTCGCCCACGATATCAATGTCCTGGGCCGCGGCGGAATCGATGCCAACCTGGCTCAGCGCCTGCGAAATCGTCGGGGCGTAGCCCACCCGGCCCTGGTAGAACACGAGCACGCGCAGCAGCTTGGGGAACGCCGATTCCTGGTCCTTACGCTGCGAGTACACGGGCTCGACGTACAGGATCTCACCGCCGCCGACGGGCAGCGTGAGCAAGTTGCCGTACTGCATGTCGTTGGTGCCCTCCCACAGCGTGCGGTCACGCGCCACCTGGTCGGACGACATCAACGCGTCCTGCGCCTGTTTCGGGCCCTGCGTCTGCGTGTTCGTGGGTAGCACGCGCACGGTGATGTTGCCGTAGTTCTCGGGGTCGGACGCCACGGTCATGTGCGCCGAGAGGAACTCGCGGTTGAGGCCGCGGAACGGCGTGATCAGCTGGAACGACGGCTCTTTCGTCTCTGGGTCGGAGGCGACGATGTAGTAAGGGGGCTGGTTGAGCTCCTGGCGGCCCTCGGGCGCGGTCGGGTCGTTGGGCACGGACCAGAAGGCGTCGTTGTTGAAGAACACGCCCGGGTCGTCGACATGGTAGCGGGCGAGCAGCTCGCGCTGCACCTTAAACAGGTCCTCGGGGTAGCGCAGGTGCTCGCGCAGCGAGTCGGAGATTTCACTAGCCGGCTTCACCGAGCCCGGGAAAACGCCCATCCACGCCTTGAGCACGGGGTCTTCCTCGTCGAACGCGTACAGCTCCACCGTGCCGTCGTACGCGTCCACCGTCGCCTTGACGGAGTTGTGGATGTAGCCCAGGTTGTTGTTCACCAGCCGCTGCGTCGTCCCGTCGGGGTTGAGCGCGTCCTGCGTCGTATCCTCCATCGACGTGCGGGTGGAGTACGGCAGCTGGGACAGGGTGGTGTAGCCGTCCACGATCCACTTCACCTGGCCGTCGATCACCGCCGGGTAGGTGGTGGAATCGGTGGTCAGCCACGGGGCGACTCGCTCGACGCGCTCGCGCGGATCACGGTCGTAGAGGATCTCCGAGGAAGGACCGACACGATCCGACAGGATGAAGTTGAGCTCCTGGTACTTCAGCGCGTAGGCGGCGCGGTTAAACCAGTTGCCCAAGTTCACGCCACCCTCGCCCTGGTAGGTGTAGCTGGCGTTGTCCGTGTCGTACTCGACCGGGCCCTGTCCGTTATCGCCGACGATGGCGTAGTCCAGGCCGTCGTCGGCGGAGGCGATCACGGGGCCGAAGTAGATGCGCGGCTCGTCGACCTTGATGCCGAGCTGCTCCGCCTCGTCGCTCTGCGCCGCGATCGCGTTGGTCTGCAGATCCGACACCGTGAAGATGGGCAGCCCGCCGCGGGTCGAGCCAGCGTCCTGGGCGGCCTCGTCCACCGTGTTGGCCTGCGCCGCGATAAACCCGTTGCCGTGGGTGTAGACGGTGTGGCGGTTAATCCAGTCGCGCTGGTTTTCCCGAAGCGCGTTCGGGTCCAGCTCACGGGCGGCAACGACGAAGTCGCGCATCTCGCCGTCGACCTCGTAGCGGTCCATTGCCAAGGTGTCCGGGAACCCGTAGAAGTTGCGCAGCTGCTGGTTCTGGGTGAACGTCGGCGCGATGATGTCCGGGTCGAGCAGTCGGATGTTAGCGATCGTCGCCTCGTCGCTGGCCACCTGCTCATCCGAGACGTCTTCGGCGCCCCAGTTGTCGAGGTACGTCACGTGGTCGTCGCTAAGCCCGTAGGCGTAACGGGTGGCATCGATGTTGCGGCCGATGTACTCGAACTCTTTGGCCTGGCGGTTCGGCTTGACCGAGAACTGCTCGAGTAGGGCCGGCCACACGCTGCCGACCACCAGCGAGGACACCAGCATGAGCACGGTGGCCAGCACCGGGATGCGGAAGTCCTTGAACACGATGGAGGCGAAGAACGCCGCGGCGACAATGACCGCGATGACCATCAGCACGATTTTGGCGGGGAGGGAGGCGTTGATCGCCGTGTAGGACGCGCCGGTAAAGATGTCGTTTTCTTGGTAGAGCAGCGTGTAGCGCTCCAGCCAGTACGTGAGCGCCTTGAGCAGCATCCACAGGCCCGCCGTCACGGCCAGCTGAATCCGCGCGGCGCGCGAGATGTAGCCGCGCGCGCCGGCGACGTTGGAGCCGATGCGGATCCCGCCAAGCAGGTAGTGGGCCACCAGGCCGACGAGGAACGCGACGACGAGAAGCGTCGACCCCATATTCACAATCATCGAGATGCCCGGCAGCGCGAAGGCGTAGAAGCCGAGGTCGCGGCCGAACTGCGGGTCATTGATACCGAAGCTGTCGCCGTTGAGCCACAGCATCACCGTGCGCCACGCCCTCTGGCCCGCGAGGCCGGAGAAAGCGGCGACGATCAGCGGAACCCACACGAGCAGCGAGCGGACCCCGGACTCGATCTGCGCGCGGTACTGCGCCGTCGGCGACGTGGGGTCGGCGGCCAGCGCCTCCCGCGCCCCCTGGGGCCGGTTGCGCCACGCGAACATCGCCGCCGCGTACGCCACCACCCCGCCGAGGACCGCAAACAAGAGGAATAAGACGATGCGGGTGACAAGCACCTTGCTGAACACTCCGCGGAAACCAAGGTTCCCGTACCAGAGCCAGTCCGTGTAGATTCCGACCCCGAGAGGGACCAGAAACAGAATCACACCAAGGACCGTGAGCGTTGCCACGAGCCCTGATCTGTTCTTTTTCGCGCCTGGCTGCGGCTGTGTTAGGCGGGTAGCCAATCCTGCTCCTTAAAAATTTGTTGCACCGATATGTGTGTAGCCTAAGTTGTCCAACGTTAGTGCTACCGGAAAGGTTCCCCATGTTCGAGCAGCAGGCGCTGAACAAGGCGATGATGGAGGCCGTGGAGTTCGTCCACGCCGAAGGGTGGGATGCGGGCCCCACCCTGTTCGCACTTGTCCCCACCACCCTGTTGATCGACCAGCTCGACCCCGACGCCAGCGACTCCCCCCTCACGCTCGTCGTGCAGGACCTGCCCGAAACTATCCTGCCCGGCTCGGAGGAGCTCGCCGAATACGTCGCCCGTCTCGCGTGGCCGCGCGAGGTCGAAGGAGTCGTGCTCGCCCAGGAGATCTCGTTTGTCGACTCCTCCGCCCCCGCCGACGGCCCCCGCCCGGCGCGGCTTTTCTCCGGCGTCTTGCGTGACGACGACCTGGAGCTCACGCTTCTCCAGCTCCGCCCCAGCGAGGAGGAGCTGGAAGAGCGCGGCCCATTCGCGCAAGACGACATCGATCTGCGCGGTGGCCCCGGCGTAGCGCCC
The DNA here is from genome assembly GCF_900103625.1 of Corynebacterium mycetoides. Lineage (NCBI taxonomy): Bacteria > Bacillati > Actinomycetota > Actinomycetes > Mycobacteriales > Corynebacteriaceae > Corynebacterium > Corynebacterium mycetoides. The sequence goes on along the minus strand of NZ_LT629700.1, from coordinate 2,166,790 downwards.
AACGTCACCGCCGCCCTGCGCTACGGCCTAGAGCAGGAGCCCGACGACGATGCGCTGGGGTAGACTGCCTGAGGTAGTCTGCGGAGTATGCAACGCATCTCAACCTCCGTCGCCCTCATCGCGCTGACCGCCCTCGCGGGGCTGACGGCGTGCTCCAACCAGGGCGACGGAGAGGCCCCGGAGACGCTGGTGACATCGGAGACATCGGAGACATCGGTGGTGCCGGCGACTACGTCCACGGAGGCGTCGACAAGCGAAAGCTCGGCCGAAACGACCGCGACGACCGCGACGACGAAACCCGACAAGGACGCCGCGGCCGTAGACGTAGTGGCAGAACGCTTCTCCACCCTTGCCCCGAAGGAGCTGTTCGAGGAGTTCGACACCTGCATCTCCGTGGACATGGAAGGTTCCTACGACTGCTCAGGCGCCACGGTGGGGCAGTTCCAGTTCTTCGACTCCGACGCCAAGGCCGCCTCCACCACCCAGCTGCTCACCGAGCTGCGCAGCTCCCGGGTCGTCGAGGACACCGGGGACCGAGTTGTCGGCTGGTCCACCCTGGGCACCTCCGCGATCATCACGGTGGTGGACAACACCACGGGTCAAGTCATGCAGCAGCTCATCTCGACAGATCAGCAGGACCCGCGCGAGAAGATCTACGAACTCGGCCTCGCGGAGCCGGAGGCCGCCTAACTGCAGGTGCGCACGTCGCGGCCGGAGCTGAAGTCCTCCATGGCGGCGACGGCGTCGTCAAGCGTGGCGACACTGGCCACGACCATGTCCCCGGCGTCCGCCGTCGCGGCCTCCGCGCAATTGCCCTCCGGGGCGAGGAAGAGTTCGGCGCCGGCATCGCGCGCGCCCTCGATCTTGTGCCCGATGCCGCCGATGGGCCCGACCTCGCCGTCCTCCGCGATCGTCCCCGTGCCCGCGACGAAATGGCCGCCGTTGAGGGCACCCGGTGACAGCTTGTCGATCACGGCCAGGGAGAACATCAGACCCGCGCTGGGTCCGCCGACGTCGTTGAGGTTGTATGTCACCGAAATGCCGCCCGCGGGCTCGGACGTCATCAAGATCCCCAGCTGGGGCGTCGTGTCACTGTCCGCGGCCGCGCCCAGCGTCACCTCCGACTCCCGGGTCCGCCCGTCGCGCTCGACGCGGATGGTGACGGAGTCCCCTGGTGCCTTCGCCAGCACCGCCTCCTGCACCTCCCCCGGCTTCGTCACCGCCGCACCGTCGACGGCGACGATGACGTCGCCCTGCTCCAAGACCCCCGCCGCGGCGGACTCCGGGACGACGTCGTGCACGACCACGGTGGTGGGCAACCCCAGGAAGTTCATCGCCGCCACGGTCGCGGATGCCTCAGACGCGACGAAGGCGGCCTCGTTGAAGTGATTGAACTCTTCCTCGGAGACGTCCGGCGGCACGACCTGCTGCAGCGGGACGAGCGTGTCTCCCGCGCCCAGCCATCGGCCCAGCGCTTGCGCCAACGTCATGTTGGTCCGCACGGACACCGTGGTCATGTTGAGGTTTCCCTCGGTGCTGTCCGTCTCCACCCCCTCGACGTCCACCACCGGGGTGCCGTCGATCTCCGCCAGAGTGTTAAACGTCGGGCCCGGCCCCTGCGCCGCGTACGGCACGGTGAGGGAGACATCCGTAAACGGGATATGGTCCACGGACAGAGCGAGCGCCAGCGCACCCACCGGAATCGCCCCCCAGACGAGTGTGCTCCAGCGCCGGTGGCGCACCGCAGCCGGTTCCGTGGGTTCCGTGGGTTCCGTGGGTTCCGCAGGTGCCGTTGGTTCAGTCACGGGGCAACATCTTATCCCAGCGGCCGGGCGGCGCCCCCAGGCGTTGGCTCACGGCGTTCGCTGACAGCGTTCGGTTAAGGCCGCCCCGTTCCATTTGGGCGACGGTAGTGTGGTCGTATGAGCAACGGATTCGGTTTCTCCTTTCCCAACAACGACCCGGACGACGAGAATAACGAGAACAAGTCGGACGGCAATGGGTCCGGCAACGAAAACAACCCGTTCGCAGCTTTCGGCTTCAACTTCGGCGGCGCGGGCAACAGTAATCCGGGCAACCTGGGCGACATCCTCAACCAGTTCGGCCAGATGCTCTCCGGCATGGGCACGAGCTTTAACAACCGCCCCGAAGGCGAGGCCGTGAACTTCGATCTCGCTCTGCGCGTGGCGCGTCAGCGCATCAAGGACACCTCGCCGGTGCCGTCCACCGACACCACCGCCGTCACCGAATCGCTGCGCCTGGCCGACCTGTGGATTGACAACGCCACCGCGCTGCCGGCCTCCTCTGCCCGGGCCGTGGCATGGAACGCGGAGGACTGGCTGTTAAACACCATGCCGATGTGGAAGCGACTGGTCAATCCCGTTGCGGAGCACATGAACCGGGCGCAGCTGGACTCCATGCCCGAACAGGCACGCGAGATGATGGGTCCGCTTGCCGGGATGATGAACTCCATGAACTCCATGAACTTCGGCATGCGGCTGGGCCACGCGCTCGGGGATTTAGCACAGCAGGCGCTCACCGGCACCGATTTCGGCCTGCCCGTCGCCCCCTCCAGTACCGCGGCCATCCTGCCGAAGAACGCCGCGTCCATCTCCAACGGTCTCGGGGTGCCCAGCCAGGAGGTGCTGGTCTACATCGCCGCCCGCGAGGCCGCCCGCCAGCGGCTGTTCACGCACGTGCCGTGGCTCGTCGAGCGCCTCGTGTCGTCCGTCGAGGAGTACGCGGCCGGTCTCGAGATCGACACCTCCCACATCGAGGAGATCGCCCGCAGCCTCGACCTCGAGTCGGGCGACCCGCAGCAGATTCAGGAGAAGCTCGGGCAGCTCCAGGGCATGGACCTCTCCCCGCGCGTGACCTCCCGCAACGAGCTCGCCACCTCCCGGCTCGAAACGCTGATCGCGCTCGTCGAGGGCTGGGTCGACGTCGTGGTCGAGCAGGCGCTGGGCGAGCGCATCCCGTCGACACCTCAGCTGGCCGAGGCGTGGGCGCGCCGCCGCGCCACTGGCGGGTCTGCCGAGCAGGCGTTTGCCACCATCGTCGGCATCGAGCTCTCGGCGCCAAAGGTGCGCGAGGCGGCCGAGCTGTGGCGCCGCGCCGATAACGCCGTCGGGCAGGAGCGCCGCGACCACGTGTGGGATCACCCCGACTTCCTCCCCACCGCCGAGCACCTGGACAACCCCGCCGCATTCATCGACACGCTTCTCGACGACTCCACCGACACCGACTTCGACGAGGAGCTGGCGAAGCTGGAGGAGGAACTGCGTTCCCAAGACGACGGGGACGACTCCGAGGACGAGTAGCGCCTACCGCCCGAAGCGCTGGTACGCCTCTAGGTAGCCCTTGGCGCGCTCGGCCTGCGGGGCCTGGTCGGCCAGCTCCCAGAACTGCGGGGAGTGCTCCGCGACGATAGTGTGGGCGAGCTCGTGGACGATCACCGCGTCCACGACATAATCCGGCACCTGCTTGAGCCGGTCGCTGATGCGGATCTCGCCCGTGCCGACGGTGCAGGACCCCCAGCGGAGGTTCTGCCTGCTGGACCACCGGATCGTCGAGAAGCGAGCCCGCCCGGCGAGCACCTCCCGGTTGAGGCGCTCGGCGCGTGCCGTGAGCTCGGAGTCCGTGCGGTGGGACGTCGACGTCTTGCGTTGCACGCGGGCGAGCATCTCCTCGACGGCGTCGCGCTCCTGCTGGGCGCTGAAACTCGCGGGGATCCGCACCTCGACAACTCCGCCGACGAGCCGGGCCTGCACGGTGCGCGTGCGACGCGCCGAGCGGATCACCCGCACGGCGTGCTCGGGCTTCTCGGGTGGCATGACAGGCGATTGTAGCTGTGTTGAAATGGGGCGCGTGCAGCTCACCCCAGCCTCCGTCATCCGCTTCGCCCCCGGCGCGCGGGTGTTCGCGCGTGGCCGCGGCGTGCTGCAGTTCGGCATTGACGCCACGCGCAGCGGGATCGTCGAAACGCCGCTTGCCGACGCTCTCGTGCCGGCGCTCAGTCTCCTGACTTCGCCGGTCACCCTCGGCGAGGTCCTGGGCGCACTCGCCGGCGCGGACATGGACCCCGCCGCCGCCCGCGCCCTCATTGACGACCTCGCGGCCTTCCGGATCGTCGTCGCCGACTCCTCCCCGCGCGTCCTGCTCATGGGCAGGGGCCCGCTCGCCGATGCTCTGTCGGCGCTCCTGCGCTCCGCCCACATCTCCGTGCGCACTCCGCTGCCGACTGAACCAGCGGCACGGACGCTGCACGCCGTGGACCCGCATATGCCGATCGTGTTTGTGGACCAGCTCCACCGGTACCGCGACCTGGCGAAAAGCGCGCGGCACTTGAGCTCGACGATGCTGCCCGTCTCCGCGGTGGACGCGCGCGTGTACATCGGGCCCGTCGGCGCTGGACGGTCGGGCCCGTGCCTGTACTGCGCCCACCTGTACCACGCCGACCGCGACGACCAGTGGGAGCACGTGGTGGCGCATCACGCCGGCGGGCAGGCCAGCGCTGATCCCGGCACCGATCCCGTCGTCGTGGCCGCGGGCGCCGCCGCGGCGGCGACGGTCGTGCGCCGGATCTGCGGGGTCCCCGACCCTCCGGGCGTTTCCGCTCCCCCGCCCGAGCGCGGGATGATGGTGGTGGCCGATCCGTTCGGGCCCACACCCCTGGCCCGCACGGTGCTCGGCCCGCACCAGGGATGCCCCGTGTGCTACTGACTACCGACTACTTACCCGGCGACCTACATAAACGGTGACAGTGTACTGAGCACGCCGTGGCCGAACTTCTCCACCTTGACGGGCCCGACCCCCGAGATCCCCAGGAGGTCCGCCTCTGACGACGGCATCGTCTCGGCGATGGCCAGCAGCGTGGCGTCGGAAAACACCATGTAGGCGGGGTGGCCCGCCTCGCGCGCGACGTCCAGGCGCCACGCCTTAAGCGCCAGAAACGCGTCCTCGTTGTACTCCGGTTCGCAGTCCGCGTGCCGTCCGAGGGATTTCTCCGCCGGGGTGTCCAGCGGATTTCCGCACACCCGGCAGTTCTTCGCGCGCTTCAGGCGGTCGGGGGATTTTTCCACCTCGAGCTCCGGGGCGATGCCGTCGAGGAACCGGGTGCGGGTGCGCGACTTGCGCCCGCCCTCCTGCCGGGCGAACGACCACGACATGTGCAGGTGCTCCCGGGCACGGGTGACGCCGACGTAGAACAGACGGCGTTCCTCCTCGATCTGCGCGTCGCCCGCCTTGATCGCGTGCGAGATCGGAAGGGTGTTTTCCACCAGCCCGACGAGGAACACCGCGTCCCACTCGAGCCCCTTCGCCGCGTGGAGGCTGGCGAGTGTGACCCCGTCCACACTCGGCGGCTGCTTCGCGTCGGCCCGCTGGCGCAGCGAGCGCAGCACGTCGGGCAGGTTCGTGGCCTCCCTCGAGTTCACGATCTCCTCGATCAGATCCACCAGCGCGCTCAGCGTTTGCCAGCGCTCGCGGGCCTGGGCGCCCTCGGGCTCCCGCGGCGTGAGGCCGAGCGGGGCGAAGGCCGCGCGCGCGACGGCGACCGGGTCGTCCGGCAAGTCCTGCCGGCGGGCGGCGGCGATGAGCGTGTTGATGGCCTCCCGGATCTCCGCGCGGTGGAAGAACCCCTCCCCTCCCCGCACCTGGTAGAGGATGCCGGCGTCCGCCAGCGCCGCTTCGAACGCGGCGGACTGGGCGTTGATGCGGTAGAGCACGGCGATCTCGCGTGCGGGCACGCCGGCGCTGATAAGCCCGCGGATCGCCTGCGCCACCTCGCGGGCCTCCGTCGGCTCGTCGTCGTGGGCGGCGAACGTGGGCGCGGGGCCAGGCGGGCGCATACCCTTGAGCTCGAGGCGCGTGCCGGCCGCGCGCCCCGTCGCCTTGGAGATCACGGTGTTCGCCAAATCCGTGACCTGCGGGGTCGAGCGGTAGTCGCGCTGCAGCTTGACAACGGTGGCGTGATCGTACGTGCGGGAGAAGTTGAGCAGGTAGTCGGGGGTGGCGCCCGTGAAAGAGTAGATGGTCTGGTTCGCGTCGCCCACCACCGTGAGGTCGTCGCGCTGGCCCAGCCACCCCTCGAGCACGCGCTGCTGGAGAGGGGTCACGTCCTGGTACTCGTCCACCACGAAGGTCTGGTACTGGCTGCGGAACTCTTCCGCGACCGCGGGGGCGTTTTCCAGCGCGCCGGCGACGTGGAGCAGGAGGTCGTCGAAATCCAGGAGCATCCCCTCGGGGCTCGTCTTCGCCTCCTCGTAGAGGCGGTAGACCTGCGCCACCTTTGCCGGGTCCGCCGGAGGCGTGCGTTTCGTGCCGGCTACCCGCTCGGCGTAGTCGTCGGCGCCGATGACGGACGCCTTCGCCCACTCGATCTCGCCGAGCAGGTCGCGCACCATGTCTTTACCGGTGTCGAGCCCGGCGGCGCGCGCGGCTCGTCCCACCAGCGGAAACTTGTTGTCCAGCATCCGCCACGGCAAATCCCCGGCGATCTGCGGCCAGAAGTAGCGCAGCTGGCGCAGCGCGGCGGAGTGGAAGGTGCGCGCCTGCACGCCGCCGATGCCCAGGGTGCGCAGGCGGTCGCGCATCTCGCCCGCCGCCCGCTGGGTAAACGTCACCGCGAGAACCTTGTTGGGTGAAACCACAGACGTGTCGATCATGTGGGCGATGCGGTAGGTGATGGTGCGGGTCTTGCCGGTGCCCGCGCCCGCCAGAATGCACACGGGGCCGCGCGGGGCGGTGGCGCCGATGCGCTGGTCGTCGTCGAGAAGCGAGAGATCAATTGTCATTGGCGACCTCCGTCCGGGTGTGCACCTCGCGGGTGTGGCGCACATAGAGGAGCCGGTCGCCCGGCTCGACGGTCTCGGCCTCGGGCGAATCGATGCGGTACAGCTCACCGGAACGCACGACGCCCAGCACGATGTCGGCGAGGTGGCGCGGGTTCGCCCCGACCTCGTCGTCGCCGATGGGGCGCTCCGCCACGGCGAAGCCCTCGTCGGGGCTGAGCAGGTCCTCCATCATCGCCACCACCGGCGGAGTGACCGTGGCAATGCCCAGCAGACGCCCCGCGGTTTCCGACGACACCACGACCGAATCCGCGCCGGACTGCAGAAGCAAATGCTGGTTTTCGCTCTCGCGCACGGACGAGACGATCATCGCGCTCGGCGCCAGCTCGCGGACGGAGAGGGTGACCAGCACGGCCGTGTCGTCGCTCGACGGCGCGACCACCACGGAGCGGGCCCGGGTCACCCCCGCGATCTTGAGCACGTCGGACTTCGTCGCGTTGCCGTGCACCGTGACCAGTCCGCGCTTCTCCGCCTGCGCGAGGACCCCGGCGTCCTGGTCGACGACGACGATGGTGGACGGCGACGCGCCGTCGGCAAGCAGGGCGTCGATCGCCGAGCGGCCCTTGGTGCCGTAGCCGATCACGATGGTGTGGTTGCGCACGGTTCTCCTCCACTGCTGGATCTGAAGGGTTTTGCGGGAGTCCTCCGTCAGGACGGACAAGGTGGTGCCGACGAGCAGGATCAGGAAGGCGATGCGCATCGGCGTGATGATGAAGATGTTCATCAGTCTCGCGCCCTGAGTCACGGGCGTGATGTCGCCGTAGCCCGTCGTGGACAGCGAGACCGCAGCATAATACAGCGCGTCAATGAACGTCAGGTCCTCGGAGTAACCGTCCCGGTCGAGGTAGACAATCACGGACACGGCGATAATGAGCACGGTGGCGTAGAAAAACCTGCGCAGCATGATGGCCCACGGGGTGGCGCGCTCGGCGTTGGGAATGCGCACGACGTCGATCAACGTGTGCACGGGCGCGCTGCTGACGTCGGCGTCGGCGCGGAACTGGTCGCGCCACCTCGACCCCAGGGGATTCATGCGAAAGCTTCTCACTGCTCGAACTCTATCCCCTCGGCGGCGGATTGCTGAAGCAGCGCTTCCAGCTCGGCTCCGTCCGGCAGGTTCGCGGGGGCGTAATCCTCCCCGCTGCGGACGTAGAAGAACACAGCGCGCACATCCTTGCCATCGCCGACGCTGCGGCGCCACGCCTCCGCGTACACCGCGAGCTGGAGTTTGGCGCTCTCCATCTGCGCGGGCGGAGGTTTGGTTCCCGTCTTCCAGTCCACCACCGTCCAGCCGTCCTCGTCCTCGAACACCGCGTCCATGCGCCCGCGCACGACGGACTGGCCCAGCGCGAGCTCGAAGGGGTGCTCGACGTAGGCGGGGGTCCGGCTCGCCCAGTGGCTCGCCTCGAAGTTGGCCTTGAGCTGCGCGAGCGTCTGCGTGTCGACGCCCGCTTCGTCAGCGCCCGGGAGCTCGTCCTCGCTCAGGAGCGGGCGCGCCCCGTAGAACTCTTCGAGCCACTGGTGGAACGCCGTTCCCCGCTTGGCGTACGCGTTGGGTTTGAAAGGGACCGGGCGCCGTGCGCGGCGGGCGAACTGCTCGGGGTCTGCGCTCAGCGCGACGATGTCGGATGCCGTGAGCTCGCCGGGCAGCACGACGGGCACGGCCGCGCTCGCGGCGGCGTCGTGTTCCTCGATCAGCGCTGTCGTGTCGCGCTCCCACAGCTCGAACAGTTCTCCCTGCGACAGCCCCGGCAGGTCCGCCATCGCGGCGCCCACCGCTTGGGCAGCTTCCGCGTCGCGGGGATCGGCGGCCAGATGGGGCCATATGCCTTCCTTGGCTGGCACGGCGGCGCCGGCGTCGGCTTCCGTCTCACCCTCACCGTCACCCTCGAACCACTGGGCCACGCAGTCCTCGGGCACGAGGTCTCTTAACGCGAGGAGGTGTGCGTAGGGTTCCTCCACCTTCTTGCGCCCCGGTTTCTTGGCGGAGCCCGTGACAATGAGTTTCCGCTCGGAACGGGTCAGCGCGACGTAGAACAATCGGGCGGACTCCTCGTCGAGCTTCGCTCCCGAGGTTTTGATGTACCCGTTGGCCGCCTTCGCGAACTGTGTTCTGTCCTCCGCATCCGCGAAGGCGTCGAACTCCTCGTCGGGCACCAATTTCGCCTGGGTGAGGAATGTCGAGTTCCGCGACGCGTACGTCTGCCGGTCGGCCCGGATCACCGCGACCGTGTCCCACTCCAGCCCTTTGGCCTTGTGGGCGGTGAGGATTTGCACACGGTCGTCGCGGACCGGCACGGCTCCCGGCGTCAACCCGCCCTCGTGGTCGCGCGCCAGCTCGAAGTACTCCAGCAGCGCGTTCAGGCTGGCACCCGGATAGGTAGACACCTCCTCCAGCAGGCGGTCGAGGTGCACTGTGCCTGTCGACGAGGGGCGCGCCAGCACCTCCGTGCGGATCCCGAAGACGTCAATGATGTCCGCGAACACGTCGGCGAGCCGCTTGCCCAGGGAGTGCGTGCGCAGCCACCTGAGCTTGGAGGCCACAGCCTGCATCCGGGCGAGCCCTTCCTCCGAGTAGCGTTCGGGCTCCCCGAGGTCGGCCACCGCATCCGTCAAGCCGGCGGGGGCGTCGGCCCCGGCGGTGATCCTCTGCGCCTCCTCCACGGCCTCGGCGAGCTGGTTGTGCAGCCGCTCCATCGGGTCGGTGAGATCTGCGTGCCCGGTGTCTTCCGTGTCCTCGGAGCGAGCACTTCCGCGCAGGTTGCCCGCCCGCTGCGCGAGGGCGCTGAGATCTTTCAGCCCGAGGCCGACGGCCGGGCCGGACAGGATGCGCAGTGCGGAGGCGGAGTCGCCGGGGTTGACAAGCATGGAGGCGACGGCGACGACGTCGGCGACCTCGGGGACGTCGAGAAGCCCCGCGAGCCCGACGATCTCGTACGGAACGCCGCGCAGCTCGAGGGCTTCGGCGACCTCCGGGGAGGTCCTGTTTGCCCGCACGAGGACGGCGGCGTTGAATATCTCCCCGGTTTCCCGGGAGTTCTCGTACTGACGGGCGAGGTCGTCGGCGACGAAGTCGATTTCCTCCTGCTCATGCTCGAAAAACGCGATCTGCACGTCGCCGATGGGCGCGTGCGGCCGCGAGCTCAGCGCGGCCACTGCTCGGGCGGGGCCCGTGCCCAGGAGCGCATCGGAGACCAGGTTCGCCATGTCCAGCACGTTGGGCGGGTTGCGCCACGATGTGGTGAGCTGCCTCTTCGGGGCGGTCGAACCATCCGGGCACGGAAAGTCCTCCACGAACGCGGCGAGGTTTTCGGCGGTCGCCCCCCGCCACCCGTAGATCGCCTGCATCGGGTCGCCCACGGCAGTGACGGTCAGCGGATGCGCGGCGCCGCCAGCGGCGTCCCGGTTCTCGCCGAACAGACTCCGCAAAAGGATGCGCTGCGCGTGGGAGGTGTCCTGGTACTCATCAAGCATGACCACCCGGAAGCGCTGGCGCTGGGATGCGCCGACCATGGCATGGTCGCGGGCGAGCTGCGCCGCCACGGACATCTGCTCGTTGAAGGTGACAACCCCCCGCGCGCGCAGCTGCTTGCCCAGCTCTTCGAGGATGGGCAGGTAGTTGCGCCGGAGCTCCTGCGCATCCCGCCATTTCGCCATTTCGTTGGTGAATTTTGCAGGGTCCCCCTTTCCCGGCAGGGACTCCGTCTCAGCGAGGAAGATGTGGGACTGCTCCTCGATGAAGGCGGGCTCCACCAGCGAGTTGCCCATGGACGACATGAGCCCCAGCACGTCCGAGATCACGGTGGAGACCGCGGGGTTCTTCCCCGACGCGGTCACGAGCTGGCCGCGGTAGTCAAGCACCACCTCACGGGTAATCGCGTGGAGCTCTGCGTCCGTGATCAGGCGGGCGTCTGGTTCGACGGGAACGAGCAGGCCGTATTCCCGGACCAGGTCGCCGGCGTAGGCGTCGTAGGTGGAAATCGTCGGCGCGACAACGCGGAGGGATTCGGCTAATTCACCCGTGGGGTCGAGCCGGCGCAGCAGGGAATCGTTGTCCGCGAGGACGCCGAGCCGGTTGCGGATCCGCTTGCCCAGCTCCTGCGCTGCCTTGCGGGTAAATGTCAGCCCGAGCACCTCCTCGGGCCGGGCGTAGCCGTTGGCGACGAGCCAGACGACCCGGGCCGCCATCGTTTCGGTCTTTCCCGCTCCCGCGCCGGCGACGACGAGGAGGGGCCCCGGCGCCGCGCCGATGACGTCCGATTGCTGGTCCGTCGGGGGGTACTCCTGCCCGAGGTACTTCGACAGCAAGGTCGGCGACATCGCAGGCCGCGGCGAGTCAGCGGCGCTGTTTAGTTCAGACACGGGTAACCACCTGTCCTTCGGGTTGAACGGGGCACAAGGCGCGGACGGCGCACCTGTCACAGTGGGGGCCGGTGGCCGCCACCAGCTCAGGCCCCGCCATGCGTGCGGGCAGCGGCGCGATCATCTCCGCGAACTCACCGAGGCGCTCGGCGTCCTTCGGCGCCTGCTGCCTCTTCGCCGCCGCCCCGCGCGATTGCGCTTTCGGGTACAGCAGCATCGCCCCGCCGATCTCCGCGGGGGTGTCACCGGGGCCCGCGGTGACAACGCTCGTCCCGTCCACCACCCCCCGGGAAAGCGCCAGTTGGTACGCCTCGAGCTGCGTGTTGTCCTCCGCGCTCGCCTGCGATGGAACCGAGGCAGATGTCTTCAAATCCACGACGTGCAGCGCCCCGCTCGCGTCCCGCTCGATCCTGTCGGCGCGACCGATGATGCTCAGGCCCGGGGCCACCTCGACGTTGATGTCCGCCTCGACGGCGACCTGCTCGAAGGTGCCCCGCGAGCTCGTGAGCCACTGGTGGGCGCGCACGAGCATCGCCTCGAACTCGGCGACGTCTCGGTCGAGTTTCCACGCGGGTGCGTCATCGGCGGTCCGGCGCGCCTCCATCACCGCCTCTCTGGCCGCGGCCTCGTCCGCTCCCCTGCCGACCGCTTCGAAGTACGCATGCGCCATCACTCCCCACACCATGTGCAGGGAGGAGTCCAGCTGGACCATCCGTTGCAGCACCTCGCGCATCGGGCAGGCCAGGAGGCTCTCGATGCGCGACGGCGACAGCCGGGTGGGTATGCGCAGGGACTCCGACGTGGACACGTCGGTCGTGGTCCACCATTCGGACGGGTGGGCGCCGGCGACCCCGGCCGCCGCGAGGCGCGCGAGCTGGCGGGAGGCCTGCCTGCGCGTTGCCTCCGACGAATTGTCCGACGTCACCGCCCGGCGCAGTTCCGCCAGGATGTCGGCGGTGGAGAGCAGCCGCACCGACACCGCGCCGCCACCTCTGGCGACCAGGTCGCCTCCCTGTGTCGTGGCGCGCGCGGGTTCGCCGCCGAGCCGCGCCGCGAAATCGTCGACGAAGCGGGATGGCTGGACCACCTCGTCGCCTTCTACCCCGTCCACCGCCACGACGAGAAGGGACTCGGTCGCCCTGCTCGTGGCCACGGAAAACAGCCGCTGTTCCTCGGACAGGCGCTCGGTCTTCCGGCTCACCGGGATGGAGGGATCCACGCCGTTGTCGAGGAGGTCCACCAGCTGCTCCTGGCCGAACATCGTGCCGGTCTCCGACAGGGTGGGCCACTCCATTTCCTGCACGCCAGCGACCACGACGTGCTTGAACTCTCGCCCCACCGCGCCGTGGGCTGTCAGCAGCGCCACGGCGTCCGGCTTCGCCGTGCGGCGGTCTCGCACACCCGTGGGTAGCTCCTGCTCGGAGATGAAAGACACAAACCCCTCGATGCCCGCGTTCACCCGGCGCTCCGTGAAGTCCCCCGCGGCGTCGAACAGCGCCATGACCGCGTCGAGGTCTTGGTCCGCCTGTGAGCCGGATGCCCCGCCGCGCAGCGCGGCGGCGAGCAACCTTGTGGACAGTCCCGTTGCGTTCCACACCGCCCAGAGGACTTCCTCCACGCTCCCGCCGGCGAGCGCGTCGCGCCCGGCGTCAATGACGCCCTTGGCGTGCGTGAGGATGGACAGTTCCCGGTCGGTGAGCACCGAGCCGAAGTCGGGCAAAGAATCCCCGGAGACGAGCAGCCCGCGGAGGGTGTCTTCCGCGCGGTCGTCCGGGCGCCAGCGGCGCAGGCCGCGCAGCAACCTGCGCAGCGTCACCGGGTCGGTCCCTCCCACGGGGCCGAGCAGGAGCTCGCGCCACTGCGCCGCGGTCAGTTCCTCTGTCAACGCCCGCAGGCCGAGCAGGAGCGCGGCGACGATGCGCTGCTGACCGAGGACAACATCGGTGGGGTTGAGTACCACTGGCACGCCCGCCTGCAGCAGCGCCCGGCGCACCGGCTCGAGCTTTCCCGTGGAGCGGACGATCACCGCCATGTCCCGGTAATCCACCCCGTCCTCGAAATGGGCGCGGCGCAGCTCGTCCGCGATGAGCGCCTGTTGGGTCGCCAGGGTGTCGCACACGACCGCTGCCCGCGTCGGGGCGCGGCGTGACTCCCCCAGGTCAATGACTTCGTGCGGCAGCCCGCCCATGTCCCGAAAGAACGACGGGCTGGCGCCTCTGAAGTGGAACACGCTCTGCTGCAGGTCTCCCCCGACGACGCCGACTTCGGCGGCGGCGAGCAACCGGCGCACGAGCTCCGCCGACGCGGGATCGAGGTGCTGCGCGTCGTCCACGACCACCGTGTGCCACCGGTCCGGCACCGTGGTGGCCAGCACCGCCGAGGCCAGTTCCGACGCGCTGATGGAACGTGCCGGGTTAAGTGCCATGACCTGCTGGTACTCGCGCAGGAACTGCCCGGCCGCGGACCAGATGGGGCGGTTGTGCGCCCTACCGAGCCGCTCGAGGTCGTCCGGGGACTGCCGCCTCTCGACGGCGCGCAGCAGGAAGTCACGCAGCTGCCGGGCGAAGCCCAGCATGGGCAGGGCCGGGCGCAGCTCCTCCGGCCATGAACCTCTCCCATCCTCAACGTGTCCCTGGAGCAGCTGGCGGATCACCGCATCCTGCTCGGCGCCGGAGATCAGGCGGATGTTCTCGCCCGTCTCCTGCCGCAGCAGCGCGAACGCCAGGGAGTGCACGGAGCGGACCAGCGGCTCGTCGATGACGAAACCGGAGGCCGCAAGCCTATCCGAAAGCTCCACCCGCAGGCGCGCGCCGGACTCCTTCGACTCGGTGAGCACCAGGATCCCCCGCGGGTCCGCCCCGCCCTCGACGGCGCGGACCACCGTATCCACGAGGAAACTCGACACACCCGATCCTGCCTCGCCGGTGACCTTCCACGACCCGCTTTCGGGGAGGTTGTGGGGCCACTCGCGGCGCGTGTCACGCCGCGTGCGCGCGACGAGATAGGCGCGGGGGGTCGCTGGGTTGAACGCTTCTGCCACCATGGCCCTGATTCTGCCAGGCTAGGCAGACACCAGCAGGTCCCGCACGCGCGCAAAGTTCGCACTATTGTTCGATTTTGCCGGAAGCGTATCGTCGAGTGCCTCCCGGAAATCCACGGCCCTTCCGGCCAAGGAGGACAAGTCCGGGATGTGCGCCCACCGGGAAACCACCCGGTCGTCGACGGCGTTGTTCAGGAGGGCGTCGACAAGCGCAAGCGCTGCCGTGTACCCCAGCGGGCGGGGCTCGACCGAGGGGACGATGTCCGTCAGCACCGGGGGCAAAGCGCCGGAGAAGACGCAGCACGCGAGGAAATCCAGGTGGGCGACGCCCGTGGCAGACTGCTCGGGCGAGCCCGTCCAGTCGTCCCAGGCGGCCCTGTCCGCCTCGGCCCACACGTCTGTCCGCTCCACCGCAGGCGGCGCAACGTCCGCCATCGCGGTGTCGAACGCCAACGCCGCGGCGATGGCCTCGTCAGCCCGGGCGGCGGGGGCGCCCTCCATGAAATCGTTGGCCTTAAACCCGCCGACGACGACGCGGCCGTCGGTCGCCCTCACGGGCCGCGCCACCAAGAGGCCCGGCGAGGAGAATCGCTCTCGCACCTTCGCGGACCACGCCGAGGTCGACGTCGCTGGCGCGACGACGACGCGCTCAAAGCGGGCCCCGTGGTCCCACGGCGCCCCCACCTGCACAGGTGTAAGCCCGTCGAGCTGGAAGGCCGCCAGAACGTGCTCCGGAATCATCATCGGAATCTCCTCCCCCTTAAAAGCTGGTGTCGCAAGCGTCAGAGCACTGCCGGGCGCGGGTAAGGCCACGGGTTCGCCCGGCAGGTTTCATCGGAATCCGGGTACACCTCGTCGTGGTCCAAGCTGTGCAGCTCGCCGTTATTCAAGCTGAGCGTCTGCTGCATCATGATCGGGGCGAGTTCCCCGGTGGCTGGGCACGCGACGTGCTCCGCGAAGCCCAGGGCGTGCCCCACCTCGTGGTTAACCAGGTACTGGCGGTAGCTTCCCAGGTCGCCCTGGAAGGGGGCCGCGCCGCGCACCCAGCGGGCCTCGTTGATCACCACCGTGCTCTCCCCGGTGGCCATGCTGCGGCAGCTGGTTTCCAGGCCGAGGCTCCCGCCGCAGTTCGTCTTCGTCGTACCCGGGGAGGTGAGGCGGATCCGCAGGTCGGGATACTGGTCGCCGGCGACGTGCTCGAATCTGAACCGCGGGTCGCTCGTCCACCCGCGGGGGTCCGCCAGCGTGGCGTCGACAAGCGAGGCGAAAGCGTCGTCGCCGCCGTACTGGCTCGTGTCCAGGCCGTTTTCAACCTCGACCACGAAGCGCAATGTCAGATCTTCCCCGGCTCCGACCGCCATCCCCGGGACACCCACCTGGCGGTACGTCCCGTCCCCGTCCTCGGTGAAGGGACCGCCGGGCGGCAAATCCTCGAGCCCCGGCGTGCCCTCGGGCAGCTCCGCGGGCACGCGCGGCAACTCGCTGCCCTCGCCTGCCCCGCCGTGCTCGCGACCGTGCTCCGTAGTGGCCTCCTGGGAGGCGGGGGCGGCCAGAGCCGCGTCATCCGGGTTCGCGAACATATTCGCGATGACGAGGACGGTAATCACCGCCAGCACAGGAATGGCGTAGGCCCTCCACCCGTACTCGCGGACGAAGCGCGCGAAGAACGACTCCTGCACGCGCTTCGGCTGCGGTGCCGGCGGATGGGGGCGCCTGTGGGTCATGGGAACCTAACCTAGCCGTCGCCTATCGCACGAAGCCAACCGAGCGCGCCGTGGCGCTGCCGACTTCCACGTACGCAATGCGGTCCGTGCGCACGAGGAACTTGCGGCCCTTGTCATCCGCGAGGGTCACCGTGGGCTCGCCCTGCGCGATCGCGCGGTCAACCTGAGCCAGCACGTCGTCCTGGGACTCGTTGCTGGAAACGGTAAGTTCGCGCGGGGTGTCAGAAAGTCCGATTTTGATATCCATGGGCTGGTTTCACTGTCCTTATCTCTATAGCTGTATAGCAGTCGGGCCCATTGTATCGGTCGACGCTAAGATAGGCGCGTGCCCCACCGAGCCCACATTGCTGCCGAGGCGGAAACCACCGCCGAAATCGCGGGCGCCGCCGCCGCGGCGACGCCGACGTTTGCGCAGCTCGGAGTGGCCGTCGAAATCGTCGAGGCGCTGGCGGAGCAGGGCATCGTCCACACCTTTTCCATCCAGGAGCTCGCCGCGCCCCTGGGGTTGGCGGGCAAGGACATCATCGGCCAGGCGCGCACCGGCATGGGCAAGACGTACGCGTTCGGGGTCCCCCTGCTGGATCGCGTGTTCGACGACGCTGACGTCGAGGAGCTCGACGGCACTCCGCGCGCACTTGTTATCGTTCCCACCCGGGAGCTGGCAGTCCAGGTGGGCGAGGACCTCGTCCGCGCCGCCAAGCACACACCCGTGCGCGTGCTCACCATCTACGGGGGCCGCCCGTACGAGGCCCAGATCGAGGCGCTGGAATCCGGTGTGGACGTCGTGGTGGGAACCCCGGGCCGGCTCCTCGACCTGCACGGGCGCGGCGATTTGCGCCTGGATCGCGTGGCAGTGCTCGTGCTCGACGAGGCCGACAAGATGCTGGACCTGGGCTTCCTCCCCGACGTGTCTACCCTGTGGGCCGCGCTGCCGCAGCGCGTGCAGTCGATGCTGTTTTCCGCGACGATGCCGGGCGCGGTTCTCACCTTGGCCCGGTCGATGATGAACCGGCCGGTGCACATCCGGGCGGAGGCGGCGGACACCCCGAGCACCCATACGACGACGCGCCAGGTGGTGTTCCGCTCGCACCGCATGGACAAGCCCGAGGTCACCGCCCGGATCTTGCAGGCGCGGGGTCGTGGCAGAACGATCATTTTCACGCGCACCAAGCGCACCGCCGCAGACGTCGCCGAGGACCTCGCCGCGCGCGGCTTCACCGTAGGCTCCGTGCACGGAGACTTGGGCCAGTCTGCCCGCGAGCGTGCCCTCGAGGCTTTCCGCGCCGGGGAGGTGGAGACCCTCGTCGCCACAGACGTCGCCGCCCGCGGCATCGACGTGGACGACGTCACCCACGTGATCAATTACCAGACTCCCGACGATCCCATGACCTACGTCCACCGCATCGGTCGCACGGGCCGCGCGGGCAATTCCGGCACCGCGGTGACCCTCGTCGGCTTCGACGAGGCCGGCAAGTGGTCCGCCATCAACTCGGAGCTCGGGGTGGGCGACGCCACTCCCCCGGAGTGGTTCTCCACCTCCCCGGAGCTCTACGAGGCGCTGGATATTCCCGAGACCGCCAGCGGCAGCGTCGGCCCCGCCACCACCGTTTACGGGGGCGCCGTCGAGCGCCGCCGAGAAAGGAAGCGCCGATGAATACTGGGACTCCCGCGCAGGGGCCCACGCGCGGCGACGCGATCGCGGCCGCAGTCGTCGCCGTCACCTCGATCGCCCTGGTCGTGGCGGCGATCTTTTCGGCCCCCATCCGCTCCGCCGAGCTCTCCCCCGCCGCCGAGGAGTGGGAGGCCTCCGCGAGCTTGTCGACGCCCCCGGCAACGCTGACCGAGACCCTGCGCATCCCGGACACCTCGCCCGGGATGACCCCGGTTGTTGCCGAGGGGCTCATCATCACCCACTCCGGCGACACGTTGCGCGCCACCTCGCCTACGGGTGAGACGGTGTGGACGTACACGCGCGACCTCGAGCTGTGCGCGCTGGATCAGGCGTGGGGCAAGGTCGTGGCCACGTACCGCGGCAACGCCGGGTGCGGCGACGTTGTGGCCTTCGACGCGGGAACCGGGCAGTACGCGGGCACGCGTTCTTCCGTGGCGCCCGACACGGTGACCGGCATCAGCTCGAACGACCGCGTCGGCTACGTCGGCTCAGGCAGGGTCGAGCTGTGGCGCTCCGACCTGGTCCGCACCGTGGAGTACGGCCACGTGGAGGCCCCCCAGGAGGCGGGCATGCAACCGAACCAGTGCACCATCACCTCCGCGCTGACACGGAAGGAACTGCTGGCGGTGACGGAGCAGTGCGACGACGGCGCGTGGCTGAGGCTGCAGGAGACCACCCCGGAGGATTCGCGCAAGCCGGAGATCCACTCCAGCATCTCCATCGACCCAGGAGCCTACCTGGTGGCGGTGTCCCCCACGGGTGCGGCGGTGTACGACCCCGCCGGCGACGTGCGCGCCTACGACGAGGACGGCCAGAGCACCGCCGTGAGCCAGGGTGTCTCGCTCGCGGGCGGCGGGTTCGCCGCGGGAAGCGTTTCCGATCTCCCCCACCACATGAGCTATTACGAAAACGGGACGCTCCTCCTCTTCGGACCCAACGACCTCAACGTCACGGGATCGTTTTCCGGGGCGCTCGGCCCGGGCTTCGCTGCCGGCGACCGCCTGCTGTTCGCCGTGCCCGGGGGAATCGCCGTGGCCAACTGGGACTCCAACGAGGTCGAATCGGTCGTGCCGGTGGACCGCGCCGGCTATTCGGGGGATGTCGGGGCGCGTGCCGCGGGCCACGCGGTCGCAGAAAAGCGGGGCGAAGAAGTCGTCGTACTTTCCGCCGGCTAGACCTGCTTCCGGCGGGCCTCGTAGCGCGCGTTCCAATACTCGACGGCCACCGGGTGGAACGCCCCGGCCAGCGCGAGCACCGCGGAAACCGCCGTCACGGCACCCAGCAGGATGGCCCCGCCGCCGAACATGTAGACCGCGACGCCGAGCAGGATCGCCTCGATCAGCACGATCGCTCCCCTGCCCGACGGCCGCCCCGCAACAGTGCGCCATGCGTGGAAGGCCACGAACCCGAAAATGATAAGCAGGAACACCGCGGTGCCGATACCCACGTAATTCGTCGCCGCTGAGTCGGACTCCAGGCTCGAGGTCTCGGTGCCCCTCACATTCGCCACGACGAGCCAGACGGCGTAGGCGAAGGCGGCGAGGCATTGCACGAGGACAACGGCCGCCCCGAATCTGATGATCGCGGGTACGGCATGGCCGGAGACGAGGCGCGGGTTCTGTTTCTCAGTCACAGCGGATAGTCTATCCGCTGGTTTTTCTCCCAGGGCGAGGGCGAACGATTTGACCCGGCGACCCGCGCCGTGCCTTGGGTGCAGGGTCCATTGTCGCAGGTTACGGGCCCACCGGCCGCGCTAGATTTCGTTGGTGCGGACCAATCCGAGCCGCCAGACATGAATTAATATTTATGATCCCTGTCACATTTTCGCCCCTACCCCTAGCGAAGTTCCGGTGAACGTGCAATTATTCTCGGGTAGCAAAAACGACGGGCTGGTTACCTAGCCCTTAACCCCGGGCCACCACAGGGTTAACAGCAGGAAAATGGATGACGGACCCCGGCATCACTGGGAATTACCGCCCGGCTCCTGCGGAGTTGAAAAACGCTTTGCACTCCAGATCATCTGGGGCGAATTTGTGGTGCGCGCACGACAGTACGAACACGAAACACACTGATTACGACGTAGAAGGAGCATTGACCATGGATTGGCGCCACGAAGCCGTCTGCCGCGACGAAAACCCCGAACTGTTCTTCCCCGTCGGTAACTCCGGCCCCGCACTCGCCCAGATCGCACAAGCCAAGCTCGTGTGCAACCGCTGCCCCGTGACCTCCCAGTGCCTCAAGTGGGCCCTCGAGACCGGACAGGACGCCGGCGTGTGGGGCGGCCTTTCCGAGGAGGAGCGCCGCGCCCTCAAGCGCCGCCACAAGCAGCTGGCCCGCAACCGCGCCCGCCTTACGGCGTAATCGCGCTCGGCGTAATCGCGCTCGGCGTAATCGGCTCACCCGATTTCTGCGCGCCCCTGCCGGGGCGATACAGTGGGAAGCCACGTACCATTATTTCCCCTACAAGCCCACGAGGACAAGGAGGCACCATGAGCAAGCGTGGTCGTAAGCGGAAGGACCGCCGCAAGAAGAGCGCCAACCGCGGCAAGCGCCCCAACTCTTAAAAAACCAAAAGAAAGCGCCCCCCTGCCAGTCTCCTGGCACGGGGGCGTTTTTGGTGCCCGAACCCCGCCCCGGGCGCTACCCGCGGTAGCGTACCTCGGAGACGGAGACGGTGGTAATGGAGGCGATGATGCTGTCCCGTAGCCGATCCGGCGCGTGCGCACTGCCGCAGCAGTCCTGCACAATCGTGCGCGCCGCCAGCTCGTTTTCGTAGCGGCTGAAGCACTCCGGGCAGGCCGCGATGGCCTCCCGGATCTCCGCCGCGCGCTGCGGGGTCGTCCCGGAGTCCAGCAACTCGCACAACATTCGGTGCGCGTCAGCACACTTGTTGCAGTCAGTGCCCATTACTTTTTCTCCTCCAGACCGATTCCCTGCTCGTTTGCCACATCTTTCAACATCGAGCGCAGCTGTTTTCTTCCCCGGTGCAGACGGGACATCACCGTTCCCAGCGGAATGTCCAGCGCTTCGGCGATTTCCTTGTACGCCATGCCATCGACGTCCGCCATGTAGACGACCATGCGGTAATCCTCGTTCAGCTCGTCGAACGCCTCGGAGATACGGCCGTTGGGCATCCCCTTGAGCGCCTCCACCTCGGCCGATTCCAGCCCCGTCGGGTCGTGCGAGCTCGTGGTGTAGAGCTGGTGGTCAGTCATGTCGTCGGTGGACGTCTCCAGCGGGCGGCGCTGCTTCTTGCGGTAGGTGTTGATGTAGGAGTTCGTCATGATCCTGTACAGCCACGCCTTGATGTTGGTTCCGGGCTTGTAACTGTCGAAGGCGTTGTACGCTTTCAGGAACGTATCCTGCACCAGGTCCTCCGCATCCTGCGGATTCCGCGTCATCCGCAGCGCGCCGCCGTAGAGCTGGTCCAAAAGCGGCATCGCCTCCTCGGTGAAGCGCCGTTGCAGGTCGGTGTCAGCCATGGGAGCAATTGTAGGGCACGCCACGCGAAGGCATGGCGTGCAGCTAGGCTGTGGACCATGCAACGCCTCGTCCCCACCGTGTGGTGCGCCGACAACGCCGCCGACCTCGCCGATTTCTACGCCTCAGCCCTCCCCGACGCCCGCCGGGGCGAGACGTTCACCCTCGACGGAACGGCGGTCAGCTGCGATGTCGAGGTCGCGGGTTTCACCATCAGTTTCCTGAACGGAGGATCGGAGCGCGACATCACGCCGTCGATAAGCTTCTTCCTCAATTTCGCACGCGATGAGCTCGAGCTTCTCGACGCCACCTTCGAACGCCTCGCCGCCGGAGGCGCGGTACTCATGCCGCTGGGGCAGTACGACTTCAGCCCCCGCTTCGCCTGGGTGGCCGACCGCCACGGCGTGAACTGGCAGCTGACCGTGGCTGACCGCGACGAGCGGGTTACCCCGTGCCTGCTGTTCGCCGGCGAGCAGTACGGAAACGCGCGCGCGGCGACCGACCTCTACGTCTCCACCCTGCCGGACTCCCGCGTGGTCTTACAGCCCGACGCCGGCGACATCCACTACTCCGAGGTGGAAATCCTGGGCCAGCTCTGCGTTATCCAGGAGTCCGACCCGCACACTTTCAGCTTCACGGAAGGCGTCTCCCTGTTGGCGCTCGCCTCCGACCAGGGTGAGATCGGCACGTGGTGGGAGGCTCTCGCCGCGCAGCCCGGCAGGTGCGGCTGGCTCACGGACCCGTTCGGCCTGAGCTGGCAGATCGCGCCGGCGAACTTCCGCGAACTGCTCTCCCGCCCGGGTGCGGGCGAGAAGCTGGCCGGCATGGGCAAGCTCATCGTCGCTGAATTCTAGAGCGGGGGAACGACGATGGCAGAACGAACCCGCGCCCTCGCCGCGGTGCGCGACGTCCCGCACGAGGTGCTCGAATACACCCCTAGCAAAGATCATTTCGGCGCGCACTCGGTCGCCGAGTTGGGGCTCGACCCAGCCAGAGTGCTCAAGACGCTCGTGGTGGAGCACGGCCGCGACCTGGCGCTGTGCCTCGTCCCGGTGGCGGGCCGACTCGACCCCAAGGCCGCGGCGCGCGCGCTGGGGTGGAAGAACGCCGCGCTAACCGACCCCGCCAGGGCGCAGCGCGCCACGGGCTACGTCGTGGGCGGGATCTCACCCCTAGGCACCGCCACGAAGCTGCGCACGCTTATCGACGCCACAGTGGCCGCTCTCAGCACCGTCACCGTCTCCGGGGGCCAGCGCGGCGTATCCATTGCACTCGCCCCGTCCGACCTGGCTGCGCTCACCGGCGCGGAATTCGCCCCGATCAGCAAAAGCTAGCCCCCGATCAGCTCCGGGTAGTCGTTGCGCACGTTGCCCACCTCCTTGGCCGCGGGCCTGAAGGACAGCTCGCCCGCCATGCGCGAGGGGTGGATCAGGTCCAGGGCCTCCTCGGGCGTGCCGCGCACCCACTGCTCGATTTCGTCGCGGGCGAGAAACAGCGGCAGCCGGTTGTGCAGCCAGCTCATCTCCTCGCCCGCCGACTCGGTGGTGACCATGGAAACGGACAGCGTGTCCAGCCCGGTTTCCCACACTGCGGCGGCGTAGAGCGTGCCGCCTGCGGGCGTGACGTAGTAGGGCTGCTTGTCCTTCCACTCGTAGTACCCGTCGAGCACCATCAGGCCACGGCGTGCCCTAAACGCCGAGCGGAAAGAGGGCTTTTCCGCCACGGTCTCCCCGCGGGCGTTGAACAGCGGCGGCCCGGAGTCGTCCTTCTTCCAGCTCGGCAGCAGCCCCCAGCGGGCGGGGTCGAGCCTGGCCGTGTCCCCGTCAAAACGAATGAGCGGAACCTGCTGGGTGGGCGCCACGTTGTAGCGCGGCGGGGGCGTGCCCTCGGGCGCCTCGACGCGGCTGACGCCCGGCAGCGCCTCCACTTCCTCGAGGAGGTCGCGCCCGCTGGTGAAGAGAACAAATCGCCCGCACATGCCATCATTATCCCTATTGCACGTCGCTTATGATGGAGTACATGACTCACCTGTGGCCCGCGCCGTTTTCTGCGACCCCGATCACCCACACCCAGGTGGTGCCGGGGTCGAAGTCATTAACCAACCGCGCGTATGTCCTCGCGGCGCTGGCGCAGGGGCCGTCGACAATCGCGGGCGCCCTGCGCTCCCGCGACACCGACCTCATGCGCCGGGCGCTGGAGTCGATGGGGGTGAGTTTCACCGACCGCGGCGGCGTGCTCGAGGTCACACCGGGCGAGCTGCGCGGCGCGGATGTCGACTGCGGGCTCGCGGGCACCGTTATGCGGTTTGTGCCCGCCGTGGCAGCCTTCGCTTCGGGCAACGTGCGTTTCGACGGCGACCCCCGCGCGCGCCAGCGGCCCATCGCCACCATCCTGCAGGCCCTGCGCGATCTGGGGGTGGATGTCGAGGGCGGCTCCATGCCCTTTACCGTCCACGGCACGGGCTCGGCCGCCGGAGGCGAGGTCGACATCGACGCCTCCGGCTCCTCCCAGTTCGTCTCCGGCCTTCTGCTCGCCGCCGCCCGCTTTCGCGACGGCGTGTCGATCACCCACACCGGCGCTACGCTGCCGTCGATGCCGCACATCGAGATGACGCTCGACATGCTCGCGGCGGCGGGTGTGGAGGTGGAGGCCACGGGACATACGTGGCGCGTCGCGCCGCAGCCGATCGGCGGCCGCGACTGGGTGATCGAGCCCGACCTGTCCAACGCCACGCCCTTCCTCGCGGCCGCCGCCGTGACCGGGGGCGCGGTCACGGTGGCCAACTGGCCGGCGCGCACGACGCAGCCCGGCGACGTGATCCGCGGCATCCTCGAGCGCATGGGCTGCGCGGTTTCGCTGGGCGAGGCGGGCCAGCGGCACGACCTGACGGTCACCGGCCCCGAGAGGGGCGGCCTGCGCGGCATCGAGCTGGACATGGGCGACATCGGCGAGCTCGCCCCCACCGTCGCCGCACTCGCCACCGCGGCGGCAACGCCGTCGGAGCTAACCGGCATCGCCCACCTCCGCGGGCACGAGACGGACCGGCTCAGGGCGCTCACGGACGAGATCAACGCGCTCGGCGGGCGCTGCGAGGAGCTTGACGACGGCCTGCGCATCCACCCCTCACGCATGCACGGCGGGGTCTGGCACTCCTACGACGACCACCGCATGGCCACCGCGGGCGCGATCATCGGCCTGACCGTCGAGGGCGTGGACGTGGAAAACATCGCGACGACCGCGAAGACACTTCCCGGGTTCGAGACTATGTGGGCGCAGATGGTGGGGGCGTAAGAGGCGTGGTCAGGCGCTTTTCAGACTATGACGAAAGCGACGCCCGCGTGCGCCCCGGCAAGGGCTCGCGCCCGCGCTCCAAGGACCGACCGTCCCACGACGACGCCGTGAGCGGCATGGTCGTGACCAAAGACCGCGGCAGGTGGGGGGTTGTCATCGGCGAGACCGGCGCGGTGGTGCAGTGCATGCGCGCCCGCGAGCTGAAGAAGGTCTCCATCGAGGTGGGCGACCGCGTCGGCGTGGTGGGCGACACCAGCGGGAAGAAAGACACCCTGGCGCGCATCGTCCGGCGCGACGAGCGCGACTCCGTCCTGCGCCGCACCGCGGACGACACCGACCCCTACGAGCGCATCATCGTGGCAAACGCGGAGCTGCTGCTCATCGTGACCGCCGTGGCCGATCCCCCGCCGCGCACCGGATTCGTGGAGCGCGCGCTCATCGCCGCGTTCGTGGGCAACGTCACCCCGATTGTGTGCCTGACCAAGTCCGACCTGGCGGACCCGGCCGTGTTCCGGGCCGAGCTGGAGGACCTGGATGTCGACGTGCTCGAGGTCGGCATCGACGACGACATCGCCCAGTTGCGCCACCGCATCGCCGGGCGCCTCAGCGCGCTCATCGGGCACTCGGGCGTGGGCAAGTCGACGCTGGTCAACCGCATCGTGCCCGACGCCAACCGGGAAACCGGCGAGGTCTCGGGTGTGGGCAAGGGCCGGCACACCTCCACCCAGTCCGTCGCGCTGGAGCTGCCCGAGGGCGGCTGGATCATCGACACCCCCGGCATCCGCTCCTTCGGCCTGGCGCACGTCTCCCCCGACGAGATCATCGGCGTGTTCCCCGAGCTCGCCGCGGCCGCCGAGACCTGCCCGCGCGGCTGCACCCACCTGGGCCCTCCCGCGGACCCGGAATGCGCCTGGGACAGCATCGAGCCGGACTCCACCCTCGGCCGGCGCGCCCAGGCGGTGCGCCGCCTCTTGGAGGCGCTGCGCTCAAACAACGAGTGGGAGCTAAAGCAGCTCGATGATAAACGGTAGCTCGCTGGGGTCGTAGAACGCCATGTAGTTGTCCTGGGCGTCGCCGACCGCGAGCTCCGCGTCCTCCTCGCCCAGGTCCGCGGCGTCAATGTTGTCGATTGCCTTCGCCGTGGCCGCTTCCGCCTCAGCGATGTCGATATGGATCGCGGCGACGCGGTCGAGCTCGACGGGCCCGGAAATCTTTACCACAGACTCGCCCATGTCCGGTTCGCCGGAAGCCTCCACGTCCGCAGAGACAACAACGCGCCGGTGCGGGAATTGCTCCTCGTCACCGATTGCGAGCAAGCGTATCGACGCCAAGGCGGCGTCGTCGAACGCAATCGCCTCAATCTCCTCCTGGTCGCCGGAGGTGTAGAACTCCGTCAGCTCCGGGGTGGCGGCGAACCCCCACCCGTTGCGAGCGCGGAGCACCCCGGTGTCGCGCAGGGACGCCAGCATGGAAAACGTCGCCGGGATGTAGACCCGCACTAAAACTCACCCTCGATGCCGAACAGCGACTGGATCTCCACGGCGGTGCGCTCGAAGGCGGTGTGCAAGATGCCGATCATGCCGTTTTCCACGGCGCCGCGAACGTTCATGATGTCATCATCAATCATCACGCAGTCCGTCAACGGGACGTCCACGGCATCCGCTGCGGCCTGGAACGCCGCGCGCTCCGGCTTCTGCGCCCCGACTTCCCCGGACAGCACAACCGCGTCCACATCGCCGCGGAACTCCCATTCGCGGATCTGCTCCGCCTCGGGGCCGTCGCCGTCGGCGTTGGACAGCACAGCCGCTTTCACCCCGGTGTCCTTGACCGCCTCGATCAGTGCGCGCCAGCGGCGCTGATCCTCCGCGTCGGTGTCCATTACCCCGGCGTAGTCAATGATGATTGCCTGCATGAACCTAAAACCACTTCCTCTGTCTTCGTTGCGCACTTTAATGAGCGCTTCTCCCGGCGCGGGCGCCGCGCGATCGTGCCACAATTCTACCTACCGCTCGGCACACCCACACGAGGAGAGCTCGAGGAGGCGACCGTGTATTTTCCCGTTCCCGGCCACCAGTACATGAAGGTGCTCGTGGCGGACAGGCGCCCGTCGGCGCGCCCGCAGAACCGCGCCGAGCCCGCGGAGACGATTTCTCCGCTCGTGCGCGGCGCGCTCGACGCCGCCTTCGGCGCGCGGGACGTTGCCACGCTGAAGTCGAAGCTCTACGCCGTCGGCGTGCGCAACCACGTCACCGCGCGCCGGCGCTCCCAGCCCGTGCGTGGCCCGGTGCGCATTGTCTCCTGCCATGCGCGTGCCGGCGGTGAGCTCTTCGGCACCGTCGACGTGGGCGGGCGGCGCTTCGGCTACGTCGCGCGCGTCGTCGACGCGCGCCTCGTGTCCTTTAAGGTGCTCTAGGCGGAGGCGATCTCGTCGCCGGGCTGCTGCTCGAACTGCTTGCGCATCATGAACAGCTGGCGGACGGTCTCCTCCTGGACCGCTTCCTCCATCGCGTGGAACATGTCGCCGCCCTCCTTCTGGTACTCCACCAGCGGGTCGCGCTGCGCCATGGCGCGCAGGCCGATGCCCTCCTTGAGGTAGTCCATCTCGTAGAGGTGCTCGCGCCACTTCGCGTCGATGATCGGCAGGATGACCATGCGCTCGACGTTGCGCATCTGCGCCTCGCCCCCGATCGCCGCGACGCTCGCCTCCAGCTTGTCGTACTGCGCCTGGGCGTCCTCGATCACGGCGTCGCGCAACTGATCCGCGGTGAGCTCGCCGGGGCGGCCGTAGACGGAGCCGTCGACAAGCTCCTGCGGGGTGATGCTCGGGCCGTACAGGGAACCCAGGGCGTGCCACAGCTCGTCCAGATCCCAGTCCTCGACGTAGCCCTCCGCCGTTGCGCCGTCGACGTAGGCGCCGACGGTGTCGGTGATCATCCGGCGGATCTGCTCCTTGATGTCCTTGGCGGCGAGGATCTCCTGGCGCTCGCGGTAGACCACCTTGCGCTGCTCGTTGAGCACCTCGTCGTACTTGAGCACGTTCTTGCGCATCTCGAAGTTCTGGTTTTCCACCTGGCTCTGCGCGCCCTTGATCGCGTTGGAGACCATCTTGGCTTCGATGGGGACATCATCCGGCACGTTGAGGCGGTTCATCATGTTCTCCATTGACTGGCCGACGAAGCGCACCATCAACTCGTCGCGCATGGAGAGGTAGAAGCGGGTCTCTCCCGGGTCCCCCTGGCGGCCCGAGCGGCCGCGCAGCTGGTTGTCAATGCGTCGGGACTCGTGCCGCTCGGTGCCGATGACGTAGAGACCACCTGCGGCGCGCACCTGGTCGCCGAGCTCCTGGGAACGCTCGCGCGCCTTGGGCAGCTGCTCGTTCCACGCCTCCTGGTAGCGCTCCTCATCCTCGAAGGGGTCGAGCCCTTGCTCCTGCAGCCGCGCGTCGAGCAGGACCTCGGGGTTGCCGCCGAGCACGATGTCGGTGCCGCGGCCGGCCATGTTGGTGGACACCGTCACCTTGCCGGGCAGGCCCGCCTCGGCGATGATGCGGCCCTCCTCCTCGTGGTGCTTGGCGTTGAGCACGTTGTGCTTCACGCCCTTGCGGGTGAGCAGCTGGGAGAGGTACTCGGAGCGCTCGACCGACGTCGTGCCCACCAACACCGGCTGGCCGTTTTCCACGTGCTCGGCGATGTCATCCGCCACCGCGGCGAACTTCGCCTCCTGGGTCTTGTAGACCAGATCGTCGCGGTCCACGCGCTGGTTCGGCTTGTTCGGCGGAATCGCCACCACGTCCAGGCCGTAGATCTGGTGCAGCTCCGCCGCCTCGGTCTCCGCGGTACCGGTCATGCCGGCGAGCTTGTCGTAGAGGCGGAAGTAGTTTTGCAGAGTCACGGTCGCCAGGGTCTGGTTCTCGTTTTTGATCTCCACATTTTCCTTGGCCTCGATCGCCTGGTGCATGCCCTCGTTGTAGCGGCGTCCGGCCAGCACGCGGCCCGTGAAGCTGTCGACGATGAGCACCTCGCCCTTGCGGATGATGTAGTCCTTGTCGCGTTCGAAGTGCTCCTTGGCCTTGATCGCGTTGTTCAGGTACGACACGAGCTGCGAGTGCTCCGGGGCGTAGAGGTTGTCGATGCCGAGCTGGTCCTCGACGAACTCCACGCCCTCCTCGGTCACGCCGATTGTGCGCTTGCGCTTGTCCACCTCGTAGTGGACACCCTCGCGCATGCGGGGGGCCAGCTGCGCGAACACGCTGAAGAACTGGCTGGAGCCGTCCACCGGGCCGGAGATGATGAGCGGGGTGCGAGCCTCGTCGATGAGGATCGAGTCGACCTCGTCCACGATGGCGTAGTTGTGCCCGCGCTGCACCATGTCCGCCGTCGAGCGCGTCATGTTGTCGCGCAGGTAGTCGAAGCCGAGCTCGTTGTTGGTGCCGTAGGTGATGTCGGCCGCGTACGCCTTCTTGCGTTCCGGCGGGCGCATCTCGGAGAGGATGACACCGACCTCGAGGCCGAGGAAGTGGTGGACGCGGCCCATCATCTCCGCGTCGCGCCTGGCCAGGTAGTCGTTGACGGTGACGATGTGCACGCCCTTGCCGCTGAGGCCGTTGAGGTAGGCGGGCAGAACCGATGTCAGGGTCTTGCCCTCGCCGGTCTTCATCTCGGCGACGGATCCGAAGTGCAGTGCGGCGCCGCCCATGATCTGGACCTTGTAATGCTTCTGGCCGAGCACGCGCCAAGAGGCCTCGCGGGCCACCGCGAATGCGTCGAGGAGGATATCGTCCAAGCTCGCCCCCTCGGCGAGGAGCTGCTTGAACTCCGCCGTTTTTGCTTTCAGCTCTGCGTCGCTGAGGTTCGCGTAGTCGGCCTCGAGTTCAATGACCTGGTCAGCCATCTTGCCCAGGCGCTTGACGGTGCGTCCTTCTCCGGCGCGGAGAAGCTTGGAAAGTCCAAACACGTGCGTGGAGCCCTTCGTTTCGTATGAATGATCTTGCTGCCAACCCGCAATTGTACGCACACTCGCAACACCACTCGGTGGACAGGTGTTGGGGCCGGGGGCCTGAGACGGCAAAACCGCCGCCCGTAGGCGCAGGCTCCACGGGCGGCGGGCAGCGGCGTGAAGCCCTACTCGACGTCGTCTCCGGTGTCGACCAGCGAGATCAGGCCGTAGTCGAACGCGTGGCGGCGGTAGACCACCGACGGCCGGTTGGTCTCCGAGTCGATGAACAGGTAGAAGTCGTGGCCGACGAGCTCCATCTCGGACAGGGCGTCATCGACGCTCTTCGGGGTTGCGGGGTGCTCCTTGCGGCGCACCACTTGGCCCGGCTGCACGTCCTCGATCCTGTCGGCGTACGGGTCCACGTCGAAGCGTCCGCCCTGCTCGGGGGCGGAGTCCTTGGCCGCCTCCGCCTCGAATTCCGCGGCGAGCTGGCCGGTGGACTTGGGAGCCCGGTGGCCGGAGCGGGAGATTTCTCGGCGGACCTTCACCTTGCGCAGGGAGCGCTCCAGCTTGCCGATGGCCGACTCGAGCGCGGCGTAGAAGCTGTCCTCCTTCGCCTCGGCGCGGGCGAGGTGGCCCTTGCCGGTGGCGGTGATCTGGATGCGCTCCGCCTGCGCCTCGCGGCGGGGGTTGGGCTCGTGCTTGAGCTCGACATGGAAGAAGTTCAGCGTCGGGTCAAGCTTCTCAATCTTGGCCAGCTTGGTGTGGACGCGTTCCTGGAAGTGCTCAGGGACCTCGACGTTACGTCCGGTGATAGTGACTTGAGCCTCTGGGCTCAAAACGTCGTTGTGCTCTGCAGAAGTCATCTGCTTCCTCCCTTGAGTAGTACGAACGGGGTCTACAACCCACTATACAAGTGGTCATAACCAATCGGGCCGGAATGGTCCCCGACTTTCTGTCACGCCGCGCACAGTGTCAGGCACGCGCGCACGTCCGCGCCCGCGGCGAGCAGCTTGCCGACGCTCGCCTGCAACGTCGCCCCCGTTGTCACCACATCATCCACCACCACGAGCGGGCCCCGCGGGGATCCGGTGCAGCCCACCCGCCCCGCAATGTTCGCCCGCCGCTCGGCCGCGCTGAGCTCCGACTGGTCCCGCGCGGCGGGCGCGAGAAACAGCACCGGGAACGTCGGGCGCCCGCTGGCCCGGCAGAGCTGCGCCACCGGGTCCCCGCCGCGGGCGCGGGCCGAGGCCGCACGCGTCGGCGCCGGCACGAGGCCCACCCCCTCCGGGATCTCTCCGCGGGCTTGAAGGTGCGCCACCGCGGCGTCGACAAGCGCGCCCGCCCACGAGCGCACCGCGAGATTGCCCCGCTCCTTCATGGACAAGACGAGGCCGCGGTGCGCGCCCGCGTAGGCGCCGAGGGCGAACAGGGGCACGAGCGTATCGACGGGCGCGGACACCCGAAACGGCGGGTTCGCGAGCCGCGTCCGGCAGACCTCGCACACGACGTGCCCCGGCCGGCCGCACCCCGCGCACCTGCGGGGAAGAACGAGCTCCAGCATCGTGCCGCGACCGCCGCCGCTACCGCGCCACGATGGGGACCGAGCGCACACCCTGCAGCCCGGGGACCTCGCGCCAGTTGGACACGTCCGTCGACCCGGACGGCACCTGAAGCACCGCGTTCGCGTCGGTGGCGTAGACCATGTTGACCCCCGACGCCACCGCGACCACCGGCGCGGTGATATTGCCGATCGGCTTGCCCGTCGATCCCGAGCCGTCCTGCTCCACCCGCACCACCGGCGAACCCGGGTTGCTCGTGCCCACCACGATGGAGCCGTCGGGCTGCCAGTCGGCCGCGATGACGCTACCCGCCAAATCCGGCGCGTACTCCAGCACCTTGGTCACGTGCCGGTCCCCGTTCTCGAACTGCTCGACGATGCCGGTGTACAGCGTCCCCTCGATCACCATGACCACGCGCACCCCGGTGGCGGACAACCGCAGCACGGAAATGCTGCCGTCGACGCCTTCGGGCAGGTCGACGGGGACCTCGGAGGTGGTGAAGTCGCCGGACGCGGAGCGCACCGAACGGGTCACCCTCCTGCCGTCGGCGACGACCCACACACCGGAATCCTCCTTCTCGAACGTCGGGCGCGTGAAATTGTTCGCCTTGAGCACCTCCTGCGCACCCTTGTCGAGGGCGCCGAGACGGAATCTCTGGTCGCCCTCCTTGCCCGTGACAATGGCGTAGTTGCCCGCGTTGCTGACGTCGGCTGCGGCAATGTTGCCTTGCTCCACCACCCGGCCGTCGAGCGGCTGCGCCGTCTCGTCCGCAACCGAGAACAACCGGCCGCCCGCCAAGGTGTAGAAACTGGAATCCCCCACCGATTCGACCAGGGGACTCACCTCGGTGAAATCGTCCCTGTTGAAGCTCTCGACACCCGGGATGAGCGGCGCCCCGTCGGCTTCGATCGCGATCGGGCCGCTGAAACCGGCACCCGCCAGCGTCCACACCAGCTGCGAGGCGAAACGCAGGCGCTCCTCCTCCCCCAGCGACCCCAGCCCGGTAAACGTGTAGGCACCGTCCTCCATACCCGTGTAGGCGGCGTCGGCGGGGAGGTGGAACTGCAGCGCGGAACGGACGCGTTCCGACGGGCCGTGGAGCAGCAGGGTGATCAGCGCCGTCTGCAGCGCGTCGCGGCCCGCGTAGACCCATCTGCGGTCCGAGACAAGCTTCTTGCCGCCGCGGTGGTAGAAGTACAGGTTGTAGGGCTGATAACGGTTACGCATCTCGGTGCGCTCGATGACCGTTCCCGCCGGGAGGGAGGAAATGCGCCACTCATTCCCCACCTTCTCCAGCTCCATGGTGGCCTCGTACCCCTGGCGGGCGGGAATAAACGCACCGCCGGGGCGAAGCTGGCCGATAACGTTGCCCTGCACGTTAAAGCTCTGGGTGTTGCCGCCATCGGCGAGGGTGTTCACGCTGATCCTGTCAACCACGATCGTTGACGCATCCGGTTCCCACGCCTGCCGCGCCCTGTCCGTGAGAAAACTGCGCGCCCCCTCGTAGTTCGACGCGGGGATCGCCGACGCCGCGAAGAAGTCGCGGAGCAACATGTCCGGGTCACTGCCGGGGGCGGGGGTGATGTCGGAGCTTGACTGCGCCGGGGCTTCGAACTTCCGAATGACCTGGGGCGCAGAGTTCGTCGGCAGCGACGCGCACGACGACAGCGCGAAGGAAGCCGCGACTCCGAGAGCCGTCACGGCGATAACTGGGCGCCTAGGGGCGAGTCCACGCATCACTTCTCGCCCTCACTCGTCCGCGTCGTCGGGGCCTTCAGCTCGACCGGGGCCGTGGTGAAACCGACGCGCGGGTCGCGCGGCAACACCAGCCGGAACTGGGAACCCACGTCCGGGGTGCCCGCCGCGTCGAGCGTGCCCTTGTGCAGCAGGGCGTCCTCCCGCGCAATCGCGAGCCCGAGGCCCGTCCCGCCTGAATGGCGCTTGCGCGACTTGTCCGCGCGCCAGAAACGGTTGAACACCAGCTCCTCCTGCCCCGGTTTCAAGCCAACACCCTCATCCGTGACTGTAATCGCGACCGCCTCATCGTTGGCGGTCAGCTCCACCGTCACCGGGTTTCCCTCGGAATGGTCGATGGCGTTTGCGATGAGGTTGCGCACCACCCGCTCAATCCGGCGGGAATCCCCCTCGATAGCGACCGGCTCGTCTGGGAGGATGAAGCGCACCTCGACATCGAGCTCCTCGGCCAGGTGCCGGGTGTGCTGCCACGCCGACGTGATGGGGGCCCGCGCGTCCAGCTGGGTGGGGGAAAGGTCGGCCACGCCGGCGTCGTGGCGAGAAATCTCCAGCAGATCCCCCAGCAGCGCCTCAAAACGGTCGAGCTCGCGCGTCATGAGCTGGGAGGCGCGGCGGGTGTGGGGCTCGAGACTGTCCTGGTCCGCGGCGATCATGTCGGCCGCCATGCGCACCGTGGTCAGCGGTGTGCGCAGTTCGTGGGACACGTCGGAGGTGAACTGGCGCTGGAGGTCCCCATACTCCTCGAGCTGGGCGATTTGGCGCGACAGTTTGTTGGCCATGTCGTTGAAGGAGAGCGCGAGAACCGCCATCTCGTCCTCACCGTCCACGGGCATCCTCTCGCGCAGGTGCCCGGCGGCGAAGCGCTCCGCCGTACGCGACGCTGAGCGCACGGGCGCCAGAATCTGCTGCGACGCGAACCAGGCGATCCCCATGAGCAACACCACCACGGCCAGGATCGCGGAAACCAAAATGCCGCGCATCAGGGCGAGCGTGGAGGCCTCCCCCTCCGTGCTCATGACCAGGTAGACCTGCAGGCCGGGAAGGTCCGAACTCGTCGGTGTGCCGATCACCAACGCCTTATAGGCGGAGCCGTCGGACCTCGGCGCCTCGTGGAACTGGTAGGCGACATTGCCCTGGGACACGAAGTCCCGCAGCCGCTCGGGAACCTCGTAGCCCTCGGGAGAGGTGGTCAAAGAGCCGTCCGGGTTTTCCAGGACGAGCACCGGCTCGTAGACGGCCGACGTCTCCGAATCCTGCTGGGACCGCTGGCCGAGCACCGCCCGCGCGGAATTCAGCCGCGTCTGGGTCGACCCGGCGGAGCCGGACCCGTCGATCTGCTCCTCCGCCACAACACGGGCTCGCTCGATCTCGGTGGACGCGAGGCCCACCTTCGCCGCGGTCACCCGCTGCGCGACGACGGAGGCGAGGGCGAACCCGAGCACCAGCATCACCAACGTGGACACGATGAGCACCGTGCCCACGAAGCGGACCTGGAGGGAGGTGCGCCACGCCTCGGCGGCCTCCTCCCGCGCCTGCCGCACTGGATTCATGTTCAGCGGACTACGCCCCCGGCTTGCCCGTCTTGTACCCCACGCCGCGCACCGTCAGGATGATCTCCGGGTTCTCCGGGTCGTGCTCAATCTTCGACCGCAGCCGCTGAATGTGCACGTTGACCAGCCGCGTGTCCGACGCGTTGCGGTAACCCCACACCGACTCGAGCAGCTCCTCTCGCGCGTGCACCTGGTTCGGCTTGCGCGCCATCTCCAGCAGGAGGTCGAACTCCAAGGGGGTCAGGCCAATTTCCTCGCCGTTACGCGTCACCATGTGCTGGGGGACGTCGATCGTCAGATCCCCGACGGTGAGGATCTCGGCGGGCTCCTCCTCGGTGCGACGCAGGCGCGCCCGGACCCGCGCGATGAGCTCCTTCGGCTTGAACGGTTTTGTGATGTAGT
Source organism: Corynebacterium mycetoides (assembly GCF_900103625.1). Lineage (NCBI taxonomy): Bacteria > Bacillati > Actinomycetota > Actinomycetes > Mycobacteriales > Corynebacteriaceae > Corynebacterium > Corynebacterium mycetoides. The sequence continues at coordinate 2,132,166 of NZ_LT629700.1, read as the reverse complement.
CATCCGCGCCCGACTCGAGGCCGAGCACCACATCGACGGTGTCCGTCTTGGCGGTCAACATCACAATGGGCACCGACGATTCCTTCCGGATCTCGCGGCAGATGTCCACTCCGTTCATGCCCGGCAGCATGAGATCCAGGAGGATGACGTCCGGGTCGTACTCCTCGAACGCGCCCACCGCCTCCGCGCCGTCGGTGACGGGCTTGGTCTCAAAACCCTCCGACTCGAGAACGATCGTCAGCATTTCGTTGATGGCTGGATCATCGTCCACAACTAGGATTCTGGGGGGCATGACGGCTCCTTAACGTAAGTCCTCGACTGCTTGGATGATAGCCGCCGCGTCCGTGGCGGTCACCCAGCGACCCGCCCAGCCCTGCTCAGCGAGGCGGGTGTAGGCGGCGAAAGTGTCCTCCTGCAGCTGGGCGTCCCGCTCGTAGCGGTCACGCACCCGCGCGTCGTCGGACTCGGCCCGGGCGATCACGCGGCCGCCGGCCTCACGCGGCGGGGTGTTAACGAGCACCTGCAGGTCGGGCAACGGCAGCCCGAGGCACCCGAACTCCAGCTCGTGCACCCACGTCGACGACGCATCGTCGCCGGTGCGCGCCGCCGTGTAGGCGGCGTTGGACGCCACATACCGGTCCAGGATAATGATGGCGCCCGGGGCGTCCACGTAGGCGTCGAGAAGCGGCTTTGCGCCCGCCCGGTCGAGCGCGAACAGCGTCGCCATGCCGTGCGCCGAGTCGACCAAGTCCCCCATCCGCCCGTGCAGCGCGTCGCGCGCGAGCTGGGCGTGGATGGACTCCCCGTAGCGGGGAAACGCCAAGCTCTCGGCGCCGAGCGCGCCCTTTACCGCGGTGACCAGCGTGTTCTTCCCCGCGCCGTCGATGCCTTCTACTGCGATGATCATGGCGCTAGTAGCGGTAGTGCTCCGGCTTGTACGGGCCCGCGACGTCGACGCCGATGTACTCGGCCTGCTCCTTGGTCAGCTCCGTGAGGTTGCCGCCGAGGGCCTCGACGTGGATGCGGGCGACCAACTCGTCGAGGTTCTTCGGCAGGCGGTAGACCTCGTTGTCGTAGTTGTCCCCGTTGGTGAACAGCTCGATCTGCGCGATCGTCTGGTCGGCGAACGAGTTGGACATGACGAACGACGGGTGCCCCGTGGCGTTGCCGAGGTTGAGCAGGCGCCCCTCCGACAGCACGATGATGGAGTTGCCCGACGGCAGGTGGAAAAGATCGACCTGCGGCTTGATGTTGGTGCGGCTGACGTCGTCGCGGTGCAGCAGCGAGTGCATGTCGATCTCGTTGTCGAAGTGGCCGATGTTGCCGAGCACCGCGTGGTCCTTCATCTTCAGCATGTCGTCGAAGGTGATGATGCCGAGGTTGCCCGTCGCCGTGATCACGATATCCGACTCCGCGATCGCGTCGTCCACCGTGACCACCCGGTATCCGTCCATGAGCGCCTGCAGCGCGTTGATCGGGTCGATCTCGGTGACGGAGACGATCGCGCCCTGCCCGTCCAGCGCCTCGGCCACGCCCTTGCCGACGTCCCCGTAGCCGCAGACCAGCGCCTTCTTGCCGGCGATGAGCACGTCGGTGCCGCGGTTGATGCCGTCTATGACCGAGTGGCGGGTGCCGTAGCGGTTGTCGAACTTGGACTTGGTCACCGCGTCGTTGACGTTCATCGCGGGGAACGGCAGCACGCCTTCCCTGGCGAAGTGGTAGAGACGGTGCACCCCGGTGGTCGTCTCCTCCGTCACGCCCTTGACGGCGGCCGCGGTGGCCGTCCATTTTGCGCCGTCCGCCGCAAGCGCCTCGCGCAGCATGGCGTAAAAAGCGATCTGCTCGTCCGAGTCCCCCGGCTGCGCCTCCGGTACCGCGCCCGCCTTCTCAAACTCCATGCCCTTGATCACTGCCATGGTGGCGTCCCCGCCGTCGTCAAGAATCATGTTGGGGTACACGCCCTCGCCCCAGCTGAAGATCTGGTTCACGCACCACCAGTACTCCTGAAGCGACTCGCCCTTCCAGGCGAAGACGGGCACGCCCTGCGGGTTCTCGGGCGTGCCATGTGCGCCCACGACGACCGCCGCCGCGGCCGCGTCTTCGGTGGAGAAGATGTTGCAGGAGGACCAGCGCACCTCGGCACCGAGGGCCACCAGGGTCTCGATGAGCACGGCCGTCTGGGTCGTCATATGGATCGACCCGGAAATGCGGGCACCCGCCAGCGGCTGCTCCTCGGCGTACTCGCGGCGCAGCTGCATCAGGCCCGGCATCTCGTATTCCGCGAGCTCGATCTGCTTCCGGCCTGCCTCGTGCAGGGTGATGTCCGCGACTTTGTAGTCGATCGTGCCGTCGGTCGCCGCGCTGGCGTCATTCATGTGCTCACTACTCCCGGGTTTAGGTTCTGACGGATCTGTCAGTTCTTTCAGCTTGTTCTAGGTCTGCGAACCACCTTAGCCGTGGGCAGGACACCAGCCGCCGGAAGCTGCGAGGCTTTTAGGACAGCGCCTCGATGAACTGGTCGACGTCTTCTTCCGTGTCCACATTCTCTAGGACGGTGACCGCGGCCTCCGCGAGCTTCTCATCCACCTCGGCGTCCATGCTGCGGATGAACGGGTAGGAATCGACGATGTCGCCGGCGCTGAAGGGGGCGCCCGCCCAGATCGCCGCGATCGTGGCCGCGGCGCGCCCGTTGGCAACCTCGTCCGGCTTGGCCTGCTCCTGCTGCGCGGCCAGCAGCACCGCATCCCGGACAGTCTCGACAATGTCCTCGGGCTCGAGGTCGGAGAGCTCGTCGAGGAAGTCGACGTTGACCTCCGCAGAGAAAACTTCTTTGTCCCAGGTGCTCATGAGTGCTTCTTCCTGTCGATGGGGCCTCGGGTACCTTTGCTATCCCTTAGTACGCCATTAGGCGGCGGCATTCCACTCGAATTCCACTCGAAAGCCCCCTACGCTCGGCGGGAGCGCGGTTCCCACTTCCCAAACGGTCAACGACGTGCTATAAAAGCACGGACGGAACGAAACTGTTACCAAGCTGTGACCGATCCTTGATGGGGGCAAGAGATGAGCGAATCAAAGCGCCTTGTCACCGTATTCATGGCGGTAGGTCTCGTTCTCGCAATCGGAGTGGGTTTCGTGGTGTGGAAGATGTCCGCCCCGAGCTCCCCGGATGACGCCGCATACCAGGCAGATGCCGTTGAAGCCCCGGTAAGCGAGACCGCGGACGCCTCGGCGAGCGATCGGGCGGCCGCATCGCGCTCTGCTAAGCACACCCCCGACCCCACTCCCCGGCCGCGGACCACCGGCGCCCCGTCCGACGCCACCCGGATCGCGGACCCGCTCATGCCCCCGAACGCCGTGGTCAACGCCGCTCCGCGCCCCGCCACCCCCACGCAGGTGTACCGCCCTTCCAACGTCGTGCCCACTACGGTCGCCCCCGACCAGAATGGCGCTTTGCGCGCTGCCTCGCCCGAGAGCCTCGAGCCCGCGGAGCCCGCGCAGCCCGGCGCGGCGTCGGCGCTGCCCGCCACCAGTGCATCGCAGACGGCGCCCGAAGGCACTGCGAGCCCCACGGTGGCCGCCGATCCCACAGCGACCTCCGCCACATCTGGCGCGCCGACAGCACCGACAGCACCGACAGCGTCGCAGCGGCCCGACAGCGAGCCTGTGGCGCCGACGACCGCCACTCAGGCCCCGGCCGCAGCGCCGACCCAGGAGGCCCAGCAGACCCAGCAGGCCTCGACAAACCAGCAGCCCGCCGAGGTCCAGCAGCAGATCCCTTCCGGCGGGTCGGTCCCCTCCTCCGGAGATCCCGTCTCCTGGTGGGAGCGCATGCGGGGCATGCTCAGCTAAGCGGTTCGTCCATCACAGTCGCGCACAGCGCACGGACGATGAGCCGGGCCGCCGTCCCCTCGGCCCCGACGTCCGAGGGCTCGCACGCTTCTCCCCGGCTGCCCGCCGGGACGGTGCCCGAGTAGTTCCACACCACGGCCCGGACAGGCGCGCCCCCGCCCACGTCCCCGTCAATGAACGGGTCGCGGAAGATGTCCTCCGCCGCCGGGGCCTCCGCCATCGCCGCCTCGAACTCGTCCGAGCCCGCAAACCCCGCAGGGATTCCGTGCGCGGTCCATACCTGGGACGCCACCTGCGCGACGACGAGACCGCAGGCGTCGAACCCGGTGTGCACGACGCGCGCCCCCGCGACGAAGGCCCGCAGCTGGCGCGCCGCGTTCACGGATTCCTCCCGCTCCGGCGACAGTGCCTCCACCTCCTGGTCGATTTCGTCCGCTACCGTCTCCCACCGCCTGGCCACGAGCTCACCCGGCTGGTCCAGGGCGTCGAGGACTGCCGCCACCGCGCCGAACGAGCGCAGCGGGGAGGACCCGGCGGTGGTGGGCAGCGCCGGGATGGACAGGGTGGCGTCGGGTGAGTCGTCGACAAGCGGGCCGCTCGCGGGCCCAGCGAGGACGGTTTCGGCCCCGCGGCCGGCCGCGGAGGCGAGCGAGCGCAGTGTGCCGAGCTGATCGGGCGTGTCGCCGACGACCACGACGACATCCAGCGGCCCGACGTAGTCGGGCACCTCGCTTGTGACCACCACCGGCAGCGGCAGCGGGGCGCGCAGGTGGGCAACCGCGCGGGCCGCGGCGAGCGCCACCTGATCCGCGCCCACCACGACGACGCTGCGCGGCCGCATTCCGCGCAGCTGCTCTAGGGCGCTAGACGCCTGCGCCACCGCGCGCAGCTGCGCGCCCTCGTGGGCGGCGTCGAAGAACCTCACCGTCTCGCGGTCGTAGGAGCCCGCCCCCTCGTAGTACAACCTGTCATCCATGGGCCCAAGGATACGGTCCCGCGCCCCGGCGGTGTCAGGCGCGGATGATGCCGAGCACCTCGTCGGTGAGTTCGTCGACCTGCTCGGGCGTCGGCGCCTCGGCGTTGAGGCGCAACAGCGGCTCCGTGTTGGACGGGCGGACATTGAACCACACCGGCGGGTTCTCCTGCAGCGTCACCGTGACCCCGTCGAGGGTGTCGACAGACACCGCGCGGTCCGCGAAGGCGTCGACGACGCGCTGTGTGGCGGCATCCTGGTCCTCGACCTGGGAGTTGATCTCGCCGGACGCGGCGTAGCGGTCGTATTCCGCCATCATCTCGCTGAGCGGCCGGTCCTGCTCCGCCAGGGCAGCGAGCACGTGGAGCGCGGCGAGTAAGCCGGAGTCCGCGTTGAAGAACTCGGCGAAGTAGTAGTGAGCAGAGTGCTCCCCGCCGAAGATGGCGCCGGTCTCGGCCATGTAGGCCTTGATGTAGGAGTGCCCCACGCGGGTGCGCACCGCGCGGCCGCCGCGCTCGGCGATAATTTCCGGCACGGCCCTCGACGTGATCGCGTTGTGGATGATTGTCGCTCCCGGGTGCTCGGCGAGCGTGCGCGTGGCCACCAGGGCTGTGATCGCCGACGGCGAGACGGCCTCGCCGCGCTCGTCGACGACAAAGCAGCGGTCCGCGTCGCCGTCGAACGCCAGGCCGATGTCCGCCGACTGCTCCACCACGAATCTACGCAGGTCGACCAAGTTCTTCGGGTCAAGGGGGTTGGCCTCGTGGTTGGGGAAGGTCCCGTCGAGCTCGAAGTAGAGCGGGCGCACGTCCACTCCCCCCTCACCCAGCACCGCCGGCACGGTCATGCCCGCCATCCCATTCGCGGCGTCCACGGCCACCACGAGCGGGCGGCGCGAGGGCACCGGCACCAGCTCGCGCAGAAACTCCGCGTACTGGGCGAGCACATCGCGCTTGCCGACGCTCCCCGCAACGCCCGCGAACTCCGGCACGCCGTCAAGGATCATGGACGCGATCTCCGCGAGCCCGGTGTCCGTGCTCACCGGCGCCGCCCCCGCGCGGCACAGCTTGATCCCGTTGTAGACCGCGGGGTTGTGCGAGGCGGTGAACATCGCCCCGGCGCAGCGCAGCGAGCCGGAGGCGAAGTAGAGCTCGTCGGTGGATGTGAGCCCCAGCATCTCCACGTCGAGGCCCTGGGAGGTGACGCCGCGCGCGAAGGCGTCGGCAAGCTCGGGCGACGACGGGCGCATGTCGTGCCCGACGGCGACCCGCCCCTCGCCCTCGCGCCTTAGGATGAACGCGAACGCGGCGCCCGCGGTGAACATGAAGTCCGCGTCGACGGTCTCGCCGACGATTCCGCGGATGTCGTAGGCCTTGATGACCTGCTTGAGGGACTGCTCGGTGTGTTCGATTGCCATGACGGCAATCCTAATTGCCGTCCCCGCTGCCGCGCTGGTCCGGGTCTGAAGCAGGGTCTGAAGCAGGGGCCGGGTCGGGAGCCGGGTCGGGGACGACGCGCAGGTGCGACCGGCGGGCGGCCTTCGCCGCCTCTTTCTGCTCGCCCACCCGCTTCGTGCGGTGCACGGGGTGGTTGGAGGTGCCCGGGTCGCCGAAATCGTGGTTGGCGGCGTACTCGATGGGGTCCTGGGTGGCGTCGACGAGCCCCGTGGTCACGCGCCCGGCCTCGCGGACCGCCTCGGCGAGCGCGGTGAGGTCGGCCTCGTCCATGGCGTCGAGCTCCTCGTCGTCGATCTCGACGTGCTCGACGCGCACCATATCCCACCCGACCGGGGCGGAGATGTTGGCGGAGTGCCGCTCGCACAGGTCCCACGAATGAGGCTCCGCGACGGGCGCCAGGGGGCCGACGACGGCGGTGGAATCCGCGTACGCGTAGATGAGCGTGGCCACGGCTGGCCTGCCACAGCCCGGACGGCAGCAACGACGGAAAGTGTTCACGGCGCCCAAGTCTAAACCTCCCCTTGAGATTATGCGGGTGACACGCGGCGTGGCCCCGTGGCCCGCCCAACCCCGCGCTCTATCATAAGAACCCATGAGCGAGCCCGACCCTCTCCGCCCCCCGCACCCGCTGCACCTGCGGCCGGCGCGCGACCGGCGGTCACGAGGTCCCCGTGGTCCGCTGCTGCCGGTCGCCGTCCCCAGATACCGGACGCGCCAGATGGCGTTCGACCAGATGGTGCTGGAGGCTTACGCCCCCCTGCACAACGCGTACTTCGAGCAGCTGGCGGGGGTAGACCTAGCGGTGGACACGATCCCGCGCATGCGGCTGCGCCCCGATTCCCTCATGCCGGACGACATCGTCGCGGATGGCCCGGTCCCCCTTGGGCGGGTGCTTGCCGCCGGCGTGGATAGAAACGGCAACCCCACCCGGGCGCGGATTGTCATCTTCCGCATGCCGGTGGAACGGCGGGCGAAAACTGTGCTGGAGCGCAACGAGTTGCTCACGTGGATTCTCACGGCACTCGTGGCCAACTACTTGAATATGGACCCCCGGGACCTCGACCCCGATTTCGGCTATTAGCCGATCTGCTTCTTCAGGCGGCGGCGCTCGCGGTCGGACAGCCCGCCCCAGATGCCGAAGCGCTCGTCGTGCTCGAGCGCGTACTCCAGGCACTCGTCCCTCACGGCGCAGGCCTGGCAGATGCGCTTGGCCTCGCGGGTGGAGCCACCCTTCTCCGGGAAGAAAGCCTCGGGATCGGTTTGTGCGCAGAGGGCCTGATCTTGCCACTCCTGCTCGACGGTGCCGAAAAGTTCATCGAGGGTCATTCCGCCCGCAGCTGCGCCACGGAGAATGGCGTTGTCAGCAAAATGGTCCACGCCGTCCCCTTCCTCCGTTGTGGTTGCTTACATGCCTGTAATTGCGACTGTGTTTGCTACTGCGATTACACACTGGGCCACTAAATAGGCGCAACACTTTGGGGCGATGACGGCCCGACACGTGTGCGTTAGCCACGTCGCAAGTCACACAAGTCACACTAGCACCACCAGAGACATGGCGGGGGTGAAGCGCGGGGGTACTACATGTGGTGGGCCGGGAATAAAACCCACCTATGCGCCCGGCTCCGCCCGGCGCGGCGGCGCGCCGCCTACGCGTCGGGAGTAAACCTCACGCCGGAATCGGGGATCACCACTCCCGGCCACACCCTCATGCCGCCCTGCAGCTCGCAGCGCGCGCCGATCTGCGCCCCCTCACCGATCACGCAGTCCACGATCCGGGTATTCGCGCCGATACGCACCCCCGCCGCGATGATGGAGCCGCGCACGACGGCCCCCGGCTCGATGGTCACGCCATCGAAAATCACGCTGTCATCCACGCGGCACCCGGCCCCGATGTCGCTGCCCCGGCCCACGGCAGTGCCTCCCACGAGGATCACGCCGCCGGCGATTCCGGCGCTGTCATCCACAAACGCCTCGCCCGTCTTGCCCTCGAGCAGGGGCGAGTACGCAATGCCGCGCACCAAGTCCGAGGAACCCTGCACGAAATCGTCCGGGCGGCCCATATCGCGCCAGTAAGACGTGTCCACGTGCCCCGCGATCTTCGCGCCCGCGGACAGCAACCCGGGGAACGTCTCGCGCTCGACGGAGACGACCCGGCCTTCCGGAATCTGCTCGATCACGGAACGCTTGAACACGTAGCAGCCGGCGTTGATCTGGTCGGTCGGCGGGTCGGGCGTCTTCTCCAGGAACTCCAAGACGTTGCCGTCAGCGTCCGTCGGCACGCAGCCGAATGCCCGCGGGTCCTGCACCCGGACCAGATGCAGCGTGACGTCGGCGTCCTTCTCCACGTGCGTTGCGAGGATCTCGGTCAGATTCGCCCCGGAGAGCACGTCGCCGTTGAACACCATCGCGTTGTCGTGGCGCAGCTTGGGCAACACGTTACGGATCGCGCCGCCGGTGCCCAGCGCCTCCTCTTCCACCACGTAGTCGATCACGAGGCCCCACTCGGAGCCGTCGCCGAAGTACGACTCGAACACCTCCGCCTTGAACGACGTGCCCAGCACCACGTGCCGCATGCCCGCGGCGCGGATCCGCGCGAGAAGGTGGCTGAGGAAGGGAAATCCCGCCGTGGGCAGCATGGGCTTGGGCGTCGACACGGTGAGCGGCCGCAGCCTCGTGCCGCGTCCGCCGACCAGAATGACCGCGTCCGTGCTCGCTGGGTCTGTCATAGCTTGTCAAGAACCTTTCGTCAGCTGAATCGTGCCGCGCACCTGCAGTCCAAGCCACAGCGCCCAGCGCAGTGGTGCCTGCCACCACGCGGGGTGCCTGTCCGCCTGGAAACGGTACGCGGACTTGTGGTGCGCGGGCACCGTGACACGCGTGTGCTTGCCCGCCACGTGGCCCTGGTCGTGCTTGATCACCGCCGACGGGCAGTACAAATTGTCCCAACCGGCGCGGCTGAGCCGGTCCCCGAAGTCGACGTCCTCCAGGTACATGAAATAGCGCTCGTCGAACCCGCCGACCGCCTCGAAGGCTTCCCACCGCACGAGCAGGCAGGCGCCCGAGAGCCAGCCAGCGGCGCGCTGGACGTTCATGTCGTTGTTGGCGCGGTACGCGGCGGTAAACGGATTGTTGGGCCAGACGTCGGAAAGCAGCGCGTGGCCGCTGCCCGTGAGCAGGCCGGGAACCTGGCGGGCGCTGGGGTAGGCGGAGCCGTCCTCCTCCTCGATCCGCGGGCCCGCCGCGCCCGCCGCCGGCTCCCGCGTCAGGCAGGCTGCCAACTCGTCGATGGATCCGGGGGTGAAGCGGACATCGGGGTTAGTGATGAGGAAGTATTCGCCGTTGATCTCGCCCGCGAGCCTGCGCCCCCGCAGACGCCTGACCGCGGCGTTGATCGCCGCGCCGTACCCGATGTTTCCACCCGTGGAGAACACCTCGACGTCACCGCGCGCGGCGGCCAGCGCCTCGGGCGCGCCGTCGGTGGAGCCGTTGTCGGCGCACACGAGGGCGAACGCGTCCGCCGTCGCCGTGTCCAGCGAATCGGCCAGCGCTTCGAGGTGGCGCCCCGGCGAGTACGTCACCGTGATGACCGCCAACGGAGAGGGATGTTTAGTCACAATGCGCACAGCCTAGTCAGCCGGGCCGCGCGAGACAGGTTGCGGCACACGGACGCACCTCAAGATATGGAGGGGATACAAAGGCGCATGTCGTATACTCCGCACCTGTGACCGACTACTCCCGAACCCCGCGGCGGAACATGCGGCGCGCCCGCGACATCCAGGCCGCCCCATCGCGCACAAGGGATCTCTCGCAGGTGGGCCACCCCGTGGCCAAGGGATTTATCGCGTTCGCCTCGGCGATCGTCCTCGCGGTGTCGGGAATCGGCTACTTCTCCGTAGGCCGCCTCGGCGGCTCGCTGAGCGCCTCCGAGCTGCAGCTTGAGGGCAAGGGTGGCGTCGACCCGCTCGACGGCGCCGTGGACATCCTGCTCGTCGGGTCGGACTCGCGCACGGACGCGCAGGGCAACCCCCTGAGCGAGGAGGAACTGGCCCGTCTGAACGCCGGCGTCGCCGAGGGGGAAATCAACACGGACACGATCATGGTGATCCGCATTCCCGAGGACGGGTCGAGGGCCACCGCGGTGTCCATCCCGCGCGACACCTACATCCACCACGACGAGTTCGGCAACATGAAGATCAACGGCGTCTACGCGGCCCACGCCGAACAGAAGCGCGAGGAGCTTACGGACGCGGGGCTCAAAGACGGCCCCTCGTTGGAGCAGCAGGTCGCCCGCGCCGGGCAGGAGGGCCTGATCGACGCCGTCGCCTCCCTCACCGGCGTGGACGTGGACCACTTCGCGCAGGTGGGCCTGCTCGGCTTCGCCCTGCTTACCGACGCCGTCGGCGGCGTCGACGTCTGCCTCAACGAGCCGGTGGACGAGCCGCTGTCCGGCGCGAGCTTCCCCGCCGGCGAGCAGACCCTGAACGGGGCCCAGGCGCTGTCGTTCGTCCGGCAGCGCCACGACCTGCCCCGGGGCGACCTCGACCGGATTGTGCGCCAGCAGGTGTACATGGCCTCACTGGTGCAGAAGATGCTCTCGGCGGGAACCCTGACCAACCCCGCAAAGCTGCGCGAGCTGTCGAGCGCCGCGGAGCGCTCCGTCACCCTCGACGAGGGCTGGGACATCACCCGCTTCGCGCAGCAAATGTCCGGGCTGGCAGGAGGCGACGTCACGTTCACCACCATCCCGGTGACCTCGGTGGACGGCGTGGGCGACCACGGCGAGTCCATCATCACGGTCGACGTGGCCCAGGTACACCAGTTCATGGACGACGTGGCCCGCCCGCCAGAAGACCCGGCGACATCTCACCCGCCCGCCTCCGAGGAGGCGCCCGAATCCGGGGGCGGTGGGGGTGAGGCTTCCCCTCTGGCCGGCTACAACGTCTTCGCCCTGAACGCCACCGGGGAAACAGGCCAGGCGGCCGGGGTTGCCGGGTGGCTGCAGGAGCACGGCGCCACCGTGGCAGACGTCTCCAACGCGCTGCCGGGGGTGTACTCCTCCAGCCAGGTTGTGGCGCTGGACCCGCAGGATCCCGCGGCGCTCGCGCTCGCGGAGATGCTTGGCGGGCTGCCGGTCACCTCCAACTCGGGCCTCGAGCCCACAAGCCTCATCGTGGTCATCTCCGACGATTACGCGGGCCCGTCGTCCGCGCCGGTGACGTCGGCCCCGCAGCAGCCGTCCGTGGATGACACCGTGGGCACGCCGGGCGCGGACTTCGGCGCGGCACAGGTCGCCCCCGAAATCAACGCCGGCGGCGACGGCCCGCGCTGCGTGAATTAAGCGAACTGTACCTAGTATGGGCGGCCATGAGCATCATGGCACCGCTTCTGGCGACCAACCCCGCCGGCCCCCGCCTCACCGTGTACGACGAGGTGGCGGGAACCCGCATGGAGTTTTCCGCCCTCACGCTGGACAACTGGGCGTGCAAGGTCGCCAACATGCTCGACGAGGAGTTCGAGCTCGAACCCGACGCGGTGATCCTGCTGGACCTTCCCGTGTCCTGGCAGGCCGCGGTCATCGCCCTCGGCACCTACAACTCTTCCCGCACGCCGCTTTTCGACGCCCCCGAAGGCGCAACCCCCGACCTCGTCTTCACCACGATGGACGGGGCGCAGGCGTGGTCGGGCATACCCGACGTTGTGGTGGTCTCCGCCGACCCGTTCGGGCGCGGCGTGGTCGAATCCGGGGGCGAGCTGCCGGAAGGCACGGTGGACTTCGGACCGACAGTCCGCTTTTACGGCGACACCTATTTCGGGGACTCCCCGGACCTCGGCCGCTGGGCCGACGCGGACCTCGGCCCGCACCGTTACCTGGCGGACGCCTGGCGAGGGCGCGAGGACATCGAAAAGCGCATCCTCGCTCCGCTTGCGGCGGACGGGTCCGTCGTCGTGGTCGCAGGAATGGCGTCTGCGGAGAGGTTGCGCGCCATCGCGGACAAGGAGAACGTTACGCACTTCCTAACTCATGGTTAAGTAACCACGCTCCGTGCCCGATTCGGACATCACTCACCCCCGTTATGGGGGTCGTTACAGATTCTTTCCCTCTCCTACGCATCCGGTTACTACATTGAAGGCACCACTCATTTAGAAAGGTGCCAGTTATGAACACTTCGTTCCGCACGATCGGCGCAGCGCTCTGCGTCGCCGCCCTGGGCTCCGCGACGCTTGTCGCCTGCGGCTCCGACAGCTCCGAGCCCGCCTCCGGGACCTCGGCGCAGTCCACGGCGGCGGGCGCTGGTAACGGCGCTGCCAACGGCGAGGGGCAGGGCCGCGGCCCGATCACGTTCGCCATGGGCCGCAACGACACGGACAAGATCATTCCGATCATCGACAAGTGGAATGCTGAGCACCCGGACGAGCAGGTCACACTCAACGAGCTCGCCGGCGAGGCCGACGACCAGCGCGACACCCTGGTGCAGTCCCTGCAGGCCGGCAACTCGGACTACGACGTCATGGCGCTCGACGTCGTGTGGACGGCCGACTTCGCCGCCAACCAGTGGCTCGCCCCGCTCGAGGGTGACCTCGCGGTGGACACTTCCGGGCTGCTGGACGCGACCGTGGAGTCCGCCACCTACAACAACACGCTCTACGCGCTCCCGCAGAACACCAACGGCCAGCTGCTGTTCCGCAACACGGACCTGGTCGCGGACGCGCCGGACACGTTCGACGATGTCCGCTCCGCGTGCGAGGCCGTCCAGGACGCCGACTGCCTGACCACCCAGCTCAAGCAGTACGAGGGCCTGACCGTGAACGCGCTCGGCTTCATCAACGGCTGGGGTGGCGAGGTGCTCGACGACAACGGCGAGCCGACCGTCGAGTCTGCTGAGGCCAAGGAGGGCCTGCAGGCGCTTGTCGACGCTTACGCCGACCACACCATTGCGGAGTCCTCCACCGCGGCGACCGAGGAGGAGACGAACCTCGCGTTCACCGAGGGCAAGACCGCGTTTGCCATCAACTGGCCGTACATGTACTCGAACGCGGCGGAGAAGGGACTGAACTTCGAGGTCCAGCCCCTGGTGGGCAAGGACGGTATCGGCGTGTCCACCCTCGGCGGCTACAACAACGGCATCAACGTCAACTCGGAGAACAAGGCGACCGCGCGCGACTTCATCGAGTTCATCATCAACGAGGAAAACCAGCTCTCCTTCGCCGAGGCGTCCTTCCCGCCGGTCCTCGCCTCCATCTACGACGACGAGGCCCTGATCCAGGAGCACCCGTACCTGCCGGCCCTGAAGCAGTCCCTGGAGAACGCGAAGCCGCGCCCGGTCTCCCCGTTCTACCCGGCCATTTCTAAGGCCATCCAGGACAACGCGTACGCGGCCCTGACGGCGGGCAAGAGCGTCGACGACGCCACCCGCGACATGGCCGCCGCCATCCGCCAGGCCTCCTAACCCGGCATCCGGCGCGCGGCGCGCGCTTCCGCGAGAAGGTGCACATGACAACTGCAGTACACAGAGATTCAGTACACGGAGATTCCCCGTCGCGCTCGAGGGCGCTGAAGCGCGACACCGGCCAGGCGGCGCTGCTCGTCGCCCCGGCCATGGCCGTGCTGGCGGTGGTGATCGGCTACCCGATCATCCGCGCCATTTACCTGTCGTTCCAGGGCAACCGGCGTCTCGACCCGGCCACCGGCGTGTTTACCGACGGCGGCTTCGCCGGGCTCGAAAATTACCTGTACTGGCTCACCAACCGGTGCATGTCGCCTTCCGGGGTCGTCGGCACGTGCCCGCCCGGAGTGCTGTCCACGGACTTCTGGCCGGCCGTGCGCATCACACTGTTCTTTACCGTGGTCACGGTGCTGCTGGAGACCGTGTTGGGCATGATCATGGCTTTGATCATGAACACGGAATCCCGCGGGCGGGCGCTCATCCGCGCGGCAGTCCTCATCCCGTGGGCGATCCCCACCGCGGTGACGGCCAAGCTGTGGCAGTTCATGTTCGCCCCCGCCGGCATCGTCAACTCGCTGCTGGGGACGGACATCGCGTGGACGACGGACCCGTGGGCCGCGCGCGCGGCCGTCATCGTCGCGGACGTGTGGAAGACGGCGCCGTTCATGGCGCTGCTCATCCTCGCCGGCCTGCAGATGATCCCGCGCGAGGTGTACGAGGCCGCGCGTGTCGACGGCGCGTCCCGCTGGCAGCAGTTCACCCGGATCACCCTGCCGCTGGTGCGCCCCGCGCTCATGGTGGCGGTGCTGTTCCGCACCTTGGACGCGCTGCGGATGTACGACCTGCCCGTGATCATGATCTCGGGCTCGTCCAACTCCCCGACCGCCACGATCTCGCAGCTGGTGGTCGAGGACATGCGCCAGGGCAACTTCAACTCCGCCTCGGCACTGTCGACCTTGATATTCCTGCTCATCTTCGCCGTCGCCTTCATCATGATCCGGTTCTTGGGGGCCAACGTCGGCCAGGTCGAGCGAGAAAAAAGGAAGCGGAGGTTCAGGCGATGAACAAACTCGGCCACTACCTGGGCGTAATCTTCATCATGTTCTGGGGCCTCGCCCCGTTCTACTGGATGCTGATTACCGCGCTGCGCGACAGCGCGCACACCTTCGACACCACGCCCTGGCCCACGCACGTCACGCTGCAAAACTTCCGCGACGCCCTAGCCACCGACAAGGGAAATGACTTCCTGGGCGCGATCGGCAACTCCCTGATCATCTCGCTGTCCACCACCGCCATCGCGGTGGCCGTGGGAGTGTTCACCGCCTACGCGATCGCGCGCCTGGACTTCCCCGGCAAGGGCATCGTCACCGGCATCATCCTGGCCGCGTCGATGTTCCCGGGCATCGCCCTGGTCACCCCCCTCTTCCAGCTGTTCGGCGACCTCGACTGGATTGGCACCTACCGCGCCATGATCATCCCGAACATCTCCTTCGCCCTGCCGCTTACCATCTACACCCTCATCTCGTTTTTCCAGCAGCTGCCGTGGGAGCTCGAGCAGGCCGCGCGTGTCGACGGCGCCTCTCGCGGCCAGGCTTTCCGCCTCGTACTTCTGCCCTTGGCGGCGCCGGCGATTTTCACCACCGCGATCCTGGCGTTCATCACCACCTGGAACGAGTTCATGCTGGCCCGCCAGCTTTCCACGACCGCGACCGAGCCGGTCACCGTGGCCATCGCGCGTTTCTCGGGGCCCAGCGCGTTCGAGTACCCCTACGCGTCGATCATGGCCGCCGGTTCCCTGGTCACGGTGCCGCTGATCATCATGGTGCTCGTGTTCCAGCGCCGCATCGTCTCGGGCCTGACCGCCGGCGGTGTCAAGGGCTAGTGCGCCGCGACCTTCTGTGCCAGACCCTGATCGGTTTCGTCGGGTTCTTCGCATTCGTCTCGCTGGTCCAGGCCGTGCTCAACCTGTTCCGGCCCACCCCCGCCATCTGGCCGGGGTTGCTCGCCGGGGCACTCTGCTTATCGACGCTCTGGCTGACGCGCCGCTGGCTCCACTGGCGCCGCGGCCACTAACGCCCCGCCCCCTACGCCCCCTCCCCGCTTCCGCCTCAACTCACAACACTCAACATGGCCGTATTCCGCCTAAACTTGCCTCAAGTTGACCGTTCCGGGTTTAGGGGGAAGCGTCGCACGAGCCGTCGCCACGCAACGCGCGCCACGGAGTGAGGGAGCGCGACGATTTCCCGCGCGTAGTTGCGCAGGCGAGACGAGCGGGGCGTCTCGGCGCCGGCGACGTCGACGGCGATGCCCAGGTGCCACGCCCACACCCGCGTGCGCAGAACGTGGAAACCGTTGGTCACCACTACGAGACGTGATGCGTCGGGAAACAGCGCCCGGGAGTTCTCCAAGTTCTCGTTCGTGGAGCGGGCGCGCGTCTCCAGCGTGATCGCCTGCCGCGGCACTCCGCGCGCCTCGAGCCACGCGGCCATCACCCCCGCCTCCCCGAAGCCGGTGACCACCAGCTGGGAAGACGGGTCCTTGCGCCAGATCTCCAGGGCAAGGCGCAGCCGCGCCTCGAGCATGCGGGAGGGGCGCTCGCCGATGATGCGGGCGCCGAGGACGACGATCGGGTCCCTACTCACCCATCAGCCGAGCGCGCAGGGCCTCGTCCTTGCGCTCGACCTCCGCGGCCATCTCCGCCTGGTAGGCGGCCATCCGGTCCAACACCGCCGGATCGGCCGCGCCGATGATGCGCGCCGCCAGCAGCCCGGCGTTCTTCGCCCCGCCGATGGAGACGGTGGCCACGGGTACCCCGCCCGGCATCTGCACGATGGACAGGAGCGAATCCAGGCCGTCGAGATCCTTTAGCGCACGCGGCACGCCGATCACTGGCAGCGGGGTCGCGGCGGCGACCATGCCCGGGAGGTGAGCCGCTCCCCCGGCACAGGCGATGATGACCTTCAGCCCCCGGCCGTGCGCGCCTTTCGCGTAGGCCAGCATTTTCTCCGGGGTGCGGTGCGCGGAGACGACGCCGACTTCGAAGGGAATGGAGAATTCGGCGAGGACCTCCGCCGCCGGGGCGACGGTGTCCCAGTCGGAGTCCGAACCCATGATGAGACCCACGAGAGGCTGCATGTTTACTTCCATTCTGCGTTGACGATGAAGTGGGCGGCGTCCTCCGCCACCTCGAGAGTCTGCTCCAGAGAGTCGCCGGAAACGTTGACGTGGCCCATCTTGCGACCCGGGCGGTAGCTCTTGCCGTAGAGGTGGATCTTGGCCTGCGGGTAGCGCCGCATCACCTCGCTCACGCGCTGCTCCATCGGCATGTCCGGCTCGCTCTCACCGCCGAGAGTGTTGACCATGACGGTGTAGGCGGCGGTCGGCTCGGCCGAGCCCAGCGGCCAGTCGAGAACAGCGCGCAGGTGCTGCTCGAACTGGGAGGTCACGCAGCCGTCCTGCGTCCAGTGCCCGGTGTTGTGCGGGCGCATCGCGAGCTCGTTGACCACGATCTTGTTGTCGGCGGTCTGGAACAGCTCGACCGCCAGCACGCCGGTGACGTCGAGCTCGCGGGCGATACGGACCGCGAGCTCGCGGCACTCATCCTGCAGCCCCGGTTCGAGGCCCGGCGCGGGCGAGATGGCCACGCGGCAGATGCCGCCGTCCTGGCGGGACTCCACAACCGGCCACGCCACCACATCGCCGGAGCGGTTGCGCGCCACCATCGCGGACAGCTCACGCTTAAACGGCACCTTCTCCTCCGCGTACAGCGGCACGTCCTCGGCGAGCAACTCCTCCACGAGCTGCTCGAACTCCTCGCGCGTGGCGGGGAACCACACGCCGTGGCCGTCGTACCCGCCGCGCGTGGCCTTCAGGCACACCCCGCCGCCGGCGCCACCGGCGCCGCCGACGTCGTCGTAGAAACGGGAGGCGTCGGCGACGCTCGCGATGCCGGCGAAGCGGGGCACGGGGGCGCCCAGCTCGCTCACCCGGGTGCGCTGCGCCAACTTGTCCTGCGCGTAGAGGAGGGCTTCGGGGCGGGGTTCGACGGCCACGCCGGCGTCGATAAGCGCCTGCAGATGCTCGTTGGGGACGTGCTCGTGGTCGAAGGTGACCGCCGACGCGCCGGAGGCGATCGCCTCGAGGTCGGCGAGGTCGCGGTAGTCGCCGATGCGCACGTCGCCGAACACCTGCGCCGCCGAGGCGTCCACGCTGCCGGCGAGCACCCGGGGGTTGAGGCCGAGCTCGATCGCCTCGGTGTGCATCATGCGGGCGAGCTGGCCGTCACCGATGACGGCGACAATGGGCATTCCGTAAGCGTCTCTCACGCCCACCCACTGTAGTCTGAGTGCGGACAGGTCAGAAACGGCGCGTCCGCGCCAGCTGGCCGTTGAGGATCTTCTCCACCTTACGGGCGCGCCCCACCTCCGGGAAATACAGCGGGCGCTCGTAGCCATACACCGCCATGGCGATCCCGCCGTGGTCGCGCCGCACGGAATGGATCTGGCCGAACGGGATGGAGTCGACCGCCCCGCGGCGGCTGCGCGCCAGCACCCGGCGGTCCGTGACCACGAAGCGGCGCCGGCGCGAGACCGCCAGCGGCCAGAGGAAACGCGTCACCGCGACCACCGCCCACACCGCGATGACCAGGTTGCGCGCGAGCGGGCCGACGCCGTTGGCGTCCATCCAGCCGGCAGCCATCCAGCACACGCCGGTAATCACGATAACCTCGAGGAGGGGGAAAACAAGGCTCGACAACGGGCTGGTCGTATCGGCGAGGACGACCTCCCCGTCCGCCAACGCCACACCTCGCTTGTCTGCCACGGCGCAGATGTTAGTTGGTCGGGCGCAAATGCGTCACATCTCCGGCGGAGTACGCTGCCCCGTCGATGATGATCTCGCCGGCGTCGTTGACGCCCTCGACGGTGCCCTCCACGGCTCCGTCTTGACGCTCGAGGCGCACCTCGCGGCCGATGGTGGAGCACACGGCGCGGTAATCCTCCAGCAGTTCGGGGGCGCCGTCACGCCACTGCCCCAGGCGGATGGCCAGCGCGCGCAGCAGATCGATGGTGAACTCATCGAAGTCGATGTCGATGCCCTCGAGGTTCAGCGAGGTAGCGCCTTCAACCGGCAGGTCTTCGGCGCGCCACGCCGCGTTGATGCCGATGCCGACGACCACCCGCGGCGTCTCGCCCGATAAATCGGCCTCCGACAGGATGCCGGCGAACTTCTTGCCCCCGAGCAGAGCGTCGTTGGGCCACTTCAGCTCGGCGGAGGGAATGATGTCCGTGATGGCGAGGCCCGCGGCGAGCGACGCTAGGGCCAGGTTGGTGTCCGCGGGGGCGTCGACAAGCGCGCTCAGCGCGAGAGCGGAACCCTTCGGCGAGACCCATTCTCGGCCCATTCGGCCCTTGCCCGCGGTCTGCTCGTCCGCGATGAGCACGCTGCCCGGCGCGCCGGTGGCCATGAGCTCCGTGTTGGTGGAGCCGACGGATTCGACCCAGGAAACGTCGAGCCACGAATCGACGACTTCGGCTGCGATGCGTTGGATGTCTTTGACTGTCATGACACCCAAGCATATTGCGTGTCGACGGGCGCTACTGGAAACTTTTCCAGTACCCACTCAGCCCACCACGCACACCGCCACCGCGTACTCCCCGTCATGGGACACCGACAGAGACTGCGCGGGCGGGCCGGCAGCGGCCACCTCCCCGCGCAGGGCGATGGCCACGCGTCCGAACGCATCCGAAACCACCTCGATGTCCCGGAAGTCCACCTCCGCCAGCACGGGCGGCGAGCCGTAGAGCGACTGCGACCACGCCTTCACGTACGCCTCCTTGGCGGCCCAGCGTGCGGCGAGCGAGGACGCCCGCTGGGGCTTGGCGGCGCAGTCGCGGAGCTCGCGTTCCGTGAACACCCGATCGAAGGTGGAGCCCGGCGTCGCCAGCTGCGCGCCCAAGGCGGGGATGTGGACGATATCTGTGCCGACGTGCATCCTGCTCGCATTCCTTTCCCAGGTTTCGGGGTGTTCAAAATCACAATAACGCGAATACCCAGCATAGACGCGAAAACTTACCTCAACGTAACCTACGGGTCAGTAAGTCGCGGCAAAACGGCGCCGGAAGGCGATTATCCTCCCGGCTATGACGCTTTCGCCCTCCAAACCAATAGACGACCTCGCGGACACACCGCGCACCACGGCGGACAAGATCGCCGACCTCCTCCGTCGCCGCAAAGCCTCGCTCACCCCCATGGGCGAGGCCGCCCACGACAAGGTCCGGGCCGCGGGCCGGATGACGGCGCGCGAGCGCCTCGACTACCTGCTCGACGAAGGCTCCTTCGTGGAGACGGGCCAGCTCGCCCGGCACCGCACGCACGACTTCGGCATGTACTCCAAGCGGCCGCTAACCGACGGCATCGTCACCGGCTTCGGCACCGTCGACGGCCGGGAAGTGTGCGTCTTCTCCCAGGACGGGACGGTCTTCGGCGGCGCCCTCGGAGAGGTATACGGCGAGAAGATGGTCGCCATCCAAGAGCTCGCCGTGACCACCGGCCGCCCGCTCATTGGCCTGTACGAGGGCGCGGGCGCGCGCATCCAGGACGGCGCCGTGTCGCTGGACTGGATCGCGGCGACCTTCTTCCAAAATGTCAAGGCCTCGGGCGTGGTCCCGCAGATCTCCGTCATCATGGGCGCGTGCGCGGGCGGCAACGCATACTCTCCCGCCCTGACCGATTTCGTGGTCATGGTGGACCAGACGTCGAAAATGTTCGTCACCGGCCCAGACGTGATCAAGACCGTCACCGGCGAGGACATCACGCAGGAGGAGCTCGGCGGCGCGTGGACGCACATGGGCAACGCCGGCAACTGCCACTACGTCGCCTCCAGCGACGCCGACGCGCTCGATTGGGTGGGCGACCTCATCTCGTACCTGCCCAGCAACAGCCGCCAGCGCCCGCCGGCAGAGGACGCCGAACCGGACACCGAGATCACCGAGACCGACCTCGAGCTCGACGCCGTCATACCCGACACGGCGAACCAGCCGTACGACGTGCGCGAGGTGATCAGCCGAATCGTCGACGACGGCGAGTTCATGGAGATCATGGAGCAGCGCGCCGAGAACGTCGTGGTCGCTTTCGGGCGCATCGAGGGGGAGGTCGTCGGCTTCGTGGCCAACCAGCCGAGCGTGTTCGCCGGCTGCCTCGACATCGACTCCTCCGCCAAGGCCGCGCGGTTCGTGCGCACCTGCGACGCCTTCAACGTCCCCCTCGTGCTGCTTGTCGACGTCCCCGGGTTCCTGCCCGGCGCCGCTCAAGAGCACGACGGCATCCTGCGCCACGGCGCGAAGCTGCTCTACGCCTACGGGGAAGCGACGGTGCCGAAGATCACGGTCACGCTGCGCAAGGCCTACGGCGGCGCGTACTGCGTGATGGGTTCGAAGGGCCTGGGCGCGGACGTGAACCTGGCGTGGCCCACCGCCCAGATCGCGGTGATGGGGGCGGCCGGCGCCGTCGGCTTCATCAACCGCAAGGAGATCGCCGCGGCGCGCGACTCCGGCATGGGTGACGAGGAGCTGGCGGACCTCATCGCCTCGTTCGAACGCGAGTACGAAGACACCATCTTGAACCCCTACAACGCCGCCGAGCGCGGGCTGATCGACGCGGTCATTGTGCCGTCGGAAACCCGCACCGCGATCGCCGCCAACCTGCGCCTTCTGCGCGGCAAGAACGTGGCGCGGCCCGCCCGCAAGCACGGCAACATCCCCCTCTAAAGCCGAAAAGGAACATCTACCACCATGCTGAATCTCACCCCGCTGTCATCCATGCGCACACCCGCCGTCGTCTTCCAGGGCCAGGGCACCGCCTGGCAGCTCGCGCTCGCCGACGCCGCCGCCTCCCCCGCAACCTACGAGCGCCTGCGCGAGCTTATCGACGCCGCCCGGACGCTCACCGGCCCCGTCGCCCGCCCCCTGGCCTCGAGCGTGCCGGGCGTGGTGGACCGCCTACTCGCCATCATGGACCCGGACACGCCCACCGAGGCCGATGACGCCGACCGCCTGCCCGCCGTCTCCGTGCCGGGCATCGTGCTGGCGCAGATCGCCGCGGTGGACCAGCTTCGCGGGCTCGGTTTCGACATGGACTCCGCGGCGCTCGTGGGCCACTCCCAGGGCAGCCTCGGCGTGGCCGCGGCCTCGGACCCAGTTGGCGCGCTCGCGTTCGCGTTCATCATGGGCGCGGCCGCCTCCGCCACGGCCGGCTCCGGTGACACGCGCTCGCGCATGCTGTCCGTGCGCGGCGTGCACCGCGAGACGCTCGCGCGCATCACGGGTGCGGACCCCGCCGTGATCAACGGCCCGCGCCACATCGTCCTGTCCGGCGAACCCGCCGAGCTCGCCGCGGCGCGCACAGCGATCGAGGCGGCCGCGGCGGCGTACAACGCCAAGCTGGAGGCGGCGGAGTTCGGCGGCTCCGAGATGGCTCCCCAGTTCGACGAGCTGCCGGTCGCGTACCCGTTCCACAATCCGGGCAATCCGGGCAATGCAGCCGCCGTCGACCTGGCCGCCGAGTGGGCGCAGCGCTGCGGCATCGACTTCGAGGCCACCTCCCCGCGTGAGCTCGCCGGCGCCATCCTGCACGACCAGCACGACTTCCCCGCTCAGGTGCAGCCGCTGCTGGAGCAGGGGATCACCCACATCATCGCGTTCGATTCGGCCGTCGCGGGGATCACCGCCAAGCTCGTCGTCGGCTCCGGCGTGCCCGTCATCACCGCCGACTCCGCCGCGGCCCGGGACAACCTCGCCCGGCCGGGCGCGGAAATCCCCACCGCTGCCGACTACTCCCGCTTCGCGCCGCGGCTGGTGCGCCTGCCCGACGGCTTGACCTACACCCAGACCCGGTTCTCCACGCTGACCGGCCTGTCTCCCATCATCCTCGGCGGGATGACCCCCACCACCGCCGACGGGGAGATCGTCGCGGCTGCCGCGAACGCCGGCTACTGGACGGAGCTGGCCGGCGGCGGCATGTACTCCGAGGAGGTGTTTAACGCCCACAAGGACACCTTGGTGGAGCACCTCGAGCCGGGCCGCACCGCCCAGTTCAACACCATGTTCTTCGACCGGTTCCTGTGGAACCTGCAGTTCGGCCAGACCCGCATGGTGCCCAAGGCACGCGCGGCCGGCGTCCCTTTCAACGGCGTGTGCATCTCCGCCGGTATCCCCGAGGTCGAGGAGGCCACCGAGCTGCTCGCCCAGCTGCGTGCCGACGGTTTCCCCTACATCGCCTTCAAACCGGGCACGACCACCCAGGTCCGCGCGGTGCTGCGCATCGCGGAGGCCAACCCGGACGTGCCCGTCATCCTCATGGTCGAAGACGGCCACGCCGGCGGCCACCACTCGTGGGTCGATTTGGACGACCTGCTCACGGACACCTACGCGGAGGTGCGCGCCCACGACAATGCCTACCTCACCGTCGGCGGCGGCGTGTACTCCCCGGAGCGCGCCGCGGAGCTGATCACCGGCGAGTGGGCCACGCGCTGGGGTCTGCCGGCAATGCCCGTGGACGCCGTGTTCATCGGCACCGTCGCCATGGCAACCAAGGAGGCCAAGGCCACCGACTCCGTCAAGGACCTGCTGGTGCACACCGCGGGGCTGAGCCCCGATGACAACGGCGGCTGGGTCGCGCGGGGCACCGGGCGCAGCGGCGTCGCGTCGTCGCAAAGCCACCTGCTGGCGGATATCCACGACCTGGACAACGCGTTCGCCCGGGCATCCCGGCTGATCACCGGCCTGGACATCGCCGAGTACGGCGAGCGCCGCGACGAGATCATCGCCGCGCTGGGGGCGACCTCCAAACCGTTCTTCGGCGACATCGAGACGATGACCTACGCCGAGTGGGTCGAACGCTTCGTCGAGCTGGCCTACCCGTTCGTCGACTCCTCGTGGAACGAGCGCTTCCTGGCGGTGCTGCAGCGGGTGGAGTCGCGCCTGAGCGAGACCGACCACGGCGAGATCGAGTCGCTCTTTGCCGCAGGTGTCGACGCCCGCGAGGGCGTAGAGAAGCTGCTGGCGGCGTACCCGACGGCGCGCGAGGTACACGTCTCCCCGCGCGACGCCGCCTGGTGGATCGCTCTGCACCACGCCTACCCGAAGCCGATGCCGTGGGTGCCGGCCATCGACGGCAACCTGAAGACGTGGTTTGGCAAGGACACCCTGTGGCAAGCCCAGGACGAGCGCTACACCGCGGACCAGGTGCGCATCATCCCGGGCCCCGTCGCGGTGGCCGGCATCACGACAAAGAACGAGCCGGTCGCTGAGCTGTTGGGGCGCTTCGAGGAGGCGTCGACACGCGCGCTTGCGTCCGCGGGCGTGGGCGCGACCGAGCAGTTCTCCCGCCTCGCGGATGCGACCAGCGTCGAGGAGTACCTGCGCGCGGCCCCGACCATGGTGTGGCACGGACACCTCATGGACAACCCCGCCTACGCGATGGACGAGGGCGCATTCGAGATCGTCGAGGAGGCCGACGGCTGGGCGATCCGCATCGTCACCGACTCCTACTGGGACAACCTGCCCGAGGAGCAGCGCCCGTTCTACGTGCGCGAGGTGACCATCCCCATCGACCTGCCCCAAGGTGCCGCCACCGGCGCCTCCCCCGTCGTCTCCGACGAGCGCCTGCCCGCATCCGTCTACGACCTCCTCGCGGGGCTGGCGGGCGTGGGATCGGTCTCCGAGGCAGGCGACGCGATCACCGAGATGCCCTCGCTTGTCGACGGCGTCGCCCGCGCCTCGTTCACCTTCCCCGCCTCCCTGCTCGCCGCGCACACCGCCGTGACCGGTGCGGCGCTGGGAGAGGACGTCGCGGTGGGCACCCCGGACGTGCTCGTCGGCCCCTGCTGGCCGGCGATCTACACCGCGCTCGGCTCCGGCATGCTGCCGGACGGCTTCCCCGTCATCGAGGGCCTGCTCAACGCCGTTCACCTCGACCACCTCATCGACCTGCGCGTGCCGTTGCGCGAGCTTGCCGACGGCCGCACCATCGACGTCACCTCGCGCTGCAGCGCCATCGACGAGTCCTCCGCCGGGCGCATCGTCACCGTCGAACTCGAGCTCTCCTCCGGCGGCGAGGTTGTGGCCACCCAGATGCACCGCTTCGCCATCCGCGGCCGCGCCACCACGACCACCCCGCCAGAACCCGCCCCGCAGTTCGGCGGCGGGCCGGACGCGGACGCGGTGGAGGCCACCCCGCGCTCCTTCGTCGACCGCGCGGTGGTCACCGCCCCGCACGACATGACACCGTTCGCGTTGGTCTCCGGCGACTACAACCCGATCCACACCTCGTCGAACGCTTCGGGCCTGGTGGGCCTTGACGCCCCGCTGGTGCACGGCATGTGGCTCTCGGCCACCGCCCAGCACGTCGCCGGGCGCCACGGGGAGGTGACCGGCTGGACGTACAACATGTACGGCATGGTGCAGCTGGACGACACCGTGGAGATCACCGTCGAGCGCGTCGGGCGCGTGGGCATCCGCCCGGCGCTTGAGGTGACGTGCCGCATCGGCGGCGACGTGGTCTCGCGCGGCCAGGCGCTGCTCGCCCAGCCGCGCACCGCCTACATCTATCCGGGCCAGGGCGTCCAGGCCGAGGGGATGGGCACCGGCGACCGCGAGGCGAGCCCCGCCGCCCGCGAAATCTGGCGCCGCGCCGACCGCCACACCAGGGCCAACCTCGGGTTTTCCATCCAGCGCATCGTGGACGACAACCCGACCGAGATCACCGTGCACGGCACCGCGTTCAAGCACCCGAACGGGGTGCTGCACCTGACCCAGTTCACCCAGGTCGCGCTCGCTGTGGTGGCCTACGCGCAGACCGAGCGGCTGCGCGACGCCAACGCGCTGGCCACCGGCGCGATGTTCGCCGGGCATTCGCTCGGCGAGTACACGGCGCTTGCGTCACTCGGCGGGATTTTCGACCTCGAGGCCGTGATCGACATCGTCTACTCGCGCGGCTCCGCCATGGGTTCGCTCGTCCCGCGCGACGCCGAGGGCACCTCGGACTACGGCATGGGCGCGCTGCGGCCGAACATGATCGGCGTGTCCCCCGACGAGGTCGAGGCGTACGTGGACGGCATCGCCGAGGAGTCCGGCGAGTTCCTGGAGATTGTGAACTACAACATCTCCGGCCAGCAGTACTCCATCGCCGGCACGAAGCGCGGCCTCGCCGCCTTGGCGGCTGCCGCCAACGGGGTGCGCGAGCGTGCATTCGTCACCGTGCCGGGGATCGACGTCCCCTTCCACTCCCGCGTGCTGCGCTCCGGCGTGCCCGCCTTCGCCGCCAAACTCGACGAGCTCCTGCCCGCCGAGATCGACGTGGCCACCCTCGAGCACCGCTACGTGCCCAACCTGGTGGCGCGCCCGTTCGAGCTGACCCAGGACTTCATCGACGCCGTGGCACGCGAGGTCCCCTCCGAGCGCCTGACCGGCGTGACGGTGGACAACACCCCGGCAGGCGAGCTCGCCCGCATCCTGCTCATCGAGCTCCTGGCCTGGCAGTTCGCCTCCCCGGTGCGCTGGATTGAGACCCAGGATCTGCTCATCGGGCGCGTGGATCAGCTCATCGAGGTCGGCCTCGCGGCATCCCCGACGCTGACCAACCTGGCCAAGCGCGAGATGGATGTCATCGGGCACCACATCCCCGTGCTCAACGTCGAGGCGAGCCAGGACACGGTCATGCTCGCAGACGTCGTCGCCGCGCCCGAAACCGAGCAGCCCGCGGAGCACGAGCCCACGGAGCAGCCTGAGCCAGCGCCCGCAGCCCCCTCCCCGGCCCCGGCCGGCGGATCGCCCACCCCCGACCTGCCGTTTAGCGCCGCCGACGCGATCGACGTGCTCTTCGCCTTCCAGAACAAGATCCGCGTCGAGCAGATCAACGGCTCCGACACGATCGAGGAGCTCACCGGCGGCGTGTCGTCTCGACGCAACCAGCTGCTCATGGACATGTCCGCCGAGCTGGGGGTGCCCGCCATCGACGGCGCCGCCGAGTCGGACGTGGCCGTGCTGCGCGAGCGCGTGACCACCGCCGCGCCCGGCTACACGCCGTTCGGCACCGTGCTCTCGGAGGCCGTGGGTGCCCGCCTGCGCCAGGTCCTCGGCGTGGCGGGGCTCAAGCCCGCGCACGTCGGCGACCACGTCACCGGCACCTGGGCGCTGCCCACCACGTGGGTCCCCCACGTCGAGGCGGAGATCCTGCTGGGCACCCGCCAGGAGGAGTCGGTGCGCGGCGGCAGCCTGGGCACCCTCCCGTCCGCGAACTCGAAGTCCGAGGTCACCGCGCTTATCGACGCCGCCATCGCCAACGTCGCCGCCCGCCACGGCATCACCGTCCACCCGGCGCAGGCCGGCTCGGCTTCCGGCGGCGGGGTGGTCGATTCCGCCGCCCTGGACGCCTACCGCGACGAGGTGACCGACACCCTGGTCGCCACCGCGCGGACCCTGCTGTCCAAGCTCGGCATCGAGGACGAGCACGCCGAGGTCGAAGCCCCCGACACGACCATCCTCGAGACCGTCGAGGCGGAGCTGGGCGCGGGCTGGATCTCCCAGGTCACCCCCCGCTTCGACGCGCGCAAGGCCGTGCTTTTCGACGACCGCTGGGCGCAGGCGCGCGAGGACCTCGCCCGCGTCGCCGTGGGCGAGGCGGACATCCCGGTGGAGCGCTTCCGCGGCACCGGTGAGACCGTCGCGCAGCAGGCGCTCTGGTACGCCGACCACGGCTACTCCGGCCCGCTCGCCGAGATCGCCCAGGCCGCCGCCGAGCCTGCCGCCGGCGAGTATGCCGGCGAGATCGCCCTGGTCACGGGCGCCGCCCCCGGATCCATCGCGACGGCGCTGGTGGAGCGCCTGCTCGCCGGCGGCGCGACGGTGATCATGACCGCCTCGAACGTCAGCCAGGCGCGCAAGGAGTTCGCGCGCACCCTCTACCGCGACCACGCGGTGGCCGGCGCCGCGCTGTGGCTCGTGCCCGCGAACCTGTCGAGCTACCGCGACATCGACGCGCTTATCGCGTGGCTGGGCGAGGAGCAGAAGGAAACCGTGGGCAAGGACGTGCGGGTGATAAAGCCCGCGCTGATCCCCACCCTGGCGTTCCCCTTCGCCGCGCCGAGCGTCTCCGGCTCCCTGGCGGAGGTCGGCGGCAACGCCGAGACCCAGGCGCGCCTGCTGCTCTGGTCGGTCGAGCGCACCATCGCCGGGCTCGCGGAGCTGGCGCAGGCGTCCGATTCCATGCGGCGCACCCACGTCGTCCTGCCGGGCTCGCCCAACCGCGGCACCTTCGGCGGGGACGGCGCCTACGGGGAGGTCAAGGCGGCACTCGACGCCGTGGTGAACAAGTGGTCCGCCGAGACCGGCTGGCCCGACGGCGTCACCCTGGCCCAGGCGCGCATCGGCTGGGTCGCGGGAACGCACCTCATGGGCGGCAACGACGCGCTGGTCCCCGCCGCCGAGGACGCGGGCATCCACGTGTGGAGCCCGGAGGAGATCTCCCGCGAGATCCTCACCCTGGCCACGCCCGAGGCGCGGGACAAGGCGGCCGAGGCGCCGCTGGATCTCGACCTCACCGGCGGCCTCGCTGACGCCGGCGTGTCCATCGCGGAGCTGGCCCGGGGCGCGCAGGCGCCTGCGGTCGGGGGCGCGGACGAGGGGGCGTCGACAAGCGAAAAGAAGATCAAAGCGCTTCCGAACCTGGCCAACCCGGCCCAGCCGGACGGTGTCGAGGTGGGCGAGGTGACCTGCCCGCTCGAGGACATGGTCGTCATCTGCGGCATCGGCGAGGTCTCCTCCTGGGGGTCGGGCCGCACCCGCCGCGAAGCCGAGTACGGCATCCGGCGCGACGGGGACGTGGATCTCACCGCGGCCGGCGTGCTCGAGCTCGCGTGGATGACCGGGCTCGTGCGCTGGGCCGAGGACCCGAACCCGGGGTGGTACGACGCCGACGGCGCCGCGATCGCCGAGGAAGACATCTACGAGCGCTTCCGCGACGAGGTTGTCGCCCGCGCCGGCGTGCGCGAGCTGACCGACAAGTACTTCCTCACCGACTTGGGCTCCATCGACCTGGCGGAGGTCTTCCTCGACCGCGACGTCACCTTCGCGGTGGCCGACGAGGCTGAGGCGCGCGACTACGAGGCCGCCGACCCCGCCAAGACGGTGGTGCGCAACGTCGACGGCGAGTGGACCGTGACGCGGCTCGCGGGCGCGAAGGCGGCGCTGCCGCGCAAGGCGACGCTCACCCGCACCGTCGCCGGGCAGATGCCGGACGATTTCGACCCCGCGGCCTGGGGCATTCCGGCGCAGATGATCGACAACATGGACCGCATCGCGGTGTGGAACCTGGTCACCGCCGTCGACGCCTTCGTCACCGCAGGCTTTACCCCGGCCGAGCTGATGCGGGCCATTCACCCGGCCGACGTCGCCTCGACGCAGGGCACCGGCATCGGGGGCATGGAGTCGCTGCACAAGGTGTTCGTCTCGCGCCTGCTCGGCCACGAGCGGCAGAGCGACATCCTGCAGGAGGCGCTGCCGAACGTGGTTGCGGCGCACACGATGCAGTCGCTCGTCGGCGGGTACGGCTCGATGATCCACCCGGTCGGCGCCTGCGCCACCGCCGCCGTGTCCATCGAGGAGGCCGTGGACAAGATCGCCGTGGGCAAGGCCGACTTCGTCGTCGCCGGCGGCATTGACGACGTCCAGGTCGAATCCCTGCAGGGCTTCGGCGACATGAACGCCACGGCGGAAACCGCCACCATGCGCGCCAAGGGTATCGCCGACCGCTTCATCTCCCGCGCCAACGACCGGCGCCGCGGCGGCTTCCTCGAGGCGGAGGGTGGCGGAACAGTCCTGGTGGCGCGCGGCTCCGTGGCGGCTGAACTGGGCTTGCCGGTCTACGCGGTGATCGCCTACGCCTCCTCCTTCGGCGACGGAGCGCACACCTCCATCCCGGCGCCCGGGCTGGGCGTGCTCGCCGCCGCGCGCGGCGGGACGTCGTCGCGCCTGGCGCGCTCGCTGGCGTCGCTCGGCTTGACGGCTGACGACGTCACCGTGTTGTCCAAGCACGACACCTCCACCAACGCCAACGACCCGAACGAGTCCGAGCTGCACTCGCTGCTCTGGCCGGCGATCGGTCGCGACGAGCGCGCGCCGATGTACGTCATCTCCCAGAAGACGCTCACCGGCCACTCCAAGGCAGGCGCCGCGCTCTTCCAGGTCGGCGGGCTTATCGACGTCCTGTCCAGTGGCACCGTCCCCGCCAACGCCTCCCTGGACTGCGTCGACCCGCTGGTGGGCGAGAAGGCGACAAACCTGGTGTGGCTGCGCTCCCCCCTGGCCCTGGGCAAGGGGACGGTGAAGGCCGCCGCGCTGACCTCCCTGGGCTTCGGGCACGTCGGCGCGCTGGTGGTCCTGGCCCACCCGGGCGTGTTCGAGGCGGCCCTGGCCGCCTCCGGTGCGTCGGTTTCGGAGTGGCGCTCGCGGGCGACGGCGCGCCTGCGCGCAGGTGCGGGCTGGTTGGAGGCCGGCATGGTGGGCCGCCGCGCGCTGTTTACCCAGGTGGAGAACCGCCGCTTCCACGAGGGCAACGCCCATGACGGGGAGATCGCCCTGCTTCTCGATCCCGCGGCGCGACTCGGGGAGGACGGTGTGTACCCCAGGGGGTAGGGGTTGGGTCCTGGGGTGGTGCGCTGGCGGGGTGCGGTGAAAAATGTTCGCCGGCGGGTGCGACATTTTTCACTTTCCCCAGGTCGGGGTTCACGGGCCGGCAACATTGTGCACTGGGCGTGAGCCGGCGCCGTAACCGCGGCCCGGTGTGGTGACCCCGGCAGAGGCGATGAGCGGCCACACCACGCCCAACTTGGCCAGTTTTGATTAGTGGCTAGACAACTAGCAACTTTGGGTATCACACCTCCCCCGCCACACCCTCACCGTGTCGGGACCGTTGTTGTGCTCGGGGATCGCACAAGTTGAACCATGCAGAGCCTTGACCTATAGCGCAAAAAGAGGGTTAAGTAGCAAAAAGTGTGTCCGGTCGGCGTGTCGTCGGTCGAACACTTTGCTTGCTATTTCATGGGGCCTTTTCTGATTCCTATCGAGTGGTTGTATTCGGTTGGGATAGCGTTGTCGTAGAAGGCTGGTCGTCCTGTTTCTTGGTCGGCTTTGTTGTGGTCTTCTTCGACAAGGTCGTTGACTTTGGCGAGTTGGTCTTGTCCGAAATTGCACTGCCTGGCGATCGTGAGTGGATCGTCAGGTCCGTCTAAGAGTCTCACGCGGGTGCAACGGTGAGGGGTGTAGAGAACGCACGGTGGGCGGTTGCGAATAAGTGACCACGCTGGCAGCCGAGAGGTACGAGCGATGAAAGATCAGCTCGAGCATTAGCGAACGTACTGACGTCGCTTTATTAGGTGTACTGACCGGGTACGTTGCGGGCACGCCGGTTCGGCGCACCGCCACAGCCGCTTGGAGCGTGTCAAGTTGTTTGTGTGTGGGGCGTGATTATTAAAGGTAGGGCTCGAAGCGGTCAGGGTAAGCCACAGACATCTGGTTGATGGCCTGCTTCCAGTTCGTCACCCGCCTGCCCTCGATCAGCCGGCCGCTGGTCGCCGCGACCCGTTTGCCCTGCTTAGCACGCTTGGCGGCCCGTTTGTCCTCAATGTTGCAGATCATCAACCACAAGGTTTTGATCGCAGACTCATCGTTGGTGAACTGCACCCGATTCCGGGTGGCTTTACGCAGCTCGTTGTTCATCGACTCAATCGAGTTCGTGGTGTAGATCACCTTCCTAGCCATCGGTGGGAACTCCAGGAACGGGATGAACCGGTCCCACGCATCGCGCCACACCTTGACTGACTGCGGATACTTTTCCCCCAGCTCGGAGGCCTCAAACTCCGTCAACGCCGCCAGAGCGGTTTGCTCGGTGGGGGCGGTGTAGATCTTCTTCAACTCGGCGGACACCGCCTTACGATCTCCATAGGCCACCCACCGGTTTGCTGCCCTGATCAGGTGGACGACACAGGTCTGGACCATCGAATCCGGCCAGGTGGCTTCCACAGCCTCCGGCAGACCCTTGAGCCCGTCACAGCACACGATGAACACATCGTGCACTCCGCGGGTAGCGAGGTTGGCACACACCTGCGCCCAGAACGAGGCTCCTTCCTCTTTAGCCAGCCAGATACCCAGGATGTGTTTGATCCCCTCCATGTCCACCCCGATAGCCAGGTACGCGGATTTGTTGACCACCCGGCCCCCGTCACGGACTTTGATCCGTAACGCATCGAGGAAGACCACGGGGTAGAACTCATCAAGTTGGCGGTTCTGCCAGATCATGACCTCCTCGAGGACCGCATCGGTGATCGCGGAGATTGTTTCATGGGAGATGTCCACGCCCATGGCGGTGGCCATGTGGTGCTGGATGTCTCGGACGGTCATGCCACCGGCATAGAGACTGATGATCATGTCGTCGACGTCGGTCAGCCGGCGGGATCCTTTGGGCACCATTGTCGGCAGGAAGGATCCGTCACGGTCCCGGGGAACAGCGACATCGACCGGTCCGTAGTTCGAATCGACCCGCTTGGGGTAGGAACCGTTACGGGAATTGTTCTGACCAGCGGCTTCCTTGCTGTTCCGGTCGCCGTGCTGGTAGCCGAGGTGGGCATCCATCTCGGCGTTGAGACCCCGGTTGATCGAGGCCTGGAGCAGGCCCCGGACGAGATCGTTGGCATCCGTGGTGGAGGTGCCGAGCTCGTCGATCAGCTTCGCCATCTCAGGATTGGCGAGGAGCTTTTCCTCGATCGCTTTGATCTTGGCGGAGTCCTCTGGGTTTCGTCGTGCCACGGTAGTCATTCTGGTTCATCTCCTTGGTGTGAGGGGAATCCCTCACACACAAACCATCTGACACCCTCGCCGCTTGCGCCACACCAGCAGCACCGGCCGCCCCGCCGAGGGGATGTCACGCACCAGATGCTCACGCCGGCCGTGGGCCACCGCGACCACCCCGCACCGCGGGCACCCGGTCACCGACTCGGAGGTCTCCACCAACAGCTCCAGCTCACCGCCGTACTCACCGGCGGCAAGCACCACCAACCCCGAGATGCCGAGCATCGCAGCGGGCAGGACGGTAGCCTCAACACTCACCTGGGACTCCTCTCGATCCGTTGCTTGGTCGCTACGAATCGTGGAGTCCCAGGTCCGTCTTCACCAGCCCAACCCGGTCAGCGCGTCGCAACCCGGCTACCACGCTTGGTGAGGAAGATCTGCTAACGTGGTTCGGCGACGGCCCGGGCACGTCCTTGTTCCTAACCGTCGTGCGCTGGGGTCCGCGTGGACCGCTCGGCCAGCGTCCATCCAGTCAGGAGGCAATCAGCAGATGTTCGACGACAACGGCTCATTCCTGCTCGCCATGTTCGAGTTCTTCATCTTCTTCGCATGGCTCATGTCCCTGTGGTGGATCTTCGGAGATCTCTTCCGCAGCAAGGACCTCGGCGGCTTCGCGAAGACGCTGTGGGTGGTGTTCATCGTCGTGCTGCCGTTCATCGGAATGCTCGCGTACCTGCTTGTTCGAGGTCGGGGGATGACCGACCGCGCGGTCGAGGCGCACCAGGAGCTCCAGCAGCGGCAGGATGAGTACATCAAGTCCGTCGCCGGCGGCTCCGCCGGATCGAGCCCGACCGATGAGATCGCCTCGGCGAAGGCCCTTCTCGACTCGGGAGCGATTACCCAGCAGGAGTTCGACCAGATCAAGGCAAGGGCGCTCTCCTCGGTCTGACCCTGGTCCGCTCCCTCGCCAGCCGCAGCGTCGCGGTCCGAGGGCGGCCATCCGGCGCGGCCTTGTCGCGGGGCGAATTCGCGGTTCGCCGGACGCTGGCCAGCTTGGCTCCTAGGCTCCGGGTGCCGCGCCGCCATCGAGGGGGCGCCACCTGACCTTGGGGGTCACTTCCTGGGCCTCCCTCAGATCCGACAGAAGGCTGTTTCGTTCGCGCTCGTAGTCCAACCGTGCTTGCACAGCCTCACGGTCGACCAGAATCTGAGCCTCTTCCACGGCGGAAACCCGCGGCTCTTCCGTTTCCTCCTTTCCCAGCGGGGGCTTGGGTTGGGAGGGTTCCGTTGCACGGTTCTGCAATTTGTGGCTCTCGGCCTTATCCAACGATTCGGTTGTTTCGACCGAGGTGAGTTCGTCACTTTTGCTGGCGGCTTCGATGGCGGCAAGCACTCGCACCGCCCACTCCGGCTTTTCTTCCGGAGCATCGGAAAGTGATTTCACCGGACGCGGCCTCTTGTACTTAGGCACTGATTAGCCCTTCCGCTTATACCCGCCCGGTAATGGGAACCAAGTCCCCCACCGACGGCTCGTAGACGTAGTCCACGATATCTCCGGACATGATCATCTCGATGGCCCGGTCGATGACGGTAATCGGCACCAGGAACCACTCGGTGGCAGCCGCCGAGCCGCCGACAGCGTCAACCACTGCCGCATCGAGGCGCACAGAGGCGAACACGCGGTGCAGCAGGTGCTCGAGCGCGGATGGGCGCAGGTTGTATACGCGGTAGTCGGCGACGACTTCCACGGGCGCATTGAGATAGGTCGCGCTTTTCTCTGCCCCGGCGATTCGGGAGGCCACGGTCCCTGTGGTGTAGCCGATCTTGTATAAATCGCCCAGAGAACGCAGATCCGGGTGCTCGCTCAGGGAGCGCAGGACGTAAATGTGCCCAGTCTCGACATCGGCATCGCCGATCTCGGTTGCGTCCATTCTTGTCCGCGTCACCGCTTGACCGTTCGACTCGTAGATTCTCGTGGCCAGTGATTCGCGGTACATGGAAGATTCTGTGCCGTTTTCAAAAATTACGCGCAGACGCGGCTTCGTCTCCCCTTCTGCTGGTTCGCGAACCTCTGCCACGAATGCCATCACGCCTCCGATGACGAAAAAGCGGCCTTCTTTGATGGTGCGTTCGCCGGCGAAAACAGTGAGCTTCCAACCACCACTGGCAAGCCCGGCGTGCTTGTCCGCGAAGAGCTGCTCGAACCGCTCGAAATCGGAGGCCTTCACCCTGGTGGCCCGGTCGTGGTCGTTGTCGGGGCTCTTGCGGGCGGGAAGCCGCGAGACATCGAGAATATCCGGCACCTCGCCGATGAGGTCACCAGAGGCGAGCAGCTCATCCACCGAGGCCGGTGCTTCTTGCGGGGCGAGCAGACCCAAGTGATCACTGTCCCGGAGAGCGTGCATCTTTTCCTCGCTCGCCCTGATTCCCATGAGCCGAGCGCCGAGTTTTCGCTCCGAGATCGTCATCGTGTTTGGGTCCGGTTCGCGCCCGTTGGCTTCGACGAACTCGAGGATCTCCCCGAAAGCGCGGGTGAGGCGGTCGGCGGCGGTGACGGGCGCTGGCTTCTCCGGCGTGTCCAACAGCCCGTCGGTGTCGGACTCAATGAGTGCGTCGAGTTGGGCGAGAATGTGGTCTTCGGTCACTTGCCTGCCTCCAGCTCGGCTTTGCGTTGTGCTGCTGCATTGCGTACGACAAGGAGGGCGTCGGCAAGCCTGCGCTCCTCATTGTCTTCAGTTCGGCGGTCGGGCTCCCTGCCGTTGGCCGCGATCCAGGCCCTGACTTGCGGGATCAGAGCCAATGCCTCCTCGATCGACATCTCCACTCGGGTTGCGTAGATCGAGTCGGAGATCAGCTTCAG
This sequence comes from Corynebacterium mycetoides, assembly GCF_900103625.1. Classification (NCBI taxonomy): domain Bacteria; kingdom Bacillati; phylum Actinomycetota; class Actinomycetes; order Mycobacteriales; family Corynebacteriaceae; genus Corynebacterium; species Corynebacterium mycetoides. The sequence continues at coordinate 2,096,743 of NZ_LT629700.1, read as the reverse complement.
CACGGAGGTGTTGACGGATTTGGACAGGATCTCGAACGCCCGCTGGAACGGGTTGATGGAATCGATCAGATTGATGGTGAGGTCGTCGATATTGACAAACTGGTTCGCCATCTCGATGAACCGCTTGTCGCCCACCTGCTTTTCGCGGCCCGACTTGACCACGGAGTCGACCACCACGCGCTGGCGAACCTCCTCCACCTCGTTTTCAGTGAGGTCCGGGTACTGCTCGCGGATGATCTTAGGGATGAGCACCTTGTTCGTTGTTTCGGCCTCCACGCTTCCTACGGCAGCACGCGCGAACGTGTCGTCCTGCAGGATCTTCGCCTTCAGGTCGTTGAGGTCGGTGGACACGATTTGCCGCACCCGGTCGGTGGACGGTTCTTTCAAGCCGGCAATTTTCAGAGTGTTGCCCTCGCTGGCGTCATTCGGGTCCTTCTTCGCCTTGAAGTTGAAGTTCTGTGCAAGCACCTGCTCCATGAGAAGTGAGGCGGTGATCGCCTTGAGCATGTTGTTCACTGAAACCGTCACCTCGCTCTGCGAGGCATCGGGCTCGGCCAACAGGTTGGTGAATTGCGCGTGGGATTTGCCCTCGACGTCGCGGGTGACTCGGCCGATGATCTGGATGATTTCGGTAAGGGAAGCTCGGTATCCCACCGTCAGCGCGTGTTCTGCGAATGGCCAGTCGAAGCCTTCCTTCGCCATCCCGAGCGCAATGATGATGTCCACTGCGTCGCGCTCCTTGGACGTGCGAACGGCTGTTCAACGACATCGAAGAAATGGTGGACGCCAAACGCGAACGTCATTTCTTCGGGTCGGTGGTGGGAAACCCCGAAGACTCATTCACGTGGGTGGTTATCGATGGCCAACAGCGTCTGACCACGGTCAGCCTGCTCATCCTCGCCTTGGTGCATGCAGTGCGCGACGGTGAGGTGGAAGAAGGGTCGGAGGGATTGGCAAAGAGACTGTTGAACAACTACTTGCTTCTGGGCGACACTGACAAACAGAAGTTTAAGCTCAAACCCATCAAGGACGACCAAGATTCCTATGCCAGGCTTTTCGGTCCGCCGGAACTTTTCAATGCCACTTCAAACATTACGTCCAACTACTCCTACTTGAGGGACCGCCTTCGAAAGACTCACCTCAACGCCGACGACCTGTGGAACAAGGGGATCTCGCGCCTGCAGGTGATGCACCTCGACCTCGAGCCCGGAGACGATCCGCAGCGTATCTTTGAAACCCTCAACTCAACCGGGCTCGCGCTCAAGGAGTCCGACAAGATCCGCAACCTTGTGCTGATGGGCTTGCCCCACGACGAGCAGGAGCGCGTGTATGAAAAGTACTGGAACGAGATGGAGAAAAACGTCGAGTTCCGGACGGATACCTTCATCCGGTGGTATCTCACTGCGCAGACCTCCAGAACCCCGAAGGAGGCGGACGTCTTCGAGGCGTTCAAGGACTTCGCGTCGAAATCGCCCAAGAGCACGCCCGCGATCGTCGAAGACATGTACCTGTTTTCAACGTTTGAGAGGGCCCTCACCAAGGCAGATACCGGCATCTCAGCCGTGGACCGCCGTTTGCGCACCGCCAACATGGTGTTCGGTGACGTGGTCAAACCTTTTCTGTGGCTGACTTACCGCGACCTCAAAGAGGGTGTCATCAGTGCAGACGACTTCACTGCACTCCTTGCTCTCATAGAGACCTACATCTTCCGACGCGTTGTTGTGACCGTGGCATCTAACGCATTGAACAAGATCTTTGCCAACGCGTATTCGGAGCTACGGAAGCTGCGTCGGGGCGAGGAAACATACAGCGACGTCCTTGCCTACATGCTGTTGAGTCGCGGCCACAGCGGGAGGTTCCCCGACGACGAGGAGTTTGCCGAGGCGTTCCGCACCCGAGACTTCTACCATATGAAGCTGAGTTACCGTCCCTACCTGTTCCAGATGCTCGAGCGCGGGCACTCCCTCGATGTGGCCGACATTGCCAACTACTTGGTTCAGGGCGAGCTCACCATCGAGCACATCATGCCCCAGACACTAAGCAATGCCTGGCGCGACGAGCTCGGGGCCGATGCCGAGGACATCCACCGCACCTGGGTAAACCGGATCGCCAACCTCACCATCACCGGTTACAACTCGCAGTACTCGAACTCCTCCTTCAAGACAAAAAAGGAAATGCCCGGGGGCTTCCTCCAGTCCCCCTACGCCATCAACAACTACCTAAAACAGCAGAACACGTGGGGGGTAGAGCAGCTCAGCGAACGCTCCGGGCACATGGTCGCGCGGGCGCTCGAACTCTGGCCCCTGCCGCACACGGACTTTCAACCAGTCCGAGACGTGCTTCAATCTGAGCCGCTGGGTGAGGAAACCGACTTCACCGGTGTGGAAGTGTCCGCGGTTGAAATTGGCGGGGCGAAAACGGCGGTGAAATCATGGGCAGATCTCCTGGTCGTTGTCTTCAGGTCGTGGATGGAAACCCACCGAGAGGAGGTGCTCACCGCGGCGGTATCCGAAGCGATGCTCGACACCCACGGCGGCGAATCCGACGTTTCGGCCAACGCAAAGATGCGCGAGGTTGACCCTGCCCTGTCAGTGCGGGTGAACACCTCCACCTCACAGAAAGTTTCCCTGATCCGGAGGATATGCAGCGCGATCGACTTTGACCCGGATGACATCACGCTCTTCCTCAAACCCCACTCTCCCTCGGGCCCTGTTGCTGCCTCAGATCCCGATCCGACTGTGGAATCCCCGTATAGCGAGATCGTCGCGCTTCTGCCGCTGGTGGAGGAAGTCGAGGGAAGCAGCATCGACGCGGACGAGACAGCCGAGCTGCGGGAGAACCTCATCTCCGCCCTACGGGGTCATCTTCCCTCCGACCCGGCGGCGGTGCTCGGCGGTCAAGACCTCAGCTCATTCATGGCTGCACGCCCGGTGGAGACCCTCTCCGCCGAAGAGGTGCTGGCGTGCTTCGGGCTTCTGGTTCTCATCGCCCAGATCATGGGCGGGAACCAAATGCACGCCCAGTTACTCAGTGGTGAGATAGGAAACCTGCTGCGGCGGCTTAACAACATTTCCCCGGCCGCCTGAAGCCCCACCGCGCCAGTGAAAAATGTTCGCCGGCGGGTGCAACATTTTTCACTTTCCCCAGGTCGAGGTTCACGGACCGGCAACATTGTGCACTACACCGGCGCCGGCCCCAGCGTGACAAAGCTGAACCCCGCGGCGCGTAGCCGGGGGATCGCCGCCCTCACGCCGTCTGCGGTGCCGTGCCCGGGCTGGTTCATGTGCATGATCACTATGGCGCCCGGGTGGCTGTGCACCAGGGCGGAAGCCACCGCGTGCCCGGACATGGTGGCCCCGGCGTCTCCGTTGACGGCGAACCCGGCGATGGCCACACCCAGGTCGCGGGCGATGCGCACCGCCACGTCGTCGTAGTGAGCCGTGCCGGAGCGGAACCAGTTCGACTCCACCCCCAAGAACTCCCGCATGAAACGGCGGTTGTCCTCGATCTCCTCCACTAGTTCCGCGGCGTTGGCGGTGCCGGGAATGCCGTAGGCCGCGCGGCCGCTGACCGACAGCGGCTTGTGCAGGGTGCCGTGGTTTTCGATCTGGAACAGAGGGTTCGCCGCGATCTGCTGCGCCCGCTGCGGGTTCGCTTCGATCCAGCGCTTGTTCCAGAACAGGGTCGCCGGGACCGCTTCTTCGTTAAGGAGCGTGAGCAGGGGGTCGTCGATAAGCGAGCCGTGCGGCCCTCCGCACGCGTCGAAGGTCAGGGCGATCGTTTTCGAATGCGTGTCAACCGTGGTCACGATTCCCGGCAGGTCGATCCCCCACTGGCGCGCCTCGGCGCTTGAGTACCGCGAAGCGACGTCCTCTACAACGGTCGCGGACGGCGGTGGAGGGGGAGGAGACGGCGCGGGGGCCTCCGGGGCCGGCACCCCGGCATCCTGCGCCGCGCACGCCGCCGCGGTGCCGGCCAGCGACACCATCAGCCCCGAGAGGAGCACGTCGCGGCGGGTGGGAAATCTCATGGCTGTGGTCCTGTGGCGCTAGCTTGCCCCCAGCACGGCGCGGCCGATCAGCATGTCGATGCGGCGCACATCGAGGCCGCGGCCGATCTTGATTTTGATCTTGCCGGCGCGAGTCCACAGCTCGAGCTCCGCGTTGAAGTCGAGCGTGCCGGCGTTTTCGGTCGACCACATGTTGATGGCGGAATACGGCAGCGAGTAAACCTCCACCTTCTTGCCGCGCATGCCCTGCGCGTCGCGGACGATGAGGCGGTGGGTGGTGAAGATGGCGCTGTCGCGGAAGGTCTTGAAGGCCACGGTGGCCTGCTCCCCCGGGACGAGGAGCGCCTGCACGTCGTCGGGGATCGGGGTTTCTGCGACGAAGGTCCATTCGGTGATGGCGGCGGTTTCCATGGTGTCTCTCCTTCAGAGCTTGTGGGCGTTCTCCATACGAGAGTAAACGACACTCCACCCCGATAGGCAGCTTCAAAATTGGGCACCGACCCATTAACAGTTTTTGATATAACATCGCGGCCGGGAACACCCCCGACAGCCCGATAAGGAGAAGATCAGTTCATGGAACGCCCCAACACCCCCGCTGCTTCCCCGCAGGGCGACGCCGCGCCGGGAGCTCCCGGCAGCGCCACCCCGCAGAAGCCTGAGCCGTCCGAGCCGACCACTCCCCCCGAGCCGAAGGCCGACCAGCAGCCGCCGAAGGCGGTCTCCCCGACCGGTTGCCCGTTCCACATCGGCGCCGGCGAGCCCGATCCCCGCGCACAGCAGGGTGAGTACCTCACCACCGCCCAGGGCGCGCGCCTGAGCGAGACCAGCCACTCCCTGCGCGCGGGCACCCGTGGCCCGCTGCTGATGCAGGACCACCACTTCCGCGAGAAGATCACCCACTTTGACCACGAGCGCATCCCCGAGCGCGTCGTCCACGCCCGCGGCGCCGCAGCCCACGGCGTGTTCCGCTCCAACGGTAAAGCCTCGAAAGTTTCCAAGGCGGGCATGTTCGCGCAGGGCAAGGAAACCCCGGTGTTCTGGCGCTTCTCCACCGTGCTGGGTTCGCGCGGCTCCGCTGACAGCGTGCGCGACACCCGCGGCACGGCCATCAAGTTCTACACCGACGAAGGCACCTGGGACTACGTCGGCAACAACATCCCGGTGTTCTTCATCCAGGACGCCATCAAGTTCCCCGACGTCATCCACGCCGCCAAGCCGCACCCGGACCGCGAGATCCCGCAGGCGCAGAGCGCCCACGACACCTTCTGGGATTTTGTCGGTCAGCACACCGAAGCAACCCACCACACCTTCTGGAACATGTCGGACCGCGGCATCCCGCGCTCCTACCGCATGATGGAGTCCTTCGGCATCCACACCTTCCGCTTCATCAACGACGCCGGCGAGACCACCCTGGTCAAGTTCCACTTCAAGCCGCGCCTGGGCGTGCACTCCCAGGTATGGGAGGAAGCGCAGATCACCGCCGGTGTCGACCCTGACTTCCACCGCCGCGACCTCGCCGACGCGATCGAGGCCGGCGCCTTCCCCGAGTGGGACATGGGCGTCCAGATCTTCCCGGACACCGAGGACCAGATGTTCGAGGGCATCGACCTGCTCGACCCGACCAAGATCGTGCCGGAAGAGCTCGCCCCGGTGGAGATCATCGGCACCGTGACCCTGAACAAGAACCCGGGCAACTACTTCGAGGAGACCGAGCAGGTCGCCTTCCACCCGGGCCACCTCGTGCCGGGCATCGACGTGACCAACGACCCGCTGCTGCAGGGCCGCCTGTTCTCCTACCTGGACACCCAGATCAGCCGCCTCGGCGGGCCGAACTTCGGCCAGCTGCCGATCAACCGCCCGCACGCGCCCGTCAACGACATGCTGCGCGACGGCATGTACCAGCAGGGCGCGCACACCGGTGTTGCCCCCTACAAGCCGAACAGCCTGGACAAGGGCAACCCGCACGAGGCGACCGTGGAGGAGGGCGCGCTCATCGACGTGCCGCAGGCGGTCGAGGGCCACATCACCCGCGACATCCCGGTCTCCTTCGAGGACCACTTCTCGCAGGCGCGCATGTTCTACGTGTCCCTGACGGACGTCGAGAAGCAGCACATGATCGACGCTTTCTCTTTCGAGCTGGGCAAGTGCTACGAGGAGGCCGTGAAGTCGCGCTATCTCGACGTCCTCGCGCAGGTGGATCACGACCTCGCTGTGGCCGTTGCCGACAACCTCGGCCTGCCGCACCCGGCCGAGGTGCCCGTGGCCGAGGTCAAGCCTTCGCCGGCCCTGTCCCAGCTGGGCCGGACCTGGCCTATCGACGGCCGCCAGGTGGCCGTCCTCGTCGATTCCTCCTCCGCCCCCATCGGGGTCGGCGAGCTGCTGAACACGCTTTTCGACGCCGGCGTCACCCCGCTCGTCGTCTCCGACAAGGGCGGCGAGCTGACCCTCGACGGCTCCGCCGTGTCCGTGTCCCGCACCTTCCTCACGGCGCGGTCGATTGAGTTCGACGCCGTCGTGGTTGCCTCGGCGCCGAAGCTGCCCGACGTGGCGATCATGCTCGGCGAGTTCGAGCGCCACAAGAAGGCCATCGTCGCGGTCGGCGACCAGGGACGCGGCGTGCTTGACGACGCCCGCGTGGCCGCCGACCAGCCCGGCGTCGTCGTGGTGGACTCCGCCATCAAGGCGGCGGACCCCGTCACGGAGCTGCTCGCCTCCCACCGCGTGTGGGAGCGCTAGCTACCCCCTAAATGTCTCGCGATCGGCGCGCAGCGCGGTCGCCGAGGCGTACCCGTGGATGTCGCTGATGAGGCGGAGCTGACCATGCGCCGCCTCAATCAGCTCGTCGAACACCTCGGCCTTGACGCCGAGGTGTTCCGCGTTGTCGCGCAGGACTTCCCAGCCGCCGATCTTGCCAGCCACGGCCGACCGCAGAACCTCCGCCTCCAGCAGCAGCTCCGTGGGAGAGTTCTTCCGCGCCCGGCCGCCCAGTTTGAGCCGCCCGACCCGCTCCCCCGCCCAGGCGAGCGCCCCCTGCGACGGCTTGGGGTTCAGGCCGAAACTGCGCGTGATGTGCTCGAGGAAGTCCCGGTCTTCCCGGACCTCGCGGGCGAGGCGTGCGATCTGGGGAAATACCGGGGTGTCCTGGTGGTTCACGGTCATGGCGTCGAGGTGCTCCACCGCACCGCGCGCCCCGGTTAAGTGGTCGGCGAGGTATTGCCCGAGGAGGTCGAGGTCGATCTCGTCCGTGGGCGCGGGGGCGAACTGCGCTACCTCCGTTATCTTCACTGCAGAACGCTCCGCCCACAGGCTCGGGGAGTGGTGCCCGGCACCGTCGGCCATGGCGCGGACAAGCTCGCGCAGCGTGTCTTTCGCGCTGCGCGTGGGCGCCCACCCGAGCTCGGTCTTGGCTCGGGTGTTGTCCATCATGGGCACCCCCATCGCCATGTCGATCCAGCCCGCGTCCGCCGGGAGAGCACCGGAGCGGTGGGCCGCCGCTGCCGCCGCGCGCACGGCGGCGGGGGGCAGCTCGACAAAGCGGCCGTGGTCGATGACCTCTGCAAAGTCCTTCGGGTAGAGGATGTCATCGGCGCAGATGTTGAAGGCGCCGGTGGCGCGCTTCTTCGCTGCCGCGAGGTACGCCTGGGCGACGTCGTCCGCGTGGACGGCCTGGGCACGGATGCCCCGCGGCAGGGGGAGCACGGGCAGCTTCGCTGCGCCCAGCAGGCCGACCGGGAGCGCGGAGCCGAGGAAGAACCTCTGGATCTCGGACGCCGCCTCGGCCTGGAAGATGAGGCCGGGGCGCAGCCTGGCGACGGTGATGTCGGGGTGGGCCTTCTCGAAGGAGTCGAGAATACCCTCGACGGCACCCTTGTCCTCACTGTAGTGCGATCCGGCGATCCCGCGGGCTGGGAAGTCCTCCCCGCGCAGCTGTGGGGTGTCGTGCGCGCCGTCCACGTCGCCGCGGGCGTCGTCACGGCTATAGGCGCCGATGGAGGAGGCGACCACGATGTGTCTGACTCCGGCAGCCGCGGCGGCCGTAAGCACGTGCCGGGTGCCGTCGACGTTGACGCGGCGCAGCAGCTCGCGGTCGTGGTTGGGGTAAATGATCCAGGCGAGGTGGATGACGGTGTCAGCACCGGCGAACGCTTCCGTGAGCGCGGGGACGGCCTCACTCTCGCCCACCGCGGCTCCGATATCGATGCTGAGCCAGTCCACGCCCGCGTAGGGCTCCTGCTCGGGCGACGGCACGCGCCGCGAGATCCCGATGATGTCCGTGACGTCATTGTCGGCGTGCAGCGCGCGCAGCACCGCCGTGCCGACGTTTCCTGATGCTCCGGTGACGGCGATTTTCATGTGCGGTTCCCCAATTCGTAAACGATGGCTTGTGGTTTCGCCCTCCAGTGAACACGAAAACGCGGCTTCCCGCGTGCGCCGAGCCCCCTCGGGGAACCGCCCCACGGCCCCGAAAACTATGACATACGTCACGTTCTCCTCCCGTATGCTGGGCTTTTCTATAACGCACTAGGTATGCGGATTGCGTCGCCGGCCCGCAGCGGTGTTTTCTATAGCTCGATAGAACTCCATGGAAGAGAGTGAGGTGACCAGCATTGGGCCTGAACCCAGTCGGCCTGTATAACCCTGCACACGAGCATGACGCCTGCGGCGTCGGCTTCGTGGCGGACATGAAGGGGCGAGCCAGCCGCTCGATCGTCGAGCACGGTCTCGACGTCCTGAAAAACATCGATCACCGCGGCGCCGCCGGCGCGGAAGTGAACACCGGTGACGGCACCGGCATCATGATCAACATCCCTGATGCGTTCTACCGCGAGGTCACCACCCACCTCGGCTTTACCTTGCCGGAACCGGGACATTACGCCACCGGCATCGCGTTCCTGCCAACCTCCCGCATGGCCATGCTGGATGTGATGCGCGCCGTGGAAACCATTGCGGCAGAAGAAGGCGCAGAGCTCCTCGGCTGGCGCGACATCCCGGTGAACCCCGTGGGTGTCGGCAACATGGCGCTGGACGCAATGCCGTACTTCCTGCAGCCGTTCTTCGCCGCCCGGGGCGCATCGGGCATCGAGCTCGACCGCATCATGTGGTTCCTGCGCAAGCGCCTGACCCGCGAGCTCGGCGAGACCGACGGCCGCGACACGGTCTACTTCCCGTCGCTGTCCTCGCGCACGATCGTGTACAAGGGCATGCTCACGGCCTCCCAGCTGCCCACCTTCTACCCGGACCTGCGCGATGACCGCGTCGTCTCCGCCCTGGCGCTGGTCCACTCGCGGTTTTCCACCAACACGTTCCCGTCGTGGCCGCTCGCCCACCCGTACCGGCTCATCGCCCACAACGGCGAAATCAACACGGTCCGCGGTAACGAGAACTGGATGCGCGCACGCGAGGCGCTGATCAACTCCGAGGTCCTCGGCCCGCTGGAGCGCGTCCTGCCGATCTGCACCCCCGGCGCCTCCGACACCGCGCGCCTTGATGAGGCCCTCGAGCTGCTCACCCTCGGCGGGTACAGCCTGCCGCACGCCATGGCCATGCTCATCCCCCAGGCCTGGGAGCACAACCCAACGATCTCGGCCGAGCTGCGCGACTTCTATGCCTACCACTCTTGCATGATGGAGCCGTGGGACGGTCCGGCGGCCGTCGCGTTTACCGACTCCCGCTACATCGGAGCCCTGCTCGACCGCAACGGGCTGCGCCCGGGCCGCATCTGGGTCACCGACGACGACCTGGTCGTCATGGCCTCGGAGGCCGGCGTGGTGGATATCCCCGATGAGAAGATTGTCAAGCGCACCCGCGTGCGCCCGGGCCGCATGTTCCTGGTGGACATGGAAGAGGGCAGGATCGTCCCGGACGAGGAGATCAAGCACACCCTGGCCACGAGGGCCCCCTACGGCGAGTGGATCGAGCGCAACTTCACCCCGCTCGACCGCCTCCCGCAGACCCGCTACAACTACATGGCGCATGAGCGCGCCGTGCTGCGCCAGCGCGTCTTCGGCATCACGGAGGAAGACGTCGACCTCATCATCCGCCCGATGGCGCTGACCGGCGCCGAGGCCCTCGGCTCCATGGGCTCGGACACCCCGATCGCAGCGCTCTCGCAACGCCCGCGCCTGCTGTACGACTTCTTCGCCCAGCGCTTCGCCCAGGTGACCAACCCGCCGCTGGACTCCATCCGGGAAAAGCCGGTGACCTCGATGCACACGCTTCTCGGCGCGCAGTCGGACGTGCTCAACCCGGGCCCCGAGGCGGCGGCGCGCATCCAGCTGGATTCGCCCGTGATCGACAACCACGCCTTCACCACCCTGGTGCACGCCAACGAAAACGGACAGTTCCCCCACTTCCGTGCGCGCGTGATCTCCGGCCTGTACCCCAAGGCGCACCACGGCGCGGGGATGAAGGAGGCCATCGATCGGGTGCGCCGCGAGGTCTCCGAGGCCGTGCGCGACGGCATCAGCCTCATCGTGCTCACGGACCGCGACTCCGACGAGCGCTTCGCCCCCATCCCCTCCCTGCTGCTGACCTCCGCCGTGCACCAGCACATGGTCGCCGAGCGCACCCGCACCCGCGCCTCCCTCGTCGTGGAGTCCGGTGACGCCCGGGAGGTGCACCACCTGGCCATGCTCATCGCGTTCGGCGCGGACGCCATCAACCCCTACATGGCGTTCGAGACCATTGATGAGCTGCGGATGAAGGGCCAGCTCGGCGACCTCACGCTGGACGCGGCGTGCACCAACTACGTCCAGGCCGCCACCGCCGGCGTGCTCAAGGTCATGGCCAAGATGGGCATCGCCACCGTCGCCAGCTACCGCGGCGCGCGGTTGGCCGATATCACCGGCCTGAGCCAGGAGCTTCTCGACGCCTACTTCGGCGGCGAGCCCTCCCCCATCGGCGGCATCGGGCTTGCCGACGTCGCCGAGGACGTGGAGACGCGCCACCGCCACGCCTTCCTGCCGCGCCCCGAGGAGCAGGCGCACCGCGACTTGGAGATCGGCGGGGAGTACAAGTGGCGCCGCGAGGGCGAGTACCACCTGTTTAACCCGGAGACCATCTTCAAGCTGCAGCACGCCACGAAGTCGGGCCAGTACGAGATCTTCAAGGACTACACCCGGTCGGTGGACGAGCAGTCCGCCCGCCTGGCGACCCTGCGCGGCATGATGGAGTTCGCCCCCGACCGCCCCCCGATTCCGATCGAGGAGGTCGAGCCGGCGAGCGAGATTGTGAAGCGGTTCTCCACCGGCGCAATGTCGTACGGCTCCATCTCCGCCGAGGCCCATGAGGTGCTCGCCATCGCGATGAACCGCCTCGGCGGCAAGTCCAACTCCGGCGAGGGCGGCGAGGACGCGGCGCGTTTCGAGCGCGAGCCCAACGGCGACTGGAAGCGCTCCGCTATCAAGCAGGTGGCGTCCGGGCGCTTCGGCGTGACCAGCCACTACCTGTCCAACTGCACGGACATCCAAATCAAGATGGCCCAGGGCGCGAAACCTGGCGAGGGCGGCCAGCTGCCGCCGAACAAGGTCTACCCGTGGATCGCCGAGGTGCGCATCACCACCCCGGGCGTCGGCCTGATATCCCCGCCGCCGCACCACGACATCTACTCCATCGAGGACCTCTCCCAGCTCATCTTCGATCTCAAGTCGGTCAACCCGGACGCCCGGATCCACGTGAAGCTCGTGGCGGAGCAGGGCGTGGGCACCGTCGCGGCCGGCGTGTCCAAGGCGCACGCGGACGTCGTGCTCATCTCCGGCCACGACGGCGGCACCGGCGCCTCCCCCCTGACTAGCCTGAAGCACGCCGGCGGGCCGTGGGAGCTGGGCCTTGCCGAGGCCCAGCAGACCCTGCTGCTCAACGGGCTGCGCGACCGCATCACGGTGCAGGCAGACGGCCAGCTCAAGACCGGGCGCGACGTGATGGTCGCCGCGCTGCTCGGAGCCGAGGAGTACGGTTTCGCCACCGCCCCGCTCGTGGTGGAGGGCTGCGTCATGATGCGCGTCTGCCACCTGGACACCTGCCCCGTGGGCGTCGCCACGCAAAACCCCGACCTGCGCGCAAAGTTCACGGGCAAGGCCGAGCACGTGGTCAACTTCTTCATGTTCATCGCGGAGGAGATCCGCGAGTACCTGGCCGAGCTCGGTTTCCGCTCGCTGGACGAGGTCATCGGCCGCGCCGACCTGCTGCGCCAGCGCACGGACGCCGAGTTCGTGGAGCACAACCCGCGCGCCGCCCAGCTCGATCTCTCGCCGATCTTTGCCACCCCCCGGTCCGCGTTCTTCCCGGACCAGTCGCCGAAGTGCACGATCTCCCAGGACCACGGGCTTGACGATGTTCTCGACCGCGCGATCGTCGCCCACGCGGCGGCGGCCCTGGGCGGCGGCGCCGCCTCCGAGTCCTACCGCATCCGCAACACCGACCGCAGCGTCGGGGCGCTCGCGGGCGGGGTGGTCACGCGCGCCAGCGGCGCGGACGGACTGGAGGATTCCGCCCTCACCCTGAGGTTTACTGGCCAGGCCGGCAACTCCTTCGGGGCGTTCGTGCCGCACGGCATGACCCTCGACCTCGTCGGCGAGGCCAACGACTTCGTGGGCAAGGGGCTGTCCGGCGGGCGGATCATCGTGCGCCCCAACCCCGGCGCGCCGGAGCAGCTCGACCTGGGCGAGCCCGACATCATCGCCGGCAACGTCACCGGGTTCGGCGCAACGTCGGGCGAGCTGTTCATCGCGGGCTACGCAGGCGAGCGGTTCTGCGTGCGCAACTCGGGTGCCACCGCCGTCGTCCACGGCATCGGCAACCACGGCTGCGAGTACATGACCGGCGGGCGCGTCGTCGTCCTCGGCGAGATCGGCGGCAACTTCGCGGCCGGCATGTCCGGCGGGGTCGCCTACCTCGCGCCCGTGGAGGACACCGCCGCCCTGACCCGCAAGATCAACCCGGGCCAGGTCGATATCGCGGAGCTGGACGACCAGGACATCGACTTCCTCCGCGCCGTCTTCGCCGACCACACCCGCTACACCGGGGCGGAGCTGCCCTTCGCCCCGGAGGACATGATCAAGATCATGCCGCGCGACTACCGCAAAGTTCTCGACATCATCTCCCTCGCGCGCCGCTCCGGCCGCGACGAGGCTGAGGCAATTATGGAGGCAGTGAGCTAATGGCCGACCCACAAGGATTCATGCGCTACCCGCGCCAGGAGGCGCCCCACCGCCCGGTTCCGCTGCGCCTCATGGACTACCGCGAGGTGTACGAGCCGACCAGCGAGGAGCACGACAAGGCGCAGGCCACGCGCTGCATGGACTGCGGCGTGCCGTTCTGCCACGAGGGCTGCCCGCTGGGCAACATCATCCCGGAGTGGAACGACCTCGTGCGCCAGGGGCGCTGGCAGGAGGCCTACGACCGCCTCCACGCCACCAACAACTTCCCCGATTTCACGGGCCGGCTGTGCCCCGCCCCCTGCGAAGGCGCCTGCGTGCTCGGTATTAATGACGACGCTGTATCCATCAAGCACATCGAGCAGAAGATCGCCGACGTCGCCTTCGACAACGGATGGGTGCGTCCCGTCAAGGCCAGCTTCGACACCGGCCAGTCCGTGGCCGTGGTCGGCTCCGGCCCGGCGGGTCTCGCCGCCGCCCAGCAGCTCACCCGCGCGGGCCACCGGGTGACGGTGTTCGAGCGCGACGACCGCCTCGGCGGCCTCATGCGCTACGGCGTGCCGGAATACAAGATGGAAAAGAGCCGCATCGACCGCCGCATCGAGCAGATGGCCGCGGAAGGCACCGAGTTTAAGGTGAACGCCTCCCCGTCGGCCGTCGACCTGGCCGGCTTCGATGCCGTCGTGCTCGCCACCGGCACCCCGATCGCCCGCGACCTGCCTGTCGACGGCCGCGAGCTGGGCGGGATCCACCTCGCGATGGAGTTCCTCACCGCCGCGAACAGGTTCTGCGAGGGCGACACCGAGTCCCCGGCTATCGACGCCCGCGGCAAGAAGGTGGTCATCATCGGCGGCGGCGACACCGGCACCGACTGCTTCGGCACGGCGCTGCGCCAGGGCGCGGCCAGCGTCACGCAGTTCGACATCCGTGCGCGTGCGCCGAAGTTCCGCGGCGCGTCCACACCGTGGCCGATGTACCCGCTGCTCTACCGCACCGCCACGGCGCACGAGGAAGGAGAGTACGTGGTCACCGGCGACGAGTCCGCCGACGAGATCGCCAACCTCGGCTTGGCGCACCGCGGCACCGGGGACACGCTCGGCCAGCGCCTGTTTTCCGTCAACACGGTGAGCTTCCACGGCTCGGCGGGCACGGTGGAGTCGCTGCGCGGCAACGAGGTGCGCGTCGTCGACGGCCGCCGCACCCCCGTCAAGTACACCGACTTCGAGATGGACGCGGACCTCGTCCTCATCGCCTTGGGCTTCACCGGCGCGGACCCAAGCGGCCTCGCCGCCGAGCTGGGCGTGGTGCTCGACGAGCGCGGCCGGATGACCCGGGACGGCTCGTACCGGGCGCGGCGCAGCGTCGATACGGGCCCGAAGGTATACGTCGCCGGCGACAACGGGCGCGGGCAGTCGCTCATCGTGTGGGCCATCGCGGAGGGGCGCGCGGCCGCCGCCGCGGTGGACGCAGACCTCATGGGTGAGACCGCCCTGCCGGCCCCGGTTAAGCCGACCAAGGCGCCGCTCAGCATCTAAACGCATCCCAGCTAGCCCCAAACCCCAGAAGCAAGGAGACCCACATGTCTTTCACCACCACCGACGACGTCATCAAATTCATCAAGGATGAAGGGATCGAATTCCTCGACATCCGCTTCACCGACGTCCCCGGCACCGAGCACCACTTCACCCTGCCCGCATCCGCCTTCGACGCATCGGCCGCGGAGACCGGCCTAGCGTTCGACGGCTCCTCCATCCGCGGTTTCACCACCATCGACGAGTCGGACATGGTTCTTTTGCCGGACCCCGCCACCGCCTACCAGGACCCGTTCCGCAGCGTGCCCACACTGAACATGAAGTTCTTCGTGCACGACCCTTTCACGTACGAGCCGTTCACCCGCGACCCGCGCAACGTGGCCAAGAAGGCGGAGGAATACCTCGCCTCCACCGGCATCGCCGACTCCGCGTCCTTCGGCATGGAGGCCGAGTTCTTCATCTTTGACAAGGTGTCCTACGCCGCGGAGACGAACTCCTCGTTCTACCTCGTCGACTCGGACGAGGGATGGTGGAACCGCGGCAACGAGACGCTTATCTGCGGCTCCCCCAACCTGGGCAACCCCACCCGCCACAAGGGGGGCTACTTCCCCAACACCCCGGTGGACAAGACCCAGGAGGTCCGCGACGCGATCGTGCGCAACCTCCAGCTGGTCGGTTTCGATGTCGAGCGCTTCCACCACGAGGTTGCCTCCGGCGGGCAGAACGAGATCAACTACCGCTTCGACACCCTCCTGCGCGCCGCCGACGACCTGCAAACGTTCAAGTACATCGTGAAAAACACCTGCCACCAGTACGGCAAGGTGGCCACATTCATGCCGAAGCCGCTGGCGGGTGACAACGGTTCGGGCATGCACGCCCACCAGTCGCTGTGGAAGGGCGGCGAGCCGCTGTTCTACGACGAGTCCGGCTACGGCGGGCTCTCCGACATCGCCCGCTACTACATCGGCGGGCTGTTGCACCACGCGCCGGCCGTCCTGGCGTTTACCAACCCGACGCTGAACTCCTACCACCGCCTCGTGCCAGGGTTTGAGGCGCCGATCAACCTCGTGTACTCCCAGCGCAACCGCTCCGCCGCCATCCGCATCCCGATCACCGGGGCCAACCCGAAGGCCAAGCGCATCGAGTTCCGCGCGCCCGACCCCTCAGGCAACCCCTACCTGGGCCTGGCCGCGATGATGATGGCGGGGCTCGACGGCATCAAGAACCGCATTGAGCCGCACGTCCCGGTGGACAAGGACCTCTACGAGCTCCCGCCGGAGGAGGCGGCCGCGATCCCGCAGGCGCCCACCTCGTTGGAGGCCGTCATTGAGTCGCTGCGCCAGGACCACGAGTTCCTCACCGCCGGCGACGTGTTCCCGGAGGATCTCATCGCCACCTACATCAACTACAAGGTAACCAACGAGATCGCGCCGAACCGCCTGCGCCCGACGCCGCTCGAGTTCGAGATGTACTTCGACTGCTAACCAGCAGTGTCACGCGCAAACGCCCGGGAGGCCTCCCGGGCGTTTGTCCGTTCGCGTCCTAGAACTGGATGGAGTTGAGGAAATCCTCCAGCGCGGGGATGGTGGCCATGACGCCGTTCATGGTGAGCAGCGAGTACAGGCCGAAAGAGGACAGAGCGAGGCCGATCATGAGGGCTCCTTTGTGTGTCAGGTGTTTTACGGTCCGGTGCGTTAGATGAGGGAGTGGGCGAGCTGGTCGATGGCCGGGATGGCGTCCAGCAGGTTCACGCGCACACCGAGTGAGTACGCGCCGAAGGACGACAGGCCGAGGCCGATGGCGGCGGAGATCAGGGACAAAATAGACGTGATCAAGGCGAGGACACCTCCGAGAGAGTGACAAGTACAGGTGAGAAAAAGCCTAAGCGCAGCTTTCTCACAGCCGATGTTAATGCACCCGTGAGGTTCGCGCTCGTACTTTCGTGCGCAAATGTCCGCGAAACACAATGGCGTCGGCCACGATATATGTCAGTGGACGGTAACAAGCATGTGACAACTAGACTGGGGCGCCATGAGTTCATCGAAGCCGGATTTGACGACGACCGCGGGTCGCTTGACGGACCTGCGCAACCGCCTGGCCGAGGCCAAGGCGCCGGTCGGGCAGGAAAGCATTGAGCAGGTCCATGCCGCGGGCCGCTCCACCGCGCGCGAGCGCGTCGAGGCGCTCTTCGACACCGGCACCTTCGTGGAAACGGACGCCTTGGCGCGCCACCGCGTCGAGGCGTACAAGATGGACCGCAACAAGCCCGCCACCGACGGCGTGGTCACCGGTTACGGGCTTGTCGACGGCCGCCGGGTCTGCGTCTTCTCCCAGGATTCGACCATCTTCGACGGGGCGCTGGGCGAGGTGCACGCCGAGAAGATCCTGAAAATCTACGACCTGGCCACTAAGACCGGGGTCCCCCTGGTGGGGATCTACGATTCCACCGGCCCGCGCGTGGCGGAGGGCATTGTCACCGCTGCGATGCACGCGCGACTCCTGCGCGCCGCCACCACCGCCTCGGGCCTCATTCCGCAGATTGCGGTGGTGGTTGGGGAGACGTCGTCACTGGCGTCGATAAGCATGCCCCTGGCTGATGTGACGATCATGGTGGAGGGATCGACCCTGCACCTGACCGACCCGCAGATCGTCACCACGGTCTCCGGCACCGACGCGACCGCTGAGAGCCTGGGCGGTGCCGCCGTGCACACCACCGAGACGGGGCTGGCCCACCTGACCGCCGCCACGGACGAGGAGGCGGTGCAGCTCGTGCGCGACGTGGTGGGCTTTCTGCCCGCCAACAACCGCGCCGCCACCCCCATCGCGGAGGCGGCCGAGCCGGACGCTTCCGACCTGGACGCGTTCATGCCGGACGACGAGCACGCCACCTACGACGTGCGCGAGATCATTGCCGCCGTCACGGACGGGGACTTCCTCGAGCTGCGCGCGGCGTACGCCGACAACATCGTCACCGGCTTCGCCCGGATCGGCGGGCGCGCGGTCGGCATCGTGGCCAACCAGCCGTCGGTGCTGGCGGGGTGCCTGAGCAACGACGCCGCATACAAGGCCGCCCGCTTCATCCGCGCCTGCGACTCCTTCAACCTGCCGCTGGTGCTGTTCGTCGACTCCCCCGGATTCGTGCCCGCCGCTGACGAGGAGCACGCGGGCGTGGTCTCGGGTGCCGCGGCGCTGGCGTACGCCTTCGCGGAGGCGCAGGTGGGCACCCTCACCGTGGTGACCCGCAAGGCGCTCGGCCCCGCGTACGCACTGATGGGGCCCAAGGACCTGGGCGCCGACCTCGTCTTCGCGTGGCCCACCGCGCAGATCGCGCTTGCCGACGCCCCCACGGCCGCCGCCGCCCTCGGCGTCGACGCCGACGCGTACGCCGAGGCCAACCTCACCCCCTACGCCGCCACCGAGCGCGGCCTGGTGGACTCCGTGATCGAGCCCTCCACCACCCGCGCGAACGTCCTCGAGGGCCTGCGCCTGCTGGAGCGCAAGGTGGTCTACCCGCCCGCGAAGAAGCACGGCAACATCCCCCTCTAAAGACCCCCGTAAGACACCGGCAAGGAGACCGTTTCCATGGACATGACAGTAGTCAAAGGCAACCCCACCGACGACGAGGTGGCGGCGCTGACGATGGTGCTCGCGCAGCTGCAGGCGGAGGCGAAGGCCGACCGCGGGCCGGGCGACCTCAACTTGTGGGGACGGCCCGGCAAGCTGCGCCACAACGAGACAATCTTCAACCCCGGCGCGTTCAACAACGTCACCTACTTCTGACATGCGCCCTGACCTGCGCCCCGTCCGCCTCGTCCTGGCCTCCCAGTCGCCCTCGCGGCGGATGCTACTGAGCAACGGCGGGGTCAGCCCCGTCACGCACCCGGCGCACATCGACGAGGAGGCGCTGCTCGCCTCGTCGGACGGCGGCCCGGGCGATAAGGTCGCGGCTCTGGCCCGCGCGAAGGCCGAGGCCGTGGCCCCGCTCTACCCCGACGACGTGGTAGTCGGGTGCGACTCCATGCTGCTTCTCGACGACGTCCTGCAGGGCAAGCCCCACACCGTCGACGCCACGATCCAGCGCTGGCGCGCCCAGCGGGGCAAAAGCGCCCAGCTGCTTACCGGGCACGCGGTGACCTACGGTGGTGCCTGGGTGGTGGAGACCGTGGCAACGACCGTGCACTTCGGGGATGTCTCCGACGCCGACATCGAGGCCTACGCCCGCTCCGGGGAGCCGCTCGAATGCGCCGGCGCGTTCACGCTCGAAGCCCTGGGCAGCTGGTTCATCGACTCGATCGAGGGCGACCCCTCGAGTGTCATCGGCCTGTCCATGCCGCTGCTGCGCCGCGCGCTGTACTCCTTCGGGCTGGATGCGTCCCGGTTCTGGGGCGAGTAGCAGAGTAGCCTGGTAGGCATGAAGTTCGACGATATGCTCGCCCCGCCCCCGGTCCACCTGCCCGAGGATCCCGCCGCAGACCAAGACCTCCTCGCCCGCGACACCGCGCTCGCCCACCCCGACTCCCCCGCCGTGTGGGCTGCGCGCGCCCGCACCGAGCTTGCCGACGGCGACGTGCTCGTGGCCTACGCCTACGCGCGCACCGGCTACCACCGCAGCCTGGACCGCCTGCGTGCCAACGGGTGGAAGGGCTGGGGCCCGGTGCCCGCCAGCCACGCGCCCAACCGCTCCGTGCTTGAGGCGATCGCCATGCTCGCGCTGACCTCCAAGGCAATCGGCGACACCGCCGAATACGACCGGTGCCGCCAGATGCTTTCCGACGCGGACCCGGGCAGCGTCGACACGCTGCTCGATCAGGCCTGATTAAGCGGGCTGCTTCTCCTCGACGCGCTTGATGGCCTCCTCTGCCACCATCTCCTGGATGCCCATGTCCAGCTCGGAGGTGAAGCCGACGCAGGAGCAGTTGATCTCGCCGAGGACGTAGGTGTCCTCACCGGTGGCGTCGTCGTCGGCAAGCATGAAGTCGGCCGTCCAGATCAGCGGAATGTTGTCCCCGCCGAGGTTGTCGGCGATGACAGGGCGGGCGGCGGCGAACATGTCGATAAGCTCCTGCCACTCCTCCGGCTTGTTGTAGGTGTACTTTGCGCCGGAGAACAAGGTGGCGGAGAAGGCGTCGCCGCCCTCCGCGGGCTTCTTGTGCACCACGAACACGGGGTGGGGGCCGACGAGCAGGATGCGGATCTCGCCCTCGACGATGCGCGGCAGGAAGCGCATGTCCACGAGCATGCCGTTGTCCCCGACGATGTACTGGTCGCAGAAGTCCATGAACTCGCCCAGCTCGCGCTCCTCCGTGTGGTTGTCCACGGCCTCGGTGCACTTGAGCTTGGTGTCCAGCGGCAGGGCGGTGCCCGGCTCGACGGACGCGGCGAGCTCGGGGTCGGCCAGGCGCACGCGCCAGATGCCCGAGCCGGTGGAGCCGCGGTTCTGCTTGAGCACGCGCTCGCCGTAGGACAGGGACACCGGGAAGGCCTCGTGGAAGGACTCCACGTCGTAGTAGGCGGCGGTGTCGGACGGCACGAGGTCGGTGTCGTTGAGCTTGACCAGCGCGTCTTTGGCGCCGTAGGACACCATTTCCTCCGGGGTGGACATGCCCACCAGGCCGGCGTCGGACAGGCGCGACAGCAGCTCGAAGTAGCCCTTCTCCCCGCCCGGGACGTTGCCCGGGTTCACGCGCGAGATGTAGGCGTCGAAATTCTCGGAGACGTAACCGAACAGGTCCTCGCTCCACTCGGGGCGGAAGAACACCACCTCTGCGTGCCAGCCCTTGCCCTTGATGGCGCCCACGATGGGCATGGTGTCCTTGCGGTGTCCGTCGATGTATTTGTCGGATCCGCCTTCGACTTCGAAGACGGCGATTGCTTTATGCATGAGCGCACCTTTCTGCGGGTAACCGGGCACGGGTTGCGGCCGCGCATGCACGGCGTGCGGTGCAAAGTTTATGGGGCGCGGGCCCCCGCCGCTGGGCAAGTAGGCGTTTGCGTTACCTACGCCACAACAGGGGCCGTGGGGCGGCGCTGTAAGGTGGGAACACGTACGAACCGGCCCCAAGGAAAGGTAGCTCATGGGCGTCGAGCATGACCCGCATCCGCTGTTCCAGGAGTTCGCCAACCCGGAAAAGTTCGTCTCCGCCGCCTGGCTCTCCGCGCGGTTGGGGATAAACGGTCTCAAAATCGTGGAGTCGGACGGGGACGCCTTCCTCTACGACATCGGCCATATTCCCGGCGCGGTGCGCATCGGCTGGAACCGTGACTTGAACGATCCCGTCCGCCGCGACGTCATCGGCGGCGAAGCGTTCGCCGCGCTGATGCGCTCCCGCGGGATTTCCCGCGAGGACACGGTCGTCGTCTACGGCGATTCCGCGAACTGGTGGGCCGCCTACACCGCGTGGGTGTTCGAGCTCTTCGGCCACCCCGACGTGCGGCTTCTCGACGGCGGGCGCGACGCCTGGATGGGCGAGGAACGCGACACGTCGTTCGCCGTCCCGGTGCTCCCCGAGACCGACTACCCGGTGGTGGAGCGCGAGGACGCGGCGATCCGCACCTTCGTCGCCGCTGTCCGCGACCAGGCCCCCGCCCAGCTTATCGACGTCCGCGCGCCCGAGGACTACGCCGGGTGCGCCCCCGAGGGCCCGAGTTTGAGCCTGCGCCACGGCCACATCCCGGGCGCGGGAAACATCCCGTGGGGCAACGCGGTGCACCCGAACGCGCGGTTCAAGACCCGCGCGGAGATTGAGGAGGTCTACTCCGGCCTCGACCCGGCTAAACCCACCGTGACCTACTGCGACTTGGGCGCGGCTGCCGCGCACACGTGGTACATCCTGCGATACGTTCTCGGGTTCGAGCAGGCCTCGCTGTACGACGGGTCCTGGGCGGAGTGGGGCAACCTGGTGGGGGTTCCCATTGAGCGCTCGGCGGACTAACCTACGCTAAGGTAGGTTTGCTGCAGCTAAGTTTCCGGTCACCGAGGCGACCTGTAACATTGTCGCCCATGGTGCGGTTATAACGGGCTGTAAGCAGGTTGAAACCGAGTTGTGCCGACATTGTCGTAGTCGTAGTGTCGTAGTCGTAGTAAGGACGGAACCACAGTCGTGTCAAAGTTGAAGAAGGTGCTCATCGCCAACCGCGGTGAAATTGCCGTACGCGTCATCCGCGCCACCAAGGACGCGGGAATTGCCTCCGTGGCCGTCTATGCGGAACCGGACGCCGCCGCACCGTTCGTCGAGCTGGCGGACGAAGCCTTCGCACTCGGGGGTTCCAGCGCCGCCGAGTCTTACCTGGACATCGACAAAATCCTCAAGGCCGCCGCGGACTCCGGGGCGGACGCGATCCACCCCGGCTACGGCTTCCTCTCGGAAAACGCCGAGTTCGCCCGCCGCGTCATCGACGCCGGCCTGACGTGGATCGGCCCCTCGCCTGAGGCCATCGCCGCCCTCGGGGACAAGGTAACCGCCCGCCACATCGCCAAAGCGGCAAACGCGCCCATGGCCCCGGGCACGGAGGAGCCCGTCGCCGACGCCGACGAGGTGCTCGCGTTCGCCGACGAGCACGGCCTGCCCGTGGCCATCAAGGCCGCGTTCGGCGGCGGCGGCCGCGGCATGAAGGTCGCCCACACCCGCGAGGAGATCCCTGAGCTGTTCGAGTCCGCCACCCGCGAGGCAGTGGCCGCCTTCGGCCGCGGCGAGTGCTTCGTGGAGCGCTACCTGGACAAGGCGCGCCACGTCGAGGCCCAGGTCCTGGCGGACCAGCACGGCAACGTGATCGTCGTCGGCACGCGCGACTGCTCGCTGCAGCGCCGGTTCCAAAAGCTCGTCGAGGAGGCCCCCGCCCCCTTCCTCACGGACGAGCAGCGCGAGCGGATCCACTCCTCGGCGAAGGCGATCTGCCGCGAGGTGGGGTACTACGGAGCCGGCACCGTGGAGTACCTGGTCGGCTCGGACGGGCTGATCTCCTTCCTGGAAGTCAACACCCGCCTCCAGGTCGAACACCCCGTCACTGAGCTCACCGCGGGCATTGACCTGGTGCGCGAGCAGTTTCGCATCGCGGAGGGCGAGGTCCTGCGCCTGACGGAGGATCCGGCCCCCCGCGGCCACGCAATCGAGTTCCGCATTAACGGCGAGGACGCGGGCGCGAACTTCATGCCGGCGCCGGGCACCGTGACCGAGTACGCCGAGCCGACCGGGCCGGGCGTGCGTGTGGATTCCGGCGTGCGCGCCGGTTCCGTGGTCGGCGGGCAGTTCGACTCCATGCTGGCCAAGCTCATCGTCTACGGCGAGACCCGCGGGGAGGCGATCGAGCGCGCGAAGCGCGCCCTGTCGGAATACACCGTCTCCGGCCTGCCCACGGTGATCCCGTTCCACCAGTCGGTACTCAATGATCCCGCCTTCGTCGGCGGCGGGGAGTCCTTCAGCGTGTACACCCGCTGGATCGAAGAGGAATGGGGCGGCGAGATCCCGGCTTACGCCGATGCCGACACCGGCACCGACGAGGACGGAGGCCAGGAACCCACCCGCACGTTCGCGGTGGAGGTCAACGGACGCCGCATCGAGGTCGCTCTCCCCCACTCCCTCGTTCTGGGATCCGGGCCGCGTAGGAAGCCGAGGAAGCGCCGCTCCGCCGGCTCCAAGGTGGCCGCCTCCGGCGACGCCGTCGCCGCGCCCATGCAGGGCACCGTGATCAAGGTCCACGTGTCCGAGGGCGACGAGGTCTCCGAGGGAGACGTCGTGCTCGTCCTGGAGGCCATGAAGATGGAGAACCCCGTCAAGGCCCACAAGTCCGGCACCGTGACCGGCCTCGCCGCTGTGCAGGGCGCGCAGGTGAACAAGGGCGCCGTCCTCATGGAGCTTAAATAGCACCACGTTAGGGTGGAGTGCATGGAGTTCGCATTTCACCCCGCAACCGAGTCCGACCGGACGTACATCCGCCGCCTGAATTTCCTGACGGAGGTTTTCGGCGATGAAGGCCGAGCCCTCGGCGACGACGCTTTGGACGGCGTGGAAAATTACGTCGACAACTGGGACCCCGAGCGCGACGGCGGGATCATCGCCTTCGACGAGTTCCGCACACCCGCCGGCGGCGTCTGGCTGCGGTACTGGCAGTCCCCCGCCGAGGGCCACGCCTTCATTCGCCCCGACGTTCCCGAGCTGGCCATCGCGGTGGAGAACCGCTACGCCGGAAACGCGCTCGGCGAACAGCTCCTCCAGGCGGCGTGCGACCTGGCGCGCTCACACGGCGCGCGCCAGATCGCGTTGTGGGTCGACCCTGACAACCCGCGCGCCCGGCACCGCTACGAAAAGTTCGGGTTTACCGACGCGGACGCGGACAACGTCATGGTGCTCGCGCTCGAACCGGGCCATGGGGCTACCGGGCTACAACAGCCCGAGGTTCACCGCCGCGGCCGCTCCGATTCCTAACACCGCCAGCAGCGCCACGACGACCGCAATGATCGCGGCGCCGAATCCGCCGTTGGCTTTCTGCGGGACCACCTCCGCCGGTTCCGCCCTCACCGGTTCCACCTCTGCCGGTTCCACGTCGGCGACGGAGGTTTCCGGCGCGGAGGCGGGGCTCGAGGTGACGGGGCTCGAGGTGACGGGGCTCGAGGTAGCGGGCGCCGCGCGCAGCTGTGGTGCGACAGCAGCGTTGTACGAGCGCCAGCCGGTGTTGGAGGTGAACACCTGCAGCTCGCCCGAGGTCACGGCGACGAATCCGCGCCCGGGCGCCCACACGGGACCGCCTGAGTCGCCCCGGGCGCTGATCGGGCCGTCGTAGATAACGGTGCCACCGTCGATGTCGACTACGGCCCCGCAGGAGCGTTCCGTGCCGTCGTGGGACGACGCCCCATGGCAGCACAGCTGATCCCCGACCGTGAGTGCATCCACGGAAACGACGTTGTCCCCGACCACCACGTTGTCCCCGACCACCACGTTGTCGAACCACTCGATGTACCCGTAGTCGTCGGAGACGGGATCATTGTCTGTCGGAGCGTAGTCGTGGTCGGGGTGGAAACGTCCTATCGCCCGACCCGTGGCGTAGTTGGTCGCCGGGTTCCACAGGAACACCAGCCCGCCCTCCCTTCCGCACTGGGCGGCTGTGTAGCCAAGCCCCCCGTGAGTGAAACCGAGGGTGCATCCGCTGACCCCGGTTTCCTGTTCAATCGCGATGGGGGTTCCTTGCTAGACGGTGACGGTTGAAGCATGGGCAGGGCCTACTGCGCTCAGCGCGCCGGCTATAAGGCCGCCGACCGCGCACAACGCCATCTTGGAATTCATGCCCCGAACAATATGCGCAGAGCGGGTAGTTTTCTGCCCGAACGCAACATTTACCCGATAACGGCCACCAAGTCCCCGCCCTCCACCTTCGTGGCCTGCACCAAGGCGACCCGCTCGACGACGCCGTCCGTGGGGGCGGAGATCGCCGCCTCCATCTTCATGGCCTCGATCGAGGCGATCTGATCCCCCGCCTTGACCTCGTCGCCGACCGAGACGGTCACGTTGACCACGCCCGCGAACGGGGCGGCGACGTGCCCCGGATTCGACGGATCCGCCTTCTCCACCTCAGCGACGGTGGACTCGGCGCTCTCGTCGCGCACGCGCAGCGGGCGGACCTGCCCGTTGACGGTGAGGATAACCTGACGCATTCCCTTCTCGTCGGCGTCGCCGATGGCCTCTAAGCGCACCACCAGCGGGGTCTTTTCCTCGTCCACCTCGCCGTAGTAGATGAGGTTCTCCTCGCCCTCGACCAGACCGTAGAAGAACGTCTTGTCGGAGAGCTGGTCGGTGATGCCGAAGGTGCGGCGGTGCTCGAGGAACTCCGCGTACTGTTTCGGAAACAGCAGCTTGTCCAGCGCCGCGCGGCGCACCTTGCGGTCCTCAGACGCGAGGTCGCGGGCGAGTTCCTCGGGCACGTCGACAGTGCGGTCGACCACGGTGCGGTCCTCGAGAGCCTTGTCGCGCAGTAGCGGCCAGCCGCCCGGAGGGGTCCCCAGCTCACCCTGCAGGAACCCGATGACGGACTCCGGGATGTCGTACTTGCGCGGGTTTTCCGCGAACACGTACGGGTCGACACCGGCGCCGACCAGGTGCAGCGCGAGGTCCCCGACCACCTTGGACGACGGGGTGACCTTCGTCGGGCGCCCGAGAATCTC
The DNA here is from genome assembly GCF_900103625.1 of Corynebacterium mycetoides. NCBI lineage: Bacteria > Bacillati > Actinomycetota > Actinomycetes > Mycobacteriales > Corynebacteriaceae > Corynebacterium > Corynebacterium mycetoides. The sequence goes on along the minus strand of NZ_LT629700.1, from coordinate 2,070,895 downwards.
GTTGACGGCCGCGTAGTAGTCCTCGATCAGCTCGAACCGGTCCCCCAGACCCAGGGCGTTGGCCTGGGTGCGCAAGTTGGAGAGCTGCCCGCCCGGGATCTCGTGCTTGTACACCCGTCCGGTCGGGCCGGGAATCCCGGACTCGAAGGGGGCGTAGACTTGGCGCACCGCCTCCCAGTACGGCTCCATGTCGGAAACCGCCTCCAGGGACAGGCCCGTGTCGCGATCGGTGTCCGCAAACGCGGCGACCAGCGCCGACATCGACGGCTGCGAGGTCGTGCCCGCCAGCGGCGCAGACGCCACGTCCACCACGTCGGCGCCGGCCGCCGCGGCCGCGAAGTAGGTGGCCAACTGTCCGCCCGCGGTGTCGTGGGTGTGCACGTGGATCGGCAGGTCGAAACGCTCGCGCAGCGCGCCCACCAGGCGAGTCGCGGCGGCCGGGCGCATGAGCCCCGCCATGTCCTTGATCGCCAGCACGTGCGCGCCGGTGTCCACGATCTTCTCCGCCAGACGCAGGTAGTAATCCAGCGTGTACAGGTCCTCCTTCGGGTCAAGGAGGTTTCCGGAGTACGCCATCGCCACCTCGGCGACGGTGGTGTTCGTCTCCAGCACCGCGTCGATGGCCGGGCGCATCTGGGAGACGTCGTTCAGCGCGTCGAAGATGCGGAAGATGTCGATGCCGCCGCGGGCCGCCTCCGCGACGAACGCCTTGGTCACCGTGTCCGGGTACGGGGTGTAGCCGACGGTGTTGCGGCCGCGCAGCAGCATCTGCAGGTTCACGTTCGGCAACGCCTCGCGCATTTCGTCGAGACGCATCCACGGCGACTCGTGCAAAAAGCGCATCGCCACGTCGTACGTCGCCCCGCCCCACGCCTCTACCGAGGTCAGCTGCGGGGTGAGGTGGCCGACGTGCTTGGCGGCCGCGATCAGCGTGTTGGTGCGGATGCGGGTGGCCAGCAGGGACTGGTGCGCGTCGCGGAACGTCGTGTCGGTCACGCCGAGGGCGGGTTGGGCGCGCAGCTTCTCCGCCCACTTGACCGGGCCGAGCTCGAGCAGGTCGTCCCGGGAGCCGCGGGGCAGCTCGCCGTAGGACCGCTCGGGCAGCTTCTTCGACGGCGCGATGTTCGTCGGGCGCGGGCCGTTGGGCTGGTTGACGGTCACGGAGGCGACGTAGTCCAGGATGCGCCCGGCGTCGTCCGCGGCGGCCGGGGCCTCGAGCAGGTGGGGGTGCTCGGCGATGAAGTTGGTGTTGATCCGCTTGTAGCGGAAGTCCGGGTCGGACAAGAGCACGCGGAGGAACCCGATGTTGGTGGACACACCGGTCACGGTGAACTCGTTGAGCGCGCGCAGGGAACGGTCGACCGCAACCTGAAAGTCCTTGCCGCGGCAGGTCATCTTCACCAGAAGGGAATCGAAGTTGGGGGTGATTTCGGTGCCCACGCCCACGGAGCCGTCGAGACGCACGCCCGCGCCGCCCGGCGAGCGGTACCCGGTGATCAGGCCCGCGTCGGGCCGAAACCCGTTGGCCGGGTCCTCGGTGGTAATGCGGCACTGCAGGGCAGCGCCGGTCAGCCGCACGGTGTCCTGGCTCAGGCCGAGGTCGGCAAGCGTGGCGCCCGCGGCGATGTAGAGCTGGGAGCGCACGATGTCCACGCCGGTGACCTCCTCGGTCACGGTGTGCTCGACCTGGACGCGCGGGTTCATCTCGATGAAGACGTGGTTGCCCTTTTCGTCGACGAGGAACTCGACCGTGCCCGCGCCCTCGTAGTTGATCTCCTGGCAGAACCGCACCGCGTCCGCGCAGATGCGCTCGCGCTGCTCGTTTGTAATGTGCTGGGCCGGCGCAATCTCGACGACCTTTTGGTGGCGGCGCTGCAGCGAGCAGTCGCGCTCGAAGAGATGCATGACGTTGCCGTGGCCGTCGGCAAGAATCTGCACCTCGATGTGCTGCGGGTTGATCACCGCGCGCTCGATGTAGACGCGGGAGTCGCCGAAGGCCGCCTCCGCCTCGCGCGAAGCTTCCGCAGCGAGCTTTTCGATGTCCTCCGCACGCTCCACAAACCTCATCCCGCGCCCGCCGCCGCCGGCGACGGCCTTGACAAAGACGGGGAACTCGAACGCCTTGGCGTACTCGGCCAGCTGCGCCGGGTCATCCGAGGGCTCCGAGTCCTTCAGCGTGGGCAGCCCGGCGCGCTCGGCCGCATGCACCGCCGCCGCCTTGTCGCCCGTGAGGTCGAGCGTTTCCGGCGACGGGCCGATGAAGCGGATTCCGTTGTCCGCGCAGGCGCGGGCCAGCTCCGCGCGCTCGGAGAGGAAGCCGTAGCCCGGGTAGACGGCGTCCGCGCCGGTCTTCTTCGCGGCGGCGATGATCTCGTCGATGTCCAGGTAAGCGCGGACCGGCTGACCCTCCACACCGATCTGGACCGCCTCGTCCGCGAACGGGCGGTGGAAGGAGTTGCGGTCCTCGCGCGGGTAGACGGCGACCGTCTTGGCGCCTGTCTCGAACGCGGCGCGGAAGGCGCGCACGGCAATCTCGCCGCGGTTGGCGACAAGAACTTTGTCGAAGTGCGGAAGGTCTTGCGTGGTCATGTTAAACCGGTCCTTTCCCTTCAAGTGACGTTAAGGTGGATCGAATGGCGTCATGAGACAGGCTCCCCCCGAAACAATATCCGGGAGGAGCCTCATCGTCGCACGCGGCGGGTTACTTCGCCGGTACGTGGCGCTCGTCCGGCCCGTTGTACGCGGCCAGCGGGCGGATGATCGTCGGGTTGTTGTACTGCTCGATGATGTGGGCGGTCCAGCCGGTAATACGCGCCATCACGAACAGCGGAGTGAAGAACTCGATGTCGAAACCGAGGATGTGGTAGGCGGGGCCCGCCGGAAAATCCAGGTTCGGCATGATGCGGATCGAGGTGTTGTCGTACATGGTCTTAGCCATGATGTCGTAGATCTCGACCCACTTCTGCGAGTCCTTCTCCGGGTGCTCGGAGGCGAGCTTTTTGAAGCACGCCTCCATGGTGGGAACGCGCGAGTCGCCCTTCTTGTACACGCGGTGGCCGAAGCCCATGACAAGCTCTTTGTTCTTCAGCTTGGCAAGCGTCCACTCCTCGGCCTTCGCCGGGTCGCCGATCTCGACGAAGTTGTGCATGACGAATTCGTTGGCGCCGCCGTGGAGCGGGCCCTTGAGCGCGCCGATGGCGCCGGTGACGGCCGACCACGCGTCCGAGTTGGTGGAGGTGATCACGCGGGCGGTGAACGTGGAGGCGTTGAAGGAGTGCTCCGCGTAGAGGATCATCGACTTTTCAAACGCCTCGATGTCGGAGGGGATCGTGGCGGGCGAGCCCTCGCCGTCGCCGAAGACCATCCACAGGAAGTTCTCCGCGTAGCCCCGGTTCACGTCAGGCTCGATGTATCCCTCGCCCCTGCGGCGGCGGATGTCGAGGGCCACGATGGTGGGCAGCTTGGTCAGCAGTGTCAGCGCAACGTCGCGGATGTGATCCGCGTCGGGTGTCGATGATCCGGTTGATGATCATGTCCTTGGTGTCCTCGGGGACCTCGACCGGGTCGGCGGCGACTTTGGCCACCTTGTAAGCCAGGTGCTCCTCGATCGGGAACTCCTCGGCGGAACGGTGGGTGCGTACTTCGTGGTTGATCATGGGTATGCGTTACTCCTTGAGGCACTCCGGATTGAATGGTTCACCTCATAGTAAGAGAGGGAATGTGACCGACGCCATGATCTAGAATGCGAAGTTTCGAGTGCAAAATAAGCCCATTTTGTAAACTTTGTAAAAATGCAGTTCACGGCGGAGAAAGGCGGGTGCGGGCGGTGGCCAAGCTCTACGCGGGGGGACGGATTCGGACGGTCCGCCGGGATAACGACCTGACCCAGGTGGACATGGCCCAGCGCCTCGGCATCTCCACGAGCTACCTCAACCAGCTGGAGAACAACTAGCGTCCCTTGACCGTCTCCGTCCTGGTCGGGCTCACCAGCGTTTTCGGCCTCGACCCCGCCTACTTTTCCGGCGATGACGAGCGCCGCACGCTCACCGAACTCGCCGGGCTGCTCCCCGGCGTCGCCCCGGCCGTCGTGCGGGACATGGCCGCGCGCTACCCCGCCGTCGCCGACGCCATCGTGGCCATTCCCTCGAGCCTCGGCATCGGCGCCGCCAACCCGTACGCCGCTGTGCGGACTTTCTTCCAGGACAACCGCAACCACTTCGCCGACCTCGACCGCGCCGCCGAAGAGCTCGCCGCCGCCGCCCGCGGGCGCCAGGCGAGGTTGACCAGCCTCGCCGCGGCCTTCGACAAAAATCTCGGCGTCACCGTCCGCTTCAACCAGGACGTCGGCGGGCCGCGCTCCGTCTACGACGTCCCCGCCCGCGAGCTCCGCCTGCGCACGGGGCTCACTGAGGCCCAGCAGTGCTTCAAGATGGCCTACCACTACGGGCTGAGCACCTTCGCCCCGCTTATCGACGCCCACCTGGACGCGCACCCGGACACCTTAAAGCCGGACTCCCCCGCCCGCCGCATCGCCCGCCACGGGCTGGCGCAGTACTTCGCGGCCGCCGTGACCATGCCGTACACGGAAATCCTCCACGCGGCGGAAAGCACCCGCTACGACATCGAGGTGATCTCCTCGCGCTTCGGCACCAGCTTCGAATCCACCTGCCAGCGGCTGGGCACGCTGCAGCGCCCCGGCGCGGCAGCCGTCCCTTTCTTCTTCATCCGGACCGACCGCGCCGGCAACATTTCCAAGAGGCAGTCCACCACCTCGTTCCCCTTCGCGGTGACGGGCGGGACGTGCCCGCTGTGGGTGGTCCACCGCGCGTTCGACACCCCGAACCGGGTGACCCGCCAGGTCTCCGTGATGCCCGACGGCACCCGCTACCTGTGGGTGGCGCGGATGGTGCAGGGACCCACCGCGGGGTTCGGCGCGCCCCGGCAGGAGAACGCCGTCGCGCTCGGGTGCGACATCGCGCACGCCGGCAAGCTCGTCTACGCGGACGGCCTTGACCTCAGCTTGCGATCGGCCACGCCGATCGGCCCGGGGTGCGAAACCTGCCCCCGTGAAGCATGCCCGCAGCGGGCGTTCCCGAAGCTGCCGGCGCCGCGCAACGCGGACGGTGAGTCCCGTTAATCCAGGTCGGTGGAGGTGACCAGGCGGCGCGCGGCCTCGGTGATCGAGCCGGACAGTGACGGGTAGACCGCCATGGACTCTGCGAGCTGGGACACGCTCAGGTTGTTGGTCACAGCAATCGTCAGGGAGAGAATCAGCTCGGAGGCAGTCGGGGCCACGATCACCCCGCCGAGCACCTGGCCTGAGCCCTTGCGCGCGAAGATCTTGACAAAGCCGTGCTGCAGCGAGCGCATCTTCGCGCGCGGGTTGGTCTCCAGATCGAGCTTGACCACGTCGGCATCCACCTCGCCGTTGGTGATCTGCTGCTCGGTCACGCCCACGGCGGCGATCTCCGGGCGGGTGAACACGGCGTTGCCCACCGTCTTCAAACGCAGCGGCTCCACGCCCTCGCCGAGCGCGTGGTGCATGGCGATGCGCCCCTGCATCGCGGCCACCGACGCCAGCGGCATGAGATCAGAGCAGTCGCCCGCCGCGTACACGCCAGCGACATTGGTGCGCGAGACACGGTCCACGTGGATGTGCCCCGACGGGGTCATAGACACGCCGTTGGCCTCGAGGCCGAGATCCTTCGTGTTGGGGATCGAACCGATGGACATGATGCAGTGCGAACCCTCGATGGTGCGCCCGTCCTTCGTGGTCACCACGACACCGTCGCCCGTGTTGACCACGCTGTCGGCGTAAGCGTCCTTGACCAGCTCCACGCCGCGGCCCGCCAGCACCGTCTCTAGGACGTCGGCCGCATCCGCGTCGTCATGCGGCAGGATTCGGCTGCCGGAGGACACCATGGTGACCTTGACTCCCAGCTCGGCGAAGGCGGAGACGAACTCCGCGCCGGTGACGCCGGAGCCGACCACAATCAGGTGCTCGGGCTGCTCAATCAGGTCGTAGACCTGGCGCCAATTGAGGATGCGCTTGCCGTCGGGCTCCGCGCCCTTGATCACGCGCGGGGAGGCCCCGGTGCACACAAGCACCATGTCGGCGTCGACACGCTCGAACGTGCCGTCGGGGTAGGTGACCTTCACGCTGTGGGTGGTGTGGCCCGTCTGCTCCGACGACAGGGCTCCCTTGCCGTTAATGATCTTGATCCCGGCGCGCTCCAGCTGCTTCTTCACGTCGCGGGCCTGCTCCGAGGCGAGCGCGACCACGCGGTTGTTCAGCGCGGTGATGAGCAGGCTCGCCTCGCCGAGGCCGTGGTTGAGCCCCATGTCGTCGGCGCGGCGCAGGTCTGTCTTGATGTTGGAGGCCGCGATGAACCCCTTCGACGGCACGACGTCGAGGTTGATCGCGGAACCGCCGATGGCCCGATTCTCGATCAAGGTGATGTCCGCCCCGTACTTCGAGCCGGCGAGCGCGGCTTCGTAGCCTGCGGGGCCACCACCGATGATGACGATCTTCTTGGACACCTAGCTATTCCTCCGTGAGCTCACGCTCTAATAGACGACCACGTTGACGGAAGGCAAGTCTACATTCACCCCTCGTCAACGGCGACAGCGGCGAAGTACTTCTCCGCCACCGCCCCGAACAGGCGCACGCCCACCCCGATCGACTTCTCGTCCACGACCAAATCCCCCTGGTGCAGGTCCTGCTTCGACCCCTTGCCGCTCCACGCGCCGAGGCGCACCATCGCCCCGGGCACGTGCTCGAGGTACCACGAGAAGTCCTCGCCGCCGGAGGACTGCGGGGCGGAGACCACGGCGTGCGGGTCCACCGAGCGACCCGCCTCGACGACCAGGGCGGTTGCCACGTCGTCGTTCAGCACGGGCGGCACACCGCGCGTGTAGTGCAGGTCGAAGTCGCACCCGGTGGGAGCCAGAATCTGGCCGACGAGCTCGGTGATCAGCCCTTCGAGCGCCCGCCACGTGCCGATGTCCGAGGTGCGGATGGTGCCCTTGAGCCGGCCGGCCTTCGGGATCGCGTTGGCGGCTCCGCCCGCCTCCACCGCGCCGAAGGCGACGACCGTGCCCGTGCGCGGGTCCACGCGCCGCGACAGCAGCGCGGGAAGCTGCGTGACCACGGCGCCGAGCGCGTAGACCACGTCCGCCGTCTTCTGCGGCCGCGAGGTGTGCCCGCCGGGGCCCGTGATCTCCAAACTGATCACGTCCGCGGCCGAGGTAATCGCCCCCGTGCGCACCCCGATCTGGCCCACGCGTATCGACGGCTCCACGTGCAGCGCGTAGATGGCCGCGACGTTTTTCAGCCCGCCCCAGCGGATGACGTCGATGGCTCCCCCGCCCATCACTTCCTCCGCCGGCTGGAAGATGATGCGGACCCCGTGCTCGAGCTCTTGCTCCGACAGCGCGCACGCCAGGGCCAGACAGATGGTGGTGTGGACGTCGTGGCCGCAGGAGTGCGACACGCCGGGGGTGCCGGAGGCGAACTCGAGGCCGGAGATCTCGGCGACGCGGAGCGCGTCGATGTCGGCGCGGAACGCCAGCCGGTCTCCCCCGTCCGGCCCAATGTCGACGTAGAGGCCCGTGCCCGGGAACGGCACGGGGTTCATGCCGTGGTCCGTGAGCACCCGCGAGATGAACGCCGTCGTCTCCACTTCCTCGTGGGAGAGCTCGGGGTGCGCGTGGATGTGGCGCCGCCAGCTCAGCACGTCAGCTTCGTTCACGCGCATCCACTCGCTCACGCCGGCGAGTATGCCGGATCCTGTGCCCGCTTCACCCACTGTGGTCCTCCCTGCTTACGACCTATAAAAAGTGCGAATAGTGCGTCGTGCAGAGTTTACCAACTAGACAAAGCGGTACATCGCGCGGCCCGTGGCTAGGAGCCGGCGAGGTGGGCGTCGTCGAAACGCGCGGTATCCTCGGGCGACGCCGGCCACACGGCGCGCACCGGCATCACGGCCGCCGCGGTCTCCGAGCACCTCGGCTCCACCACCGAGTCCGGCGCCGGCAGCAGCGCCAGCGGCGGCACGTGCAGCGCGTGCGCGATGCGGTAGACGGTCGAAAGCGTGGGATCTGCCGAGCGCGACGTGTTGTACTGGTTGCGCTCCAGGTTCGAAATCAAGCTCCGCGACACCCCCGACAGCTCCGCCAGCCTGCGCTGGCTCAACCCCCTCATCTCGCGCAGCGCGCGCAGTCGCTCCGCGAGCGCGAACCCGTAACTGGCCCAATTCGATTGCGGCATGATGTCCGCCATAACAGCCCCCCGCTGTGTATGTCGTGTAGAAAAACTGTCCCCCGTGGACGCGCCCGAGACTACTACAGGTTGATGTTGCGCGGCCCGTACAGCCTGTCGCCGGCGTCGCCCAAGCCCGGCACGATGTAGGCGTCCGCGTTGAGCTCGGGGTCCACCGCCGCCGTGATCAGCCGCACGTGCGGGCTATGGGCCTCGAGCTTGTCGACGCCCGCCTGCGCCGACACAATGCAAATACACGTGATGTCGTCGGCGCCGCGGCCCGTCAACAGGTCAATGGCGTGGATGAGGGACCCGCCGGTGGCGAGCATCGGGTCGACGAGGAAGACCGGCTGGCCGGAGAGGTCCTGCGGCAACGCCTCGAGGTACGGCACCGGCTCGTGCGTTTCCTCGTCGCGCGCCAGGCCGATGAAGCCGACTTGCGCGTCGGGGATCATCGACAGCGCAGAGTCGATCATGCCGAGGCCCGCGCGGATGATGGGCACGATGATGGGAGGCTTGGCCAGCTGCACGCCGTCTGCTTCCCCGACGGGGGTGTGGCAGGGGAAGTGCTCCACCTCGAGGTCGCGGGAGGCCTCGTAGATGAGCATCCCGCCGAGGTCCGCCAGCGCCGCGCGGAACGCGGCGTTGTTGCTGCGCTCGTCGCGCATGATGGTCAGGCGGGAGGCGGCCAGAGGGTGGCGCACAACGGTAACGTCCATGTCCCCCATGCTAACGGTCAATATGCCGCGCGATGGAACCTGCCGGGGCGCCGCGCCGTCTAAGGAAGGCATGAACAGTTTCGTTGTGGACGCGCCGGCGGTCGCGGAACTCACTCGCGCCCTGCGCACTGCCGCCTCCTCCATCGCCGACATCACTACCCCGCCCGGCCACCCCGGTCCGGGCCCGACCGCCGCTTTCGACGCCGCTCTCGCCCGGGCTGTTGAACGCGCCAACGAGCGCGGCGTGATGCTGCGCGAGGAGGCGCTCAGGCTGGCCGACGTCATGGATCTCACCGTCGAGGCGGCCACCGCCGTCGATACCGCTTCTGCCCGCAGACTGGGGGCGATGCTGCCGTGATCTCCCCCGCCGAGGTGCTGTCCGCGGTCGCGGCGAGAATCCCGCGCTTTACCGGGCCCGTCGCCGTCCCGGCCCTCCCGAGCCTTTCCGAGGCTGCTGAGCTGGCGCGCATCGTAGGCGCGGATCCCGGCCGGGTGGGGCGCGCCGCGGACGCACTGTCGGCGAACCGCGGCGCGATCGATGACGCGGCGGTCGCCGCCGCCGGGCTCGTTGCGAAAGCGGGGGCGGACATCGTGGCCATCGCGCAGCGCTACCTCGGGCAGGCCGCCGCGCTCCTCCCACTCGCACTTGTGCCCGGGGCGCCCATGCAGGTGGCGGCCAAGCTCGCCGAGATCGCCTCCGGCGCGCTCACGGACGTGCAGCGCCGGCTGGAGCAGTTGGAGAAGGACCTGCACCCGCACACTTCCCGGATGCTGGAGGTGGCCGCGGCCTTGGAAGCCGAGCCGTCGCTGGCGCCCGCGCCAGCGGCCCAACGCGCCACGGAGGAGCTGCACACGCTGGCCGGGTCCGGGCCCGTCGCCATGGAGGCGGCCGCCGCGGAGAAGGAAGCCGTACTGCCGGAGGAGGAGGCCACAGCAGAAAACACGACAGACGGCCCGGAAGATGCCGCAGAGGGAAGCGCCGCGGGGCGAGCCGCGGTGGAAGCCGCCAAGAGCCAGCTCGGCGCGCCGTACGTGTGGGGCGGCACGGGGCCGGGAGGATTCGACTGCTCCGGGCTGACCTCCTGGGCCTACAAGCAGGCCGGGGTGGATCTGCCCCGCATGGCGCACGAGCAGGCGATAGGCACCCAGGTGTCCTACGACCAGCTCCAGCCGGGGGACCTCGCGGTGTGGGACGGGCACGTGGCCATGTACGCGGGCGACGGCATGTACATCGAGGCGGGCGACCCGGTGCAGATGAACCCGGTGCGCACCTCGAACATCGGCATGCCGTTCAAGGGCTTTTGGCGCCCGACGGGTTAGCGGTTTAGTACAGTTGCGCACCATGAGCCCGATGAGCACGCGCGCGATTCTCCCCGTCAAACTGTCTCTTTCCGCCGGCGACGTCTTCACCTTGTGGGCACCCGCCTGGAAGGAAAACGGTGCGCAGTGGCAGGCGTTTTTGGGAGACGACAACTCCGTTTTGGCCTTCGGCTCCCCGGAGGAGCTCCTCGCCTACCTCGACTCGGGCGCGCCCCACGACCTGACGGACCACCCGCAGTGGGCACAGTTCGCCGCGCAGGCCGACGACAAGGTGGTGCCGGACGAGAGGAACTACTACGACATCATCGGCGCGCCCGCCTTCCTCGCCGGGCGACCGAGCCACGAGAACGTCTCCAAGCTCGCGGGCGTGTTCCAGATCTCCCGCTCGCTTGCCGACGTCGCCGCGGCGGAGCAGGCGCAGATCTTCTTCGCCTCGCATTCGGTGCTGGCCAACGTTGAGCGAGGTTCGGAGCACTACGCGGGCGAGAGCGGTCTCAGCGAATGGTCCGGCGTGGGGCGTGCGGTGCTGGCGAACTGGGCCGACGTCGTGCGCTCGCTGGATGGCGCTGTCCGCGTCGTCGATAAGCAGACTCTTGGCGACACCGCAGTCGACGCGGCCACGAAGCGCATTGCCGCAGCCAAGGCGGCCCGCACCGAGGCCGAGGAGGAGGCCCGGCGCGAGCGGGAGGCGCGGGCGGCCGCCCAGGACCCCTACGACGTCTCTACCTGGTCCAAGGCCGGGATCGACCCGATCAAGGTCACGGTCCGGGGCAAGACCGTGTACACGCTGCGCACCTACCTGGGAACCGCGCCGGTCTTTTTGGGCAAGTACGGCGAGATCTTCACCTTCCCGTCCGGAAAACACCTCATCCGCTGGATTACGGAGAACGACGACCACGAGCTCGCCGGTGTGTCCACGTGGGAGGACATCGTCGTCTCCGCCAACGCCGGGGAGCTGGCCGTTACTGTCCACCCCGACAACGCCTACTCCTTCGCCGGCATCGCCGCCGACATTGAGAAGGGGCCCGAGGCGGTGGACACCGCCCAGATGGGCAAGGCCTACGAGCTGCTCGCCGACGCGGCGGACTGGGCGAAGGACGATTCCCTGAACTCCCTGCTGCTGGCCAACCCGCGCATGCAGGACTACCTCGCTTACATGCTCGGCTCGACCGAGGCCGGGGGCTACGTCCCCACTCCCCCTTACTCCGACAAGGTGGAGACGTGGAACGAGATGGAGTCCCAGCTCATCAACCGGTTCTCCAAGTTCTAAATCCCCTAATGACCCCGGACCAAGTCGACCCCGTCATCCTCTCCGCCTACCGCTGACTGGACTTCATCGGCGTTGTGCTGATGGGCATCATCGGCGGGACCATCGCGCGCCAAAAGGGCTACGACATCGTGGGCTTCGGCTTTATCGCCATGGTCTCCGCCCTCGGGGGAGGCATGGTTCGTGATTGTCCTGATCGACAGCGGAACGGTCGCCGCCATGGCCACACCGGAGTACCTGATCCTCGCCTTCGCCGGGGCGCTGATCGCCCGGTTCACCTACTTCAAGGGGATGGCGTGGGAAGTGATCAGGACGCACGGCGACGCGCTTATCTCCGCGCTCTGGGCCTCCGTCGGCGCTTTCAAGGCGATTACCTACGGGCTTCCCGTCCTGCCGACAATCATGATGGGTGTGCTCACCGCCACGGGCGGCAGCATCATCCGGGACGTTCTTACGGGCCAGGAACCGGCGCTGTTCGCCAACAACCAACCCACCGTGATCCCCGCCATCGCCGGCGCGGTGGTGACTCTCATCGGCGCCGACACTGGCCACATGGCGGCGGGCGCAATTTTAGGGCCGCTGACGAGCCTGTCCATTTTCCTGCTCTCCTACCACCTGGGGTGGAAAGTGCCCGCCAACACCGAGTTCGCACCCGTCAACACCACCGTCTCGCACGTGGCGGAGCTGGCCACGAAAGCCGCGTCCCACCGGAAGCGGTCGGGCTCCGGCGGGACACAACCTTCCGAGGAGGAGGGAGTCGGGCTTGATTGGCGCGGCGACTCCTACCAACGGGAAGAGCTAGAGGGCGGTCGTACCGAAAATCCAGCCGACCCCGAAGGTGACCGCTAGCCCCAGCGCGCCGCCGATGAGAAGGCGGACGACGGCGCGCTTCGGGTCGGCGTCGCCGATGCGGGCGGACACCGCGCCGGTGATGGCGAGCGCAACCAGGGTGACCGCGAAGGTAACGGGGACGCGCCACGCGTCCGGCGGCAAAAGCACGGCGATAAGCGGCAGCACCGCACCCACGGAAAACGCGAGGAACGATGCGACCGCGGCGGACCAGGGGTTGACCAGATCCGCCTCGTTGATGCCGTAATGCACCTCCAGGTGGGCCTTGAGCGGGTCGGAAGCGGTGCGCTCCTTGGCCACCTGTACGGCGGTCGCGTGGGTCAAGCCCGACTGCTCGTACGCCGCGACTAAGTGTTCGAACTCGGCCTCCGGGTCGGCGTATTGCAGCGCGGTCTCTTTGGCGATGTAGGCGCGCTCGGTGTCGCGCTGCGAGGACACCGAGACGTACTCGCCCAGCGACATCGAGATGGCGCCGCCGATGACGGCCGCGATGCCGGCGGACGCGATGGCGCGGATGTCTGGGGTAGCGCCCGCCACGCCGACGACGACCGCCGCGGTGGAGACGATGCCGTCGTTGGCGCCGAGAACCGCGGCGCGGAGCTTGTTCAGCCGCTCATTGAGGCCCGCTGAGATCTCGACGGGTGCGGATGATGAAGTGGATGATGAAGTGGATGATGAAGTGGATGATGAAGGTGTGTTTGAAGGTGTCATGAGGATCATCTTGCGCCTTTAGTGACACCTCCGCAAGCCAGGTAAGCCTTAGTTTATGCAGGTCAGAGCGCCTTTTACCCAAGGCTACCCCGAGTTGAAACCCAAAAGCTCACGTCGCGCACGGGCGCGTGTCGACGTCACGCGTACACTGCTCGGCGATGAAGACCCTACGACTCGGCGCGGCCAACACGGTGTTGTCGCTCGCCTGCACATGCTCTGTGGTGTCAATGACGGTGCCAGTATCGGCGGCGCCCGGCATCCCGGTGCCAGAACCGACCCGCACCACCCGGGCGACGGCGCCGCACACCGACAGCTGCCCGCAGGCGACGTGGCCCCCGGAACCCAGAACGACCTCGGAGGCGGTGGCCCCGGACGCTGCGCCGGTGGCGCTGCCCGTGCATTACCGGGGCCCGTGCGGCGTGGTGGCGCCCGCCGGTTTCACGGTGAGCGACTCCGTTTTAGCCTCCGCCTGGGTCGTCGCGGACATCGATTCTGGTGAGATCGTCGCCATGAAGGACCCGCACGGGCGCTACCGGCCGGCCTCCATCATCAAAGTCCTGCTCGCGCTCGTCGCCATCCGCGAGCTCCCCCTCGACACCACAGTGCCCGTCGGCGACGAATCCGCGCAGATGGAGGGTTCGGCCGTCGGCATCGGGCCGGGTGGTGAGTACACCGTCAACGACCTGCTCCACGGCCTGCTGATGGCGTCGGGCAACGACGCCGCCCACGCGCTGGCACAGAGCCTCGGCGGCGACGAGGCGACGCTGCGCAAGGTCAACGCGCTCGCCGCCGAGCTCGGCATGGAAGACACCAGGGTAACCACGTACACGGGGCTCGACAGCCCGGGAATGTCCACCTCCGCGTGGGACATGGCCCTGGCCTACCGCGCCGCGTTTGAGAACGAGACCTTCGCCGACATCGTGGACACTCCCTCCTACCCCTTCCCCGGGTTCGGGGACTTGCCCGGTTTCGAGGTGTGGAACGACAACGCGCTCTACCTCAACGACCCGGACGGCATCGGCGGCAAGACGGGCTTCACCGACGACGCCAACCACACGTTCGTCGGCGCCGTCAACCACTCGGGGCGCCGCCTTGCGGCCGTGATCCTGGACACGACAGCCGACCGCGCCCGGCCCTGGGAGCAGGCGCAGCAGCTCTTGCACGAGGCCTACAAGTTCGAGGGCGCGCCCGTCGCAACGCTCGAGGTCGCGGCCGCTCACGCCTCGGCGACTGAGACCGCGGCTGCGACGGATGCGCCGGCGCCGGACGTCGAAAAGCCCGCGGTCGCTGCCGCGGGCCCGGACAAGGGGGCGTTCCCGTGGGCGTCAGCCGGCGTCGTAGCCGGTGTCCTCGCCCTGGCGGGAATCGCGTGGTGGATCAGTCGCGCGTCAACAAGGAGAGCAGGCCGACACCGATAGCGCCCACGGCCGCGCCCACCCCGATGGCCGCACCCTTGCGCGGCTTGACCTGCGTGGCGGCCGCGCCGCGGACGTTGATCACGGCCGGCTCCGGCACCTCCGTCTTGTGGGCGGCGAGCGACTCCTCCGTGGTGGCCGTCCACGCCGACACGTAGAGGACCACGCGCCACACGAGGTAGAGCACCACCATCAGCGCGATGATCGGGCCGAAGATCGCGCCCGCCGGGTTGTTCGTCGCGGCGCCCACGATGATGGTGGCGAACTGCTTGATCAGCTCGAAGACCACGGCGCCGAGGAGGGCGCCCTTGAGCCCGGAGCGCAGCGGCACCTTGGTGCGGGGCATGAAGATGACCAGCCACGCCATGACGAGGAAGTTCGCCAGCACGCCGGCGGCGAGGCCGACCAGCCACACCACGAAACGCGCGCCCGGGAAGTTGCCCAGGCCGAGCTGATCCATCACGGACGTGGTGATTGACGACGTGCCCACAGCGGTGACACCGAACGCGAGGATGAACAGGAGGATCAGGCCGATGAGCCCGAGCAGGTCCCAGAGCTTCTTCACAACGAAATTGCCGCCCTCGTTCGCGTCGAGCTTCCACATCGCGGAGATGCCCACGCGCAGGTTGTTCATCCATCCGAGGCCCGACCACAGGGTTGTGAGCAAACCGACGCCGGCGACGGCGCCGCGCTGCGCGATGGCGGTGTCCACGAGCTGGGAGACGGCGGCTCCGACATCCCCGCCGAGGGAGGTGTGGATCTGCTCCTGAATCCGGTCGATAAGGTCGGGCCGCGCGGCGAGGAAGAACCCCATGCCCGCGAACAGCAGCATCGTCAGCGGGAACAGCGCGAGAACGGAGAAGTAGGTGATCCCGGCGGAGAGCTGGTTGCCGCCCTCCTTCGCGAATCGCTCGTTCATGCGGAGCAGGTGCGCGACGGGCGGCGCCTTCTTCGCCACTTCGTCAGCTGGGCCGTTGTCCTGCTGCTTGCTCACCCGCTCTATGCCCTGCTCGTCCGTGTACGCCTTGCGGGGCGCTGTGGAGGTAGCCATCAGCTGTCCTTCCCTCGTCGTTGGCCGATTCATAAAAAAATCTGTGTGCAAACCCACAGTTTAGAGGAAGTGGCGCCCCGTGGTTCCCGGGCGCCGGCGGCGGGCGGCCGCGCTAGCGCCGCGGGGCGAGGAAACCGACCTTGTCGTACACCTGGGCAAGCAGCGGCTCGGAGATCTCACGGGCGCGCTGCGCGCCGCGGGCGAGGATGGCCTCGAGTTCGGCCCGGTCCGCCATCAGCTCGTCGTAACGCGCGCGCAGCGGGGTGGTGAACGCCTCGAGCGCCTCGGCGGTGTCCGTCTTCAGCGCGCCGTAGCCCTGCCCCTCGTACCCGGCGACAAGCGTGTCGACGCCCACCCCGGTCAACGCCGACTGGATCATCAGGAGGTTGGACACCCCCGGCTTGTTCTCGCGGTCGAAGGCGATGACGCCGTCGTTGTCCGTCACGGCGGACTTGATGCGCTTGGTGGAGGTCTTCGGGTCGTCCAGCAGGTTGATCAGGCCCTTCGGGTTCGCGCCGGACTTCGACATCTTCGCCGTGGGCTCCTGCAGGTCGTAGATCTTCGCCGCACCTTCGGGGATGAACCCCTCGGGCACGACGAAGGTCGTTCCGAACCGGGAGTTGAAGCGCTCGGCGAGGTTGCGCGTGAGCTCCAGGTGCTGGCGCTGGTCCTCGCCCACGGGAACGAGCTGCGGCGAGTAGAGCAGGATGTCCGCCGCCATGAGCACCGGGTATGTGAACAGGCCCACGGTGGCGCGGTCCTGGCCCTGCTTGGCCGCCTTGTCCTTGAACTGCGTCATGCGCGAGGCCTCGCCGAAGCCGGTGAGGCACTGCAGCACCCACGTCAGCTCGGCGTGCGCGGGCACGTGGGACTGGACGAACAGGGTGGACTTGTTCGGGTCGATACCCAGCGCGATGAGCTGGGCGCAGCCCTTGATGGTGCGCTCGCGCAGCTCGGCCGGGTCCTGGTCCACCGTGATGGCGTGCAGGTCGGGGATGAAGTAAAACGCGTCGTGGCCGTCCTGGAGGTCAATCCACTGCTTCAGCGCACCGAGGTAGTTGCCCAGGTGGTAGGAATCGGCCGTCGGCTGGATGCCGGAGAGAACTCGCTGCGTGTCGGTCATGGTTGGAAAGTCTACTTGCGCTTGCGTTTGTACCGTACGGGTGCTCGCTCGGCCACCATCTTCACGGGCCTGTACACCCGGCGCGCACCGGGGATCTTGCGGCCGCGGGAATGGACCATGGCGGAGAGCTGGTTCCTGGGGTCGATGGCGGCGACCCTGTCGTCGTCGTACTCGAAGATCGGCAGGGACCACTTGTAGCGCAGGGAGAGCAGGCGGGTGATAAACACGAACACCACGGTGGCGATAGTGACGATCCATTCCGGCACCCCCGCGGCCATGAGCGCCATGTAGACCACGGTGCCCGCAACGGCGATGGAGGCGTAGAGCTCCTCGCGGAACACCAGCGGCACGCGGTCGGAGAGGATGTCGCGCATCACGCCGCCGGACTCGCCCGTGGTCACGGCGGCGACGGCCGCGATGACGAACCCGTGGCCGAGCGAGAGGGCCGTCTGGATGCCCAGCACCACGAACGCCGCGAGGCCGACGGCGTCGGCGACGAGGAAGAACTTGCGCAGCTAGTACATCAACCAGTCGATCTTGACCGTGACCACCGAGGCGACGACCGTGGCGAGCAGGAAGCGCGGCTCCTCCACCCAGGTCAGGGGGTAGGCGCCCAAGATGATGTCGCGCACCGTTCCCCCGCCGAGCCCGGTCAGCGCGCCGAGCGTGATCACTCCGAACAGGTCCATGCGCATCCGGCCGGCCGCCACCGCCGCGGTCATGGATTCGGCGACGATACCGATGACGAACAGCGTCGTTAAAAGCTCCGGCATGCTCACGCCCAGCACTGTTTGGGATTCCACGGCGCTTAAACGTACTCCACCAGCAGCGGCGAGTGGTCGGACCACCGCTGCTCCACGGTCGGCGCCTTGTCCACCCAGGTGCGCCGCGCGCGCTCGAGCATGCCGGCGGTCGCGGCCTGGACGTCGATACGCCAGCCCGCGTCGTTGTTGAAGGCCTGGCCGCGGAAGGTCCACCAGGTGTACGGGGCGTCATCAGGCTGGAGGCGCCGGGCGACGTCGAACCACCGCGGGTCCGAGCTCGCTTCTCGACGCTCCGTTGAGGCGTAGTCCACGGCCCCAGCCCACTCGCTCGCAGCCTTGGCGTCTACGTCCTGGGCCTCGTCGTCCGGGAAGGTGCCGAAGACGGAGTCCATGAAGGCGCGCTCGTGCGGCAGGAAGCCGGACTTCTTCTGGTTGGTCTTGTAGTTCTTCAGGTCCTCCCGGCGGTGGCAGATGTTCCAATCGCCGCCGATGACCATGTTGGGGTGCTGGGTGGCCCACGTGTCGAGCAGGGGCTCGAACTCGTCGAGGAAGCGGTACTTTTCGTCCTGCTTGGCCGTTCCCGCGGAGCCCGACGGGAGGTAGAGCGACGCCACGCGGACGTCGTCAAGCGTGCCCGCGATGAAACGCCCGGCGTCTTCGAACGATGTGATGCCTATCTCCACATCCTCCAACTGTGAGTGGCTCAATATGCCCACGCCAGCCCGCCCTTTCGCCCCCGGTGCTTCGGCGGGGGCGACGACGAGGTGCCAGCCGGCCTCGAGCGCCGGGGCGAGCGCGGCGCGTGTCTGGTCGACCTCGGCGCGAACCTCCTGCATAAGCACCACATCCGCGGATGTCTCCTCGAGCCAGGCCAGCATGCCCGGGTTGACTTCGCTGCGCACCTTGGTGGCTGCGCGGATGCCGTTGACGTTGACGGACGCAATGGTAAGACTCATGCATGTCACCCTACAGCGCCGATGTCCGTACCATCTGGGGCCCGTCCATGCAGCGGTTCCGGCGAATATTGGTATCCTGAATGACTGGATTATTGGCAAATACTTAGAGGAGCAAAATAGTGGCTACCATCATTTGGACACGCACCGACGAAGCACCGCTGCTTGCGACCTACTCGCTGCTGCCGATCGTCACGGCGTTCGCTTCCAACGCCGGTGTCGCCGTGGCCTCCCGCGACATCTCCGTCGCCGGTCGCATCCTGTCACTGTTCCCGGAGCGTGTCACGGATGAGAGCCTCACCCACGACGCCCTCGCGGAGCTGGGCGATCTCGCCCTGGAGCCCGAAGCCAACATCATCAAACTGCCCAACATCTCCGCCTCCCTCGTGCAGCTGAAGAAGGCCATCACGGAGCTGCAGGAAAAGGGCTTCGACATCCCCAACTACCCCGACACCCCCGTCACGGACGCGGAGCGCGAGATCCGTTCCCGCTACGACTCGGTCAAGGGGTCCGCCGTCAACCCCGTGCTGCGCCAGGGCAACTCCGACCGCCGCGCCCCCATCGCGGTGAAGAACTACGCCCGCAAGCACCCCCACTCCATGGGCGAGTGGCCCGCGGACTCCAAGACCAACGTCACCACCATGGAATCGGGCGACTTCCGCGCCAACGAGAAGTCCGTCATCATGCCGTCAGAGGACACCCTGCGCATCGAGCTGGCCGCCGCCGACGGCTCGGTCGTCGTGCTCAAGGAGGAGCTGAGCGTCCTCGAGGGCGAGGTGATCGACGCCACCTACATGTCCGCTAAGGCGCTCGACGCCTTCCTCCTGGAGGCCGTGGCGCGCGCCAAGGCCGAAGGCGTGCTCTTCTCGGCGCACCTGAAGGCCACCATGATGAAGGTCTCCGACCCGATCATCTTCGGCCACGTAGTACGCGCCTACTTCAAGGACGTATTTGACGCATACGGCGAGGAACTGCTCGCAGCCGGCCTGAACGGCGAGAACGGCCTCGGCGCCATCCTCGACGGACTGTCCGCCCTGGACAACGGCGAGGAGATCCGCGCCGCAATCGACAAAGCGCTTGCCGACGGCCCCGACCTCGCCATGGTCAACTCCACCAAGGGCATCACCAACCTGCACGTCCCCTCCGACGTGATCGTCGACGCCTCCATGCCCGCCATGATCCGCACCTCCGGCCACATGTGGAACGCCGAGGACCAGGAGCAGGACACCCTGGCCACCATCCCGGACTCCTCCTACGCCGGCATCTACCAGGTCGTCATCGACGACTGCCGCGCCAACGGCGCCTTCGACCCGACCACCATGGGCACCGTGCCCAACGTCGGCCTCATGGCCCAGAAGGCCGAGGAGTACGGCTCCCACGACAAGACCTTCAAGATCCCCGCCGACGGCACCGTCCGCGTGGTCAACTCCGCCGGCGAGGCCATCCTCACCCACGACGTCGAGGCCGGCGACATCTGGCGCGCCTGCCAGACCAAGGACGCCCCGATCCGCGACTGGGTCAAGCTCGCCGTGAGCCGCGCCCGCAAGTCCGGCATGAAGACCATCTTCTGGCTCGACGAGTCCCGCGCCCACGACCGCAACCTGATCGGGCTGGTCAACCGCTACCTCGCGGACCACGACACCGAGGGCCTCGACATCTCCATCGCCTCGCCCGTCGAAGCCACGAAGATCACCGTCGAGCGCCTGCGCCGCGGCGAGGACACCATCTCCGTGACCGGCAACGTGCTGCGCGACTACAACACCGACCTCTTCCCCATCCTCGAGCTGGGCACCTCCGCGAAGATGCTCTCCATCGTCCCGCTCATGGCGGGCGGCGGCCTGTTCGAGACCGGCGCCGGCGGCTCCGCCCCGAAGCACGTCCAGCAGCTCCAGACGGAAAACCACCTGCGCTGGGACTCCCTCGGCGAGTTCCTTGCGCTTGCCGAGTCCCTGCGCCTCGCCGCCGACCACGGCAACCCCAAGGCCGATGTGCTTGCCGACGCCCTGGACAACGCCACCGAAACCGTCCTCGTCGAGGGCCGCTCGCCCTCCCGCAAGGCTGGTGAGATCGACAACCGTGGCTCCCACTTCTACCTCGCCCTCTACTGGGCGGAGGAGCTGGCGAAGCAGACCGCCGACGCCTCGATCGCGGAGTACTTCGCGCCGGTGGCCAAGGCACTGCGCGACAACGAGGAGACCATCGCCGCGGAGCTCCTCGCCGTGCAGGGCACCCCGGGCGACCTCGGCGGGTACTACCTGCCGGACGACGCCAAGGCCGCGGCCGTGATGCGCCCGTCTTCGACGTTCAACCGCATCATCGACGGCCTCACCCGCGCCTAGCGCCGGGCCGGGTGGGACCCGGTCCCCCTCAATTAATATTCATGTAAAAGCCCAGCGCATCGGCGCTTATAGACAGCTTGGTACACACCGGCCTCGTGCGGCGATAGATTGTCCACATGGCTAAATACGACAACTCCGAACCGCAGAACTGGTCCTTCGACACCCGCGCCATTCACGCCGGCCAAACTGTCGACTCCGATTACGGCGCGCGCAACCAGCCGATTTACATGACCACGTCCTACGTGTTCGACGACGCGCAGCACGCGGAAAACCGCTTCAACCTGTCGAACCCGGGCCCGATCTACACCCGCATCACCAACCCCACCCAGCAGGCGCTGGAAGACCGCCTCGCCAGCCTGGAGGGCGGCGTCGCGGCGGTGGCGTTCGCGTCCGGCATGGCCGCGGAAACCGCCGCGATTACCAACCTGGCCTCCGCCGGCGACCACCTTGTCACCTCGCCCCGCCTCTACGGCGGCACCGAGACGCTCTTCGAGGTCACCCTGCCCCGCCTAGGCATCGAGTTCACCTTCGTGGACGACCCGGATGATCCGCAGTCCTGGCAGGACGCCATCCGCCCGAACACGAAGGCGCTCTACGGAGAGACCTTCGGCAACCCGATCGCGGACGTCCTCGACATCCCCGCGATTTCCGAGGTCGCCCACAACAACCAGGTCCCGCTCATCGTGGACAACACCATGGCCACCGCCGCGCTGGTCCGCCCGCTCGAGCTCGGGGCCGACATCGTCGTCGTGTCCACGACGAAGTTCTACACCGGCAACGGCGCGGCCATCGGCGGCGCGATTATCGACTCCGGCCGGTTCGACTGGACCGTCGAGCGCGACGGCGAACCGGTCTTCCCGTACTTTGTCACCCCGGACGCCGCCTACCACGGCCTGAAGTACGCCGACCTGGGCGCCCCGGCCTTCGCCGTCAAGGCGCGCGCGGGCATCCTGCGCGACACCGGCGCCGCGATCTCCCCGTTCAACGCGTGGGTGGCGCTCCAGGGCCTGGACACCCTGGGGCTGCGCGTGGAGCGCCACAACGCGAACGCGCTGAAGGTCGCCGAGTTCCTCAGCGGCCACGAGAAGGTGTCCAAGGTCAACTTCGCCGGGCTTGAGTCCAGCCCCTACTGGGCCGTGAAGGAGAAGCTCGGCCTGCGCTACACCGGCTCGGTGCTCTCCTTCGACATCGCGGGGGACCCGGCCGACCGCACCCAGGCCTGGGCGTTCATCGACGCCCTGCGCCTGCACTCCAACCTGGCCAACATCGGCGACGTGCGCTCCCTGGTGGTCCACCCGGCCTCCACGACCCACTCGCAGTCCAACGAGGCGGGCCTGGCGCGCGGGGGCATCACCCAATCAACGGTGCGCCTGAGCGTGGGCATCGAGAGCATCGACGACATTCTCGCTGACCTCGAGCGCGGTTTCGCGGCCATCTAGGGGCCGCGCCGTGAGCTTTTCCCTGCCGCCGCATGGCGCTCTCCATCACGTAAGCATCGGATGCTTTACGACCCAGGCCGGCGCCGAGATCCCCGACACCACCATCGCCTTCCAGCGCTGGGGCGAGTTTAGGGGCGACCCGGCCGGCGACAACAACATTCTGCTCGTCGAGCACGCTCTAACCGGCGATTCCAACGCCGCCGAGTGGTGGTGCGAAGTCATCGGCCCGGGCAAGGCTCTGGACACGGACACGTGGTGCGTGGTGTGCACCAACGCTCTGGGCAGCTGCTACGGCTCCACCGGACCCGCGAGCGAGCATCCCGACGGCGGCAGGTGGGGTTCGCGCTTCCCGGCCATCTCCATCCGCGACCAGGTGGCAGCCGAGAAGCTGCTTCTCGACGCCCTGGGCATCGGACGCGTGCGCGCCATCCTGGGAGGGTCGATGGGCGGGGCGCGCACGCTCGAGTGGACGCTGATGCACCCCGAGACGGTGGACTACGCCTGCGTGCTCGCTGTATCTGCGCGTGCGAGCGCGTGGCAGATCGGCATCCAGACCGCGCAGCTTTCCGCGATCACCCGCGACCCCGACTGGCACGGCGGCGACTACTACGACAAGCCCCAGGGCCCCGACGCGGGCCTCGCGGCGGCGCGCCGCATCGCGCACCTGACGTACCGCGGGGAACTGGAGATCGATGAGCGCTTCGGCACCGCCTTCCAGGCCGGCGAAAACCCACTCGGCCCCTACCGCGACGACGCCCAGCGCTTCGCGGTGCAGAGCTACCTCGACTATCAGGGGGTCAAGCTCGTCGAGCGTTTCGACGCCGGAAGCTACGTCACCCTCACCGAAACCTTGAACCGCCACGACGTCGGGCGTGGCCGGGGCGGACTGAACAAGGCCCTGGCCAGCTCGAAGGTGCCCACCATGATCGTGGGCGTGGACACCGACATCCTCTACCCCTACCACCAGCAGGAGCACCTAAGCCGCAACTTAGGAAACCTGCTGGCCATGTCAAAGCTCTCGAGCCCCGTCGGCCACGACGCCTTCCTCGTCGAGGCGCGCCAGATGGACCTTATCCTGCGCCGGTTCATCGCGCTGACGGAGCAGACGCCCTCGCCGCACGACTTCGCCTCGAGCAGCGGCGCGTACGACATCTAGCGGCGGCGCCTCCCCCTAAACTCAGACGCCTAAGACTGCGCCGAAACAGGCCCAAAACGGGGCAACTTTAGCCGTCCGGTTTTAGGCGGAAGAGGGCGCCCGCGCCGGCTAGCTCCCCAGCGAGTCCACCGACCACGCCAGCCACATCATGGCGGCGCCGAGGACGGAGGTGAACGCGACGTCGAAACGCCTCGAGCGGACGGCGACGAGTCCGATGACGCGCGAGTCGCAGGTCAGACGCATCACCGCCAGCCACAGCATCGACACGCCCAGGGTGAAGGTGGCGCGGCGCCAGTGCTCCGTGGCGGAGAACAACCCGGAGGCGACAAAGCCCAGGACAAACAGCGCCGCCATCGCCTGCTGCACGCGCACGGGCAGCGGCGATGGGGCGTTGTTGACGTCGTGGGGGTTATCCAGCAAGTGCTTCGGCACGCTCCACGATGTTGCGGACGAGGAAGGTGCGCGTCATCGGGCCCACGCCACCCGGGTTTGGGGAGACCCAGCCGGCCTTCTCCCACACGTCGGGGTGCAGGTCGCCGACGGTTTTGCCGTCCACGCGGGACACGCCGACGTCGAGAAGCGCGGCGCCCTCCTTGATCATGTCGGCGGTGATCATGTGCGGCTTGCCGGCCGCGGCGATGATCACGTCCGCGCGGCGGGTCTCCGCGGCGAGGTCCTTGGTGCCGGTGTGGCACAGCACGGTGGTGGCGTTGACGTCGCGGGCTGTGAGCATGAGCGAAATCGGGCGGCCCACCGTCACGCCGCGGCCGATCACGCACACGATCGCGCCGCGCAGATCCACCCCGAAGCGCTCGAGCAACTTGATGGAGCCGTTCGGGGTGCACGGCAGGGGCGCGGGCTCCCCCAGGACCAGTTTGCCCAGGTTGACCGGGTGCAGGCCGTCGGCGTCCTTGTCCGGGTCGATGAGACCCAGGACGCGGTTTTCATCGAGGTGGCCCGGCAGCGGCAGTTGGACGATGTAGCCGGTGACGGCCGGGTCGTTGTTCAGAGCGTCGATAAGCGCATCAAGCTCTTCCTGCGTGGTGTCTCCGGGCAGCTCCTTCATGATGGAGGCGATGCCGAGCTCAGCGCAGTCCTTGTGCTTCATGCGCACGTAGTTCTGGCTCGCCGGGTCCTCCCCGACGAGCACCGTGGCCAGGCCCGGCGTAACCCCCTTGTCCTTCAGCGCGGCGACGCGCTTCTTCAGGTCCGCGAAAATCTCCTCGCGGTAGAGCTTTCCGTCTAACTTGATCGCAGTCACGGCACCTATCCTAGACTTGCGGGACGTGTCGCACCTGCATGTCATCTTCGATAATCCCGTCATCCCGCCGAACACCGGCAACGCGATCCGCATGTGCGCGGGCACCGGCGCGACGCTGCATCTCGTCGAGCCGCTCGGGTTCACGCTGGATGAGAAGCACCTGCGCCGCGCCGGGCTGGACTACCACGACTTGGCCGACGTGGTCATCCACCCGGACCTGGACGCGTGCCTGGCGGCGCTGACCGGCTCGCGCGTCTTCGCGTTTACTACCCAGGCCTCCGCGTACTTCCACGAGATCGCCTACGAGCGCGGCGACGCCCTCCTCTTCGGCACCGAACCCACCGGCCTGCCGGAAAGCCACGCGCACCACCCCCGCGTGACCGAGCGCGTGCGCATCCCCATGCTGCCCGGCCGGCGCTCGATGAACCTGTCCAACTCGGCGGCCGTGGCCACCTACGAGGCGTGGCGCCAGCTGGGCTTTCCCGGCGGGGTGTGACTCACCCCGGCAGGTTTCGCGCACGCAGCTTATCGACGAGCTCCCGCGCGTGATCCTCCTCCAGATCGCGCACCGTCGCTTTGACCGGCCCCGGCACGAGGTCGAGACGCACGTGCGCCAGGCGGAGCCAGCGCTGCACCGGGCCTTGGGTGTACGTCAGCTCCTGGATGTGCGGGATCTCCACGAACACGTAGCGCCGCGAGACCGCTCCATAGGTGACCACGGCGACGCCCCCTTCCAGCGTGACGGTCTGCCGCTTCCAATCCACCGGCGAGACCCAGCGTGCGCGCCGCGGGGAGCGCATGTGCACCTCGGCGGTGGCGGGGTCGGGCGCCGGGCACGGTGCCGTGCACGGTGCCGGGCTCAGTGCCGCGACCACCTCGAGGGCCTGCTCCAGCGAGCCGACCGGCAGAAGCGTCAGCGTGCCCGCGCGCGCACCGGTGGTGGCGTAGCCGGCCACGTTGACCGTGACCTCCCACCAGCCGAGCGGGCGCCACAGTACCGGCTGGGATAGCTTGACCGCGTGGATGCGGTCCAGCGGAACCGCTTGCCTCCGGCGGTTGGCGAGGCCGTAGGTGAGGTTCACCACGCCGCTATCCAGCGTCGAGCTAAACCGCCACGACTGGTCCACCATCCGCCAGATCACCGGCAACACGCCAACGAGAACCGGCACCGCAGCGGCCACGGAAACACTCGTGAGCAGGGAAATGACCGTCCAGGCGGCGGTGGCGACCGTGGTCAGCCGCAGAGCCGTGCCAATGAGCGAGCGGCGGATGGGGATGGGCGCGACAAGGTAGTCCTCCTGCGCCGCCGCGCCACCGCCGGCGGAACCCGCGGCGCGCAGTATCTCCTCACGCACTTGCTCCGCCTCGCGCCGTGGCAGGTAGGCGATCTCGAGCGCCGAGTCCGCGCCGCCGGCCGCCTCGACCCGCACGGCGGCGAGCCCGGCGATCCGCGCCGCCAGCGGCTCGACCACGTCGACGGCCTGGATGCGGTCGTAGCGGGCGGTGCGCAGCTTCGTCGTCACCACGCCGCTGCGCACGCTGAGTTCCTCCGGGCCCAGCGCGAAGCTCATTTTCGACCACCACAGCTGCGACGCCCCGGCCCCGGCCGCCACGACGAGGGCGACGCCGCCTATGGCCCACAGAGCCGACACCGCGGGAAACTCCCCCTCGCGCACCCAGTTGTAGAGCGGGACGGTGAAGTTGAACAGCGCGATCGCTGCCACCGCCAGCAGTGTGGCCCAGACGTGCAGGAGCGGCGTGAGCCTGTGGACGCGCCGCTCCATCACAGCCCGCTCATGCGCTCGCGCGCCTTCGCCGCCAGCCGGTCGCGCAGGGCATCGGCCTCGGCGGCCTCGATCCCGGGCAGCTTCGAGATCGAGCTTGTCGACGCCGTGTTCACCGCCAAGCTCTTGAGCCCCAGCGCCCGGCCCACCGGCCCCGTGGTGACGTCGACAAACTGGATCCGCCCGTAGGGGATGACGGTGACGGTGCGCCGCAGCCTGCCCCGTGCCAGGACGAGCTCGTCGTCCGTCTCTTTCCAGCCGAGGGCGCGCACTCGCAGAGGAACGAGCACGAGGCCCCAGAGGACAACGGCCGCGGCGGCGCCGAGTGGCACCAGCCACCACGACCCCCACCTCACGTAGGTCCAGGACAGCGCGCCCAGCACCAGTGCCGCCCACACGACGAGCGTTATGTAGTGGGGAATGACCAGCTTCATCGACACGCCGTTGAGCTCCGTTTCCATGGCCGCCAGCCTACTCAATGGAAGTCCCGCGACCCGCGGTTCAGGTACTCCCCGAGCTCCAGTGGCTCGAGCTTGTCCGCCACCACGTTGACCGCCCCGGTGACGTTTTCCACGATCCCGCGCACGATGAGCGCCTTCGCGGTGCGCGCCAGCACGAGCTGGCGCTTCCACAGCCCCGGCGAGACGACAACGTTGATCAGCCCCGTCTCGTCCTCCATGCCGAAAAACGTCACCCCGGAGGCTGTCCGCGGCCGCTGCCGGTGCGTGACCACCCCGGCGACGCGCACGCGAGTGCCGTCCTCGACCTGCTTGAGGCCCGCGGCGGTGACGAGGCCGTCGGCACGCAGGCGCTCGCGCAACAGCTCCATGGGCTGCTTGTCGTGCGTGACGCCGGTGGCGCCGATGTCGGCGACCATGAGCTCGAAGGCGTTCATGCCCGGCAGCGCCGGCGCGCTGATCGCCGACAGTCCCGGCAGCATGCCGTCGCGCTCGGTCGCGGCCACGCCCGCCTGCCACAGCGCCTGGCGGCGGTCCACCCCGAAGCAGTCGAGCGCGCCGGCCCGCGCCAGGGCCTCGACGTGCTCGACGCTCAGCTCCGCGCGGCGCGACAGATCCGGAATGCCGCTAAACGGCTGGGCGGCCTCGATGCGGTCCGCGGCCGCGTCGCCTAAGCCCTTGACCAGGTTCAACCCCACCCGGATGGTGGAATTGTCCACGCACAGCGCCTCCCGCCCTGACGTGTTGACGTTGACCGGCTCCACCGTAATACCGTGGCGGCGCGCGTCCTGGATCAGCGACTGCGGCGAGTAGAACCCCATCGGCTGGGCGCGCAGCAGCCCCACGCAGAACTGCGCCGGGTAGTAGCGCTTGAACCACGCGGAGAAGAACACCAGGGAGGCGAACGACTGCGAGTGCGACTCCGGGAACCCGTAGGCGGCGAACGCGACGATCTTCGCCCACAGCTTCTGGGCCGTGGCGTCGTCGATGCGGTTGGTATCCCAGCAGCCGTCGAAAAACCGTGCCTTGAGCGCGGCCATCTTCTCCGGGGACCGCTTCGAGCCCATGGCGCGCCGCAGAGCGTCCGCCTCACGTCCGGAGAAACCGGCCGCGTCGACGGCGATCTGCATGAGCTGCTCCTGGAACAGCGGGATACCGAGGGTTTTGCCCAGGGATTTCTCCAGCACCGGGTGGTCGTAGACCACCGGGTCGCGCCCGTCGCGACGCCGCAGGTAGGGGTGCACCGAACCGCCCTGGATCGGTCCGGGGCGGATCAGCGCGACCTCCACAACCAGGTCGAAGAAGCAGCGCGGCTTGAGCCGCGGCAGGGTGGAGAGCTGGGCGCGCGACTCGACCTGGAACACGCCCACCGCGTCGGCGCGGCACAGCATCTCGTAGACCTCCGGGTCCGCCAGGTCCAGCTCCCACAGGTTGACCTCGCGGCCGGTGGTATCGCGCACCAAGTCCGTCATGTGGTGCAGCGCCTCCAGCATGCCCAGGCCGAGCAGGTCGAACTTGACCAGCCCCGCGGAGGCGCAGTCGTCCTTGTCCCACTGCACCACCGAGCGGTTTTCCATCCGCGCCCACTCCACCGGTACGACGTCCGCGATCGGCCTATCGCAGATCACCATGCCGCCCGAGTGGATGCCCAGGTGCCGCGGCTGGCCCGTGAGCTGGGCAGCGAGCTTCTCGACGCCCTCCGGTGGCCGCGCAATCCCCTTCGACCACGAATCCGCCGCCCCCTGGGCGTAGCCGAGGGCCCGCGCGGCGTCGCGAATCGCGCCTTTCGTCCGATAGGTGATCACGTTGGCCACCTGGGCGGCGTTGTCGCGCCCGTAGCGGGAATAGACGTACTGGATCACCTCCTCGCGCCGGCCCGCCTCGATGTCGATGTCGATGTCCGGCGGGCCGTCGCGGTCCGGGGAGAGGAAGCGCTCGAACAGCAGCCCCGCGCTGATCGGCTCGGCATTGGTGATGCCGAGCGCGAAGCACACCGCGGAGTTCGCCGCCGACCCGCGCCCCTGGCACAGGATGTTTTCCCGGCGGGCGAAATCCACCAGGTCGTGGACGATGAGGAAGTAGCCGGGGAAACTCAGCTCCTCGATCACGCCGAGCTCGTAGTCGATCTGCGCCATCGCCTTGGCCCGGATCTCGTCCGGGCGCGTCGCGTAGCGCAGCTGAGCGCCCGCGAGCGTGATGTGGCGCAGCCAGCTCATCTCATCAAAGCCCGCAGGCGTGGGGTAGCGCGGTAGTTCGGGGGCAACGAGGTTGAGCGTGAAGGCGCACTGCGCGGCAATCGCCAGCGCAGTTGCAATCTTGTCCTGCGCACCCGGCAACATCGCCTCGATCTGTTCGGCGGAGCGCAACCAGTTCGCCCCCATGGGGTGCAGGTGCGCGTGAGCGTCGTTTAAGCAGTCACGCCTGGCCAGCGCGCGTTTCGCCGCGGCCAGGCGGGCGTCATCGCGCGTGGCGGCAGCCGGCATGGCGCTGACGATCGCCGGAACGTGCGGGTAGTCATCCAGTGCGCGGTGGTGGTCGGCGTCCTCCGGGGTCATCGAGACTTCGTACTCGCGCACCACGTTGCCCCCGAAGAGTTCGACCAGGTGGTCGATATCATCCACCCACTGCCATCCCGCCAGCACGATGCACGTGCCCGCCAGCTCGTGGGCGATGAGCTCCAGCGGCGGGTAGGACACCACGTCCTTTTCCCGGGTGATCATGCGGGCCGCAGCAATGAGATGCGACAGGTGGCGATACCCCTCCGGGCCTTTCGCCAGCACGGGCAGGACCCTATCGCCCAGGCTCAGCTCCGCGCCGAAGACCGTGGCAATACCCTCACGCGCCGCGGCCTCGGCGAACTTCACCGCCCCATAAAAACCATCCCTGTCCAGCAGCGCGAGCGTCATGATGCCCAGCTCGCGGGCGCGAGCGACCATGTCCTCCGGCTCGCTCGCCCCGTCGAGGAAGCTGTAGGAGGACACCGCGTGCAGTTCGGCGAACGGCGCGTGACTGGCTTCAGGGTAGTTGGTGGGGGCGTCGGCAAGCGGGCGGGTGTGGTTGACGGGCACGGGCACGGGGCCGGGGCGGCCGGAGAGAATACGCTCCAGCCGCGACCACGACAGGGCCTCGCCGCCATGAAACCTCATGGGAGTAGATACTAGCGGTTTTAGAACACGTTTTCTACTTCTTTGACTGCTCTGCCAGTCGGTAGCGGGTCGATCTGCCCCCGCCTACGATCTCGACGGCACCTTCATCGTTCATGCTGTCCACGCACTTCTTGGCGGTGCCTCGGGAAACGCCGCACAGCACCATCACATCGCTCGTCGCCATGTCCCCCACCTCGTTGAGCCAAAGCAACGCGACCTCCTCCATCGACGCAGGGTCAGTGCCGAGATACGGCAGCTTGTCAGCCAGCACAGACCTTGAGCTCGCCCCGAGAATCCACGTCCCGCGGCGATGAAGCACAACAAGCGGTTCTCCGTCGACCGTGGTCTGGGAAGCAGCTTCCAGAGCGTTGCGTGCCTGCTCCGTTCCTGCCTGCAACCCGTGAGCCACCACATCTTCCGTCACAAAGGCGCGAGACATGAGGATGTGGAGGATGATCGCGATTCGGTAGTCCCGCTGCCTCGCCACCGGCACAATGCGCGAAACAAGGTCGAGCACCTGCACGACTGGCGGGCCGCCAACCAGTGTAGTTTCCACGAAAGGGCCGGAAACCTCCTCGATGATGGGAGGACGGTGGCCGAGCGTGATCATATTCTGGTACATCCTGTCGACTCCCACCCCTTGCTTATCCACGAGACCCACGGCCCGGTAGAGATCCGCAAGCGCCGGGTAGCGGGCGGAGCGGTTGCTTAACACGTTCTCAGAAGTGATTCCTGAGGGAAAACCGCCCGGACTACGCACGATTAGCGTGTTGTCCAGCTCAATCCAGCTCACGGCGACGGCCTCACTGCGGCTCCAGTCGCGGTGGATCAACGCATTGAGCAGCGCCTCACGCGCCGCGTTGTGCGGCACCAGCGGCACCGGATCGTGAACGAATCCTTTCACAATCGTGGTGTTCTTGTTCACCACGCGCAAGGATCTCTCGATGAGATCAAGCTGCTCGAGCACCGAGGTCCCCGGTTCCCCCACGATCCGACTAGTGATGTCGCCGCCGAACACATCAAAGACAGTCAGCTCTATTACCGGGCCTGCTTGCGCCGCAAATAGCAGCGTCCCCGCAACGGTGAGCCGGCCATCGGGGCCAAGCGCGCCAATCTGACGCATCACCTCCTGCGTTGTGAGCTCGTCTGCCTGTGGGAAAGTCCGTCGGACGATATCGATAGCGCCGGGGCGAACGTCTGAGCTCGTCTCTTTAGTCGGTTGCGCCATCTCGTCGAAGGCTTGGTGGTCACGCTGGTACTGCCACCACTCGGAACGATCCACTGACTTACACGCGTCCCGGACTCGCCACCGCAGCCTAGTGCCCGTATCTTGGACCGGCTCCGGTGCGGGCGCGACGAAGATGACTAGAACACGTTGACCTTCTACACGCTTTTCCACGATGTCCGGGGCTACCCCGACCCCAGAGTAAATCCGCTGCCGGAGCCAATCAATATCCAACTCGGTGCCGATAATCACCCCGGTCTTGTCCTCGACCCCGACGATCAGTGCGCCGCCGCCTGGCGTGTTGGCGTAGCAAGCGACCTCGTCCGCGAGCTTGGTCGCCGCCTGCGGATTCTGTGTCGTACCCGGCTCGATATTTGCACCGATCCTGCGACCGGCTTCTTCCTTGAAGTCGATGGACTGCGATTCTCGCGTCTTGCTTACCCGCCCATCCGAGGCGGATCCCAAGATCGCGTCAACCCCATCTTCCAGTTCCCTTCGGCGCTCTAAGAGGTTAGCAAATCCGGACAGCATGTACCCCGCCCCACCTGCATATTATTAGATTAGGTAGGCGCTATTCTAACACGATTTCCGTGATTCGCTGGATTCGTGTCAGATTAGGCCGCTACCGAACAACCACAACGTCGAGCCGGCGCGGCCCATGCACCCCCTCGACGCGCTCCAACTCAATGTCGGAGGTGGCGGACGGCCCGGAAATCATGGTGATCGGGCCGCATGAGCTACCCAACCGCTCCCACGCCTCGGGAAAAAGCTCGACGATGGTGCCGGAAAACACCAGGCAGATGTGGTGGTCGGGGATGAGCGTGAGCTTGCGGCGCCCCTCGTCGTCACGCCCGGTGAGAAAGATCGTGCCGGTCTCTGCGCACGAGACTGTCGACCCGGTGACCACGCAGGAGGCCTCCAAGGGGTCGCGCACCTCCTCGGCGGGCGGCAGCCACGCGCGATCCACACCGCTCGGCACGACCACGGGCCCGGAGATCAGCTCCGCCAAAACCCCGGGAAGGTCATTGACCCTGTCTGCGAAATACACGGCGGCCTTGTAGTCGGTGAGGCGGTCGACGAACATGTCTCGGGTCTCGTCTGCAGTAAGCGTCGACACGCGGCGGTATGCCCGCGCCACGGCCGGGGCCGGTGGGTTATCCGCCAACGCTGCGTGCAGTCTGGCCAAGATGTCGGATTTGGCGCTCATCGGTTCTCCTTAAACCAGTGGCGGAAGGCCTTTTTCGGCGGCGCGGGGATGATGCGCTGCTCGGTCCACCCGCCGAGGAGGCCGGGCAGCCACGAAACCCGAAAACGCGCGAGAGGGAGAATTCGCTCGGCGAGCGCCATGAGTCGCCCGGAGCGCATCGCCACGGACGTGGCCTTCATCACCGCCGTCATCTGTACAGGTTGACCGGTCTTTTCCACGGCCTCGGCGCGCAGGTGGACGAGGATGTCCGGGATGTTGATCTTCACAGGGCAGACGTCGTAGCACGCGCCGCACAGCGTCGAGGCGAACGGCAGCGTCGCGTTGGCCTCGGATTCAATGCCGGTGAGCTGCGGGGACAGGATCGCCCCGATCGGACCCGGGTAGGTCGAACCGTAGGCGTGGCCGCCGACGTGCTCGAACACCGGGCAGACGTTCAGGCACGCGGAGCAGCGGATGCAGTGCAGGGCGGAGCGCCCCTGCGGATCCGATAGCACCGCGGAGCGGCCGTTATCCAGCAGAACCAGGTGGACGTTGTCCGGCCCGTCACCCTCGTGCACCCCGGTCCACAGTGAGGTGTACGGGTTCATCCGCTCGCCTGTCGAGGAACGCGGCAGCAGCTGCAGGTACACCTCCAAATCGGCGAAGGTCGGCACGAGTTTTTCAATGCCCATCACGGTGATCAGCGTCTCCGGCATGGTTACGCACATGCGCCCGTTGCCCTCGGATTCCACCACCGCCAGGGTGCCCGTTTCCGCCACCCCGAAGTTCGCCCCGGAGATCGCCACCTTCGCGCCCAGGAACTTCTCCCTCAGGTAGGTGCGCGCGGCTTCCGCCAGCTCCGCTGGCTCGTCGGTCAGCGGCCCGTCCATGTGCCCGCGGAAGATGTCGCGGATCTCGCGACGGTTGCGGTGGATCGCAGGCACGAGGATGTGCGAGGGTTTGTCACCCCCGAGCTGCACGATCAGCTCGGCCAGGTCCGTTTCCACCGCGCGGATCCCCGCCGCCTCGAGGTGCTCGTTGAGCCCAATTTCCTGGGTGGCCATGGACTTGACCTTGAGCACTTCGCTTTCCCCGGTTTCCCGCACGAGCTTTTCCACGATCGCGTTCGCCTCGTCCGCGTCCCGCGCCCAGTGCACCACCCCGCCGCGCGCGGTGAACTCGCGCTCGAAGCGCTCCAGCAGCTCCGGCAGCCGCGCCATCACCCCTTCCTTGATCGCCGACCCGGCGTTGCGCAACTCCTCCCAGTCGGGCAGCTCCGCCACGACATCGTTTCGCTTACTACGAATCGAGTGCGTGGCGTGGCGGATGTTTTCCCGCATCTGCGCGTTTTCCATCTGCTCCTTCGCCGCGTCCGGGAAGGCCGCGTCCAGGGTGAGGTTTCCGTGCCCGTAGGCGGGCATTCCTAGATTGACCACGGTTGCTCCTTGGTTGCGGCGAGGATTTCGGCGAAGTGCAGCGTGCGCTTGTCGACGCCCCGCTTCAGCATCGCCCCTTGAAGGTGAAACAGGCATGAGGCGTCTCCCCCGGTGCAGATGTCCGCACCTGAGCGCTCGATGTTGGCGATCTTCGCCTCCGCCATCGCCCCGGACACGTCCGGGTTCTTCAGCGAGAAGGTGCCGCCGAAACCGCAGCACTCGGCAGAGTCGGGAAGCTGTGTGAACTCGACGCCCTCGACGCTGCACACGAGGTCCACCTGCCGGTCGCCCAGGCGCAGCAGCCGTTTGCCGTGGCACGAGGGGTGGTAGGTAACCGAGTGTGGGAAGTACGAACCGAGCTCGGAGGCATCAGTGACTCCGAGGACATCGACGAGGAACTGCGATAACTCGTAGGTGCGCTCGGCGGTATCGACGGCGGCCCTTTCCAGGCCTGGGTCACCGGCCCGGCGCGCAACCAGCGCCTGCTGGTGCCGCGCGGAGGCGACGCACGAAGCGGACGGCGCGACGATGTACTCGGCACTGTCGAAGGCGTTGACGTGGTTGCGCACCACAGGCAGCGCGTCGGCGAAGTAGCCACTGTTGACGTGCATCTGGCCGCAGCAAACCTGGCCAGCGGGAAACGTCACTTCGTGTCCGAGCCGCCGCAGAATTCGGGTGGTTGCAATGGCCGCGGTCGGAACCATCGCGTCCACGATGCACGTCGCGAAAAGCGCAATCTTCATGGGGACTCGCTTCCTTCGGTCACCAGAGAGTCAGTGAGGCAAATTATAACAACAATTCAGTCGCTGGACAGCGAAAAAGGGCCCCGGCGATTCATCGCCGAGGCCCTTACCAGCACCTGAGCTACTGTCGCGGGCCCAGATCCTCGGGCAAAACGTGCTCACCGGTCTTGTCCATGGTCAGCGCCAGGGAGGAAATGTAGCGCGGCGACCCGTCCGGGTGATCCGTTGCAGAGCGGATCACGTCCGGTCGTTCAACCTCCTCACCTGTGACGCAGCAGGTGAAGCGCTCATCGGAAGGGTTAAAGTGAGCGTCGAAAAGCGGGGCGTCGATGCCGTCGTGGGTGCGGCGGCGGTAGTACTTGCCCTTGGTCAACACGGCGATCAGCGGGGTGCACACCACAGCGATCAGTGCCGCGGCGAGCGCAGAGTAGGGCCTGGCCGCCTCACCGAAGGCACCGAAGAACATGGCAACGGAGACGATTGCGGACAATCCGAGTGAACCGAGGCCCACCGGGTTGAAGTTGGCGATCATGCCGCGGCGGTACTCGGGGTACTCGGGCGAGATCTTCAACAGGGACTTGTTGATCGCGATGTCCGCAGCGACCGTGAAGATCCAGGCGATAGCGAGGTTGGAGTAGAAGCCGAGCACGAAGCTGAGCATGCCGAACATGTTGAATTCCATCAACGCCAACGCGATGGCCAAGTTGAAGAACACGAAGAATGTGCGGCCCGGGTACGTCTGGGTGATGCGGGTGTAGGAGTTGGTCCAAGCCAGCGATCCGGAGTAGGCGTTGGTGACGTTGATCTTGATCTGAGAGACCACCACCAAAAACACCGCGAGCGTCACTGCCAACCAAGCGGGCATCATTTCCTGATAGAGGGCGAAGAACTGGCGCACGGGCTCGGAAGCCTCAGCCGCCGACGCGCCAAGGTGGCTCATGACGTAGACGGCGAGGAACACACCGAGGA
Source organism: Corynebacterium mycetoides (assembly GCF_900103625.1). NCBI lineage: Bacteria > Bacillati > Actinomycetota > Actinomycetes > Mycobacteriales > Corynebacteriaceae > Corynebacterium > Corynebacterium mycetoides. The sequence goes on along the minus strand of NZ_LT629700.1, from coordinate 2,035,321 downwards.
TCTGCTTGGTCGCGCCGAAGAACACCCAACCCGGGCCGGCCATGATCACGGAGGTCCACCACGACCGAGAGTTCTCCGGAGTCTTCGGTGGCATGAAGCGGATGTAGTCGTTGTTTTCCGCAATCTGCGCCACCAGGGCGAGGCAGACGCCGGCGGCGAGCATCATTGCAGCGAAGCTCGCTTCACCGGTGCCCTCACCGGTGTAGTTGAGGAACTCGGTGACAGTGCTCGGCTCCTGAACGACGAGGATGATCAGCGGGAGCACGATCATGACCAGCCACAGCGGGTTCGTCCACGTCTGGAGCTTGGACAAGAGCTTCATGCCGTAGATGACCAGCGGGAAGATGATCAACGTGGACACCAGGTAGCCGAGCCACAACGGCACCCCGAGACCCAGCCTCAAGCCCTGCGCCATGATCGCACCTTCGAGGGCGAAGAAGATGAACGTGAAGCTGGCGAAGATGATGTTGGTCACCACGGAGCCGTAGTAGCCGAAGCCCGAGCCACGTGTGATCAGGTCAAGATCCAGGTTGAACTTCGCCGCATAGACCGCGAGCGGGAAGGATGAGACGAAGATCAGTACCGCCGCGATGAGGATGCCGCCTATCGCGTTGGTCGTGCCGTGAGTGATGCCGATGCCTGCGCCGATGGAGAAGTCCGCGAGGTAGGCCATTCCGCCGAGCGCGGAGCCTGCCACGGCTGCCGGGGTCCAGCGCCGGTAGCTCCGCGGCGCGAATCGAAGTGGGAAATCGTCGTTGAGTTTTGTTACCGGCGCCCCGGTGTCACCCACTTTGGTTGTTGTGCTCACTGTTGTACTCGCTTTCAGAAAGTACCCACGACAGTTTTCTAACTGTCGGTCGACAGGCTGGCATTTCAAGACACGCGTTTCAATAGGGCGATAGAAACCTTTTCGGGGCCGAGCACACCACCCGACGTCTAGCAATTCAGGAAATTTCGCTGTTCACGTCAGTATTTTAAGGGATCGCCCACATCGCGCGCCACGCGATCAATGTGAACAAGATCACCGCGTGACACGCGGCAGGCCCCTGTTACCGGCCCCGATTCCGCTCGTGCGCCCAGGTATTTCCCCGACCCCATAGACCCCGGCCGGGGCCGCGTCCCCCCTTCACCGCGATCAAGAAAATAGACTAAGCGGTATGCCGGGTGATAGATTTTCTCCCGATATACTTCGCTTTTTTTAAAGGAGACCCCATGCGACTCAACCGAGTGCTCGCCACCCTGGCCGCCACCGGCATCGCCGCAACCAGCCTGGTTGCCTGCGGCACTGAATCCGCCAACACCGCCACCCCCGGCACCACGGGGGAAAACGGTGAAACCGTGATCAAGATCGGCACCACGGACGCCGACCAGCAGGCGTGGTCCGTCTTCAGCGACTTGGCCGCGGAGCAGGGCATCACCCTCGACATTGTGCAGTTCTCCGACTACGCCCCGGTCAACGAGGCGCTCGCCCAGGGTGAGTTGGACGTGAACAAGTTCCAGCACATCAAGTACCTGGCGGAGTACAACAAGAACTCCGGCAACGACCTGCGCATCGTCGGCTCCACCGAGATCGTGCCCCTGGCCCTGTTCTGGAAGGACAACGACTCCCTCGACGGCATTGAGGGCGAGGAGATCGCCATCCCCAACGACCCGTCGAACCAGGGCCGCGCCATCAACGTGCTCGTCCAGGCTGACCTGGTCACCCTCAAGGACACCGTCGCGGATCCGCTGGCGCCGACGCCGGCGGATATTGACGCGGCTACGTCCAAGGTCTCCGTCGTGCCCGTTGATGCGTCCCAGACCCCGACCGCCTACAACGAGGGCCGCCCCGCCATCATCAACAACACCTGGCTGGACCGCGCCGGCATCGAGCCGGGCCTGGCCGTGTTCGAGGATGACCCGAACTCCCCCGAGGCCGAGCCCTACATCAACGTCTTCGCCTCCCGCTCGGGCGACATTGACGACGAAACCCTGAGCAAGCTCGTCGAAATCTGGCACGACCCGAAGGTCACCGAGGCTGTCGCCCAGGACTCCAAGGGCACCTCCGTGCCGGTCAAGCGTGACAAGGGTGAGCTCAACGACCTGCTGACCGAGCTCGAGTCCAAGTAAGCGCGCGTAAGCGCAAGTAAGCGTATATCACGTATTTAAGGAATCACGACACATGAACATCACGCGCATCGCGGCCACCGTCGCCGCCACCACCATCGCCGCGACGAGCCTCGTCGCCTGCGGCGGCGAGTCCACCACCGGCACCAACGCTCCCGGTGAAGGCAACGACCGCATCACGGTGAAGATCGGCACCACGGACGCGGACCAGCAGGCCTGGACCGCCTTCGAGAAGAAGGCCGAGGAAGAGGGCATCGACCTCGACATCGTCCGCTTCACCGAGTACCCGCCGGTCAACCCGGCCCTCGACGAGGACCAGATCGAGATCTCCAAGTTCCAGACCATCAACTACCAGGCCCAGTACAACGCCTCGGCGAACAAGGACCTGCGCATCATCGGCTCGGGCGAGATCAACATCCTGGGCCTGTACTGGAAGGACCACGACTCCCTCGACGGCATCGAGGGCGAGGAGGTCGCCATCCCCAACGACCCGTCGAACCAGGGCCGCGCCATCAACGTGCTCGTCCAGGCCGACCTGGTCACCCTCAAAGACGGCGCCCCGAAGCTGACGCCGACGCCGGCCGACATCGACGAGGCCGCCTCCAAGGTCTCCGTCGTGGCGGTCGACGCGGCCCAGACCCCGTCGGCCTACAACGAGGGCCGGCCCGCAGTGATCAACAACAACTGGCTCTCGCGCGCGGGCATCGACCCGGCGTCCGCCGTCGCCGCCGACGACCCGAACTCCGAGCTGGCCGAGCCCTACATCAACGTGTTCACGGTCAAGGGCGACCAGCTCGACAACGTGGCGTTTGAGAAGCTCGTGGAGGTCTGGCACTCCGACGAGGTCACCGAGGCGCTGAACCAGGACTCCGGCGGCACCGCCGTGCAGGTCAAGCGCTCCAAGGAGGAGCTCAACGAGATTCTTGACGGCCTCGTGGAGGAGTACAAGTAGTGTCATCCACCGGTACCCGGGTCGAGTTCCGGGGCGTGTCCAAAGTGTTCACCACGGGCAAGCGCGAGGTCACGGCCGTCGATAACGTGACGTTGACCGTCGAGCCCGGCGAGATCCTCGGCGTCATCGGGTACTCGGGTGCCGGCAAGTCGACGCTCGTGCGTCTCATCAACGGCCTGGACATGCCGACGAGCGGCGAGCTGCTTCTCGACGGCACCGACATCGCCGGGATGAAGGAGCGCGAGCTGCGCAGCATCCGCCGCGGTGTCGGCATGATCTTCCAGCAGTTCAACCTGTTCAACTCCCGCACCGCCGCGGGCAACGTTGAGTACCCGCTCACCCTGGCCGGGATGCCGTCCGCGGAGCGCAAGCGCCGCGTGACCGAGCTGCTCGAGTTCGTCGGCCTGTCGGACCGCGGCTCGAACTACCCCGAGCAGCTCTCCGGCGGCCAGAAGCAGCGCGTGGGCATCGCCCGGGCGCTCGCCACCAACCCGTCTCTCCTGCTCGCGGACGAAGCTACGTCCGCCCTCGACCCGGAGACCACCCGCGAGGTCCTCGAGGTGCTGCGCCGAGTCAACGAGGAGCTCGGCATCACCATCGTGGTGATCACCCACGAGATGGAGGTGGTGCGTTCCCTCGCGGACAAGGTGGCCGTGATGGAGGGCGGCCGGGTGGTCGAGTACGGCTCGGTCTACCAGGTGTTCTCCAACCCCCAGACGCAGGTGGCCAGGCGGTTCGTGGCCACGTCGCTGCGCAACACCCCCGACGAGGTGGAGGCCCGCGACCTGCTCTCGGAGCCCGGCCGACTGTTCACCGTCGACCTGGATGAGGATTCCGGCTTCTTCGGCGCCGTGGAGTCCGCCCGGGCGGCAGGCGTGAAGGTCAAGCCCGTCCACGGGGGAATCACCACGCTGCAGAACCACTCCTTCGGCAAGATGACGGTGCGGTTGACCGGCGACGACGCCGCGATCAGCCAGTTCCTGGCCACCCTGCAGCGCACCACCGACATTGAGGAGATCGTCCGATGAACACACTCGTCCTCGCGCAACCCAACTGGGAGCGACTCGGCCCGACGTTTGTCGAGGCCATCGGCGACACCCTGTATATGGTCGCCATCACCATGGTCGTGGGCGGCTTCTTCGGCCTCGTGCTCGGCGTGTTCCTCTACACCACCCGCCCCGGCGCAATCCTGCAGAACCGCGCCGTGTACTGGCTGATCAACGTGGCGGTGAACTTCTTCCGGCCGATCCCCTTCATCATCATGATCGCCATGCTCTACCCCATCACCCTGCAGGTGGTGGGCACCACCATCGGCCGCTCGGCCGCCACCTTCGTCATGTGTGTGGCCGCGACGTTCACCGTCGCCCGCATCGTGGAGCAGAACCTAGTCTCCATCGACCCGGGCGTGATTGAGGCGGCGCGTTCCATGGGCGCGGGGCCGTGGCGCATCATCCGCACCGTGATCCTTCCGGAGGCACTCGGCCCCCTGATCCTGGGTTACACCTTCATCTTCATCGCGGTGATCGACATGTCCGCCATGGCCGGCTACATCGGCGGCGGCGGTCTTGGAGACTTCGCCATCGTCTACGGCTACCGCCAATTCGAGCCGGCGGTCACCTTCGCGGCCGTGATCGTGATTGTGATCATGGTCCAGCTCGCCCAGTTCCTGGGCAACTGGCTGTCGAAGAGGGTCATGCGCCGCTAGTGAGCGCGCGCGAGCGTGTCGACGCCCCACACAACGCCGTCCTTCGGCTCCTCGCCGCAGGAGGACAGCACTCCGCTGACAGAGCCCCGGCGCAGGTCGATGTCATAGGAGGCGTTGGTGGAGGCGTCGATTAGCGTGACGCGCGCCCGATCCCCACTGACATCCTCGCTGACGAGCTGGAGCTGACCGTAGGTGATGCGCGTCCCCTCGGTGGCGAGGTGCGCGGCGAGGGCGACCTCGGCCGCCTGCGTGGGCGCGGAGAAGATGCCGCGCCCGCGGTTGCCGGGCACGAAGTACAGCCCGCGCATGGAGTCGGCGATCATCGCCTCCGTGGCCTCCAGGTTCATCCGCCCGAAGCTGTAGCCCCACGGCATGAGCAGCAAGGTGGCCGCGAAGCGGTGCCCCTTGATGTGGGAGGTCTCCCACACCACGTCGCTGCCCCGGTTGAAGGGGTAGATCTTTTCCAGCTCGTTGACCAGGGGGCGGCCTTTGACCGCGCAGCAGCGGTCGCGCTTGCCGTGGGTGCACACCAGCACCAGCGGGGTGGGCCTGGCCATCGCGTGGTTCTTGCCCGGCCCGGACAAATCGAGCTCCAGGATCGCTTCCGGCCCGGAGACATGCTTGACTTCGGTGAGCCCGATGCGGGTGTGGACGATGTAGAGGTGGTGGTCGTCGATACGCCGGCCCTCACGCGTCGGGTGGCGGATCAGCTGCAGGGACGCACCGAATGTCTTCAGGTGAGCCTTGATCTTCGCGCTGAGCTCCGCGCCCAGTGTGTCCCCGTCGAGGACGTCGTTGCTCCAGGGGCCGGGCCACTCGAACAGCACGTACACGTCGCCTCGTTTCGCGGTGCCAGGCAGGGGCTCCACTTCCACATCCGAGCAAAAGATGTCTTCGGCGATCGCACTCATGCCTCCCCACCTTACCCCCTCATTTACGCAACAGTTTTGTAACCTTTTTCGCCTCCGGCGGATTTAATTTCGTTAATGCCGGGGGGACTGGTTACGGTGGCTGATATGTTTTTGTCGGTCGGTCTTCCACGAGCAGCTGCCGGGACGGGTCTCGCGGCCGTGGCCTGCGCTGCCGCGGTCGCCGTGAGCGCGTGCGCTACTGACGCCGCCCCGATGCGGGACGGCACGGAAACCGTCGCGGCCAAGCTCGGCGGCACGCCCGGCCCCGTCGCGCCGGCGTCCATGGACCAGTCCCCCAAGACGCTACGGCCCGAACCGCCCGCGCAGCTCGCCGTCGGTGACGTCACCGTGGCCAGCCACGGCGGGTACGACCGGCTCGTGGTCACGCTGCACGGCGCGGGCCAACCCGGCTGGTTCGTCGACTACGTCCCCTCGCCCATGCAGGAGACCATCGGCAAGCCCATCAAGGTGGCGGGCAACGCGTTTTTGAACATCAACATCGACGGCACCGTGAGCCGCGCCGAGGCGGGCCTGGCCTCTCCCGCCCCCATCGACATCTCCGCCGCCTCCTCCAACGTGGTCGACCTCGTTAACGTCGGCACCATCGACGACCGGACGCAGCTTATCCTCGGCCTGCGCACGGCCGCCCCCTACTCGGTGCAACTCACCAGCGACCCCACGCGCCTGATAATCGACATCTCCACCTCCTAGAACTCCTTCACCCGTAGACGGCTTCGACCCTCCAGCGCTGCCGCACCCACACCAGCAGCCAGCCGCACGGTTCGCTCCCCTCCTCCGGCACGCCCACCACCTGCAGCCGCGCAACCCGGTTCGGTGCCGCGCCCCACCAGCCCTCGTCCACCGGCCAGGGACCCGCCCAACCGGTGACCAGGTAGCGCTTCGTGCCCCACCCCAGCGCATACGGGGACGACGTGAGCAGAACCTCGGCGCTGACCCCCACCGGGGCCGCCTCCGCATCGATGAGCACCACCTTCGACGCCGGGTGATCGATCCCCTCGCCGAGGCGGGCCGGAAGCGGGGGCGGGATTGCTCCCGGCCACGGCGCGGCGGCGGGTGCCGCTCTGCTCTCCCCGTACGGGACGAGCTCCACCCGCTCCGCCACCCCGCGCCCGCCAACCAGCCGCGGCTGGAGCACCGCCTCGATGCCCAGCTGCGACTGCACCCGCTCCACCACCCGCCGCGCCTCGTCCGTGGTGGTGCCGTCCGCCCACAGCTCGCCCACGACCTCCGGCTCCGCCAGCTCCAGCGGCTCCAGCACCAGCGAGGTGATCTCGCCGGCGCCTCCCCCGGTGAGCCATCCGTCGAGCTGCCAGCGCACCCGGTCCGCTGTACCCGCCTCCGTCAGCGCCTCGCGCGTGCGCCACACCCGCTCCACCCGCTCGCCGCTGCCCAGCTCGGCCGTGACTTTGAGGCGCACGCACACCCGGCCCGCCGCCTTGAGCCGGGCGTGCAGGCTCGCCGCCAGGGCGCGGGCCGCAAAAGCGGCCGCGTCCACGCGGTCAATCGGCTCCTCCGGGGTGACCGCCACCGCCAGATCGGCCACCGGAAGCTCCGGGGCCACCCGCCGGTCCGGGGCCGCGCACGCGATGCGGTGGATGTGGGTGCCGCGCGCCCCGAAGCGCGTGGACATCGCCGTGGCGGGCACCTCGGCGACGTCGCCGAGGGTGGCCAGGCCCAGCTGACTCAGCGCCTTGACCACCTCCGTGTCCGCCCCCAGCGCCACCTCCGCGAGCAGCATGCGAACCGGCTGGGACGCCAGGAACTGCCGCGAGCCGCCCGGCGGGACCACGGCGGAGGAACGGGCGGCCAGCACCGCCGTGGCAATCTCGTCCGCCACTCCGGCGAGGGCGTCGATGCCGCGGCGCGCTGCGGCGTCGATAAGCATCTCCGTGGCACGGTCCTCGCCGCCGTGGAACTTCCCCGCGGCGGCGACATCCACCACCACGAGGCCGGGGCGCAGGACCTCCACGGAGGAGGCGACATCGTCGAAGCTGGCCGCCAGCGCGGCAAACATCCGCCCGTCGCGGTCGGGGTTGTCCTCCATCACCGTCAGCTCCGGCACCAGCGCCTGGGCGTGGCGGATTTTCATTCCGCGCCGCACCCCGCGCCCGCGCGCGGTCCGCGAGCACACCTTCACGCGGTGCTGGGCCGCAACCACCATGGGCTCGCTCAGCTCATCGCCCGCCTCCAGCCGCGCCGCCTGCACGGGCCAGTCCGGGAACCAGACCGCAGCCACGCGCACCTCACCTCACCGCCCTCAGCGGGCGCAGCGGGCTCAGTGGGCTCAGTGGGCTCAGTGGGCTCAGTGGGCTCAGTGGGCTCAGCCGCGGCGCCTCTCCGAACGTGATCACCGCCGAGGCGGTCCTGTGGCCGGCGGCCTCGACGCGCATGTCCATCCCCGCGATGCGCCCGGCTCCGCGTCCGATGCCGTGGAACCCGGTCACCCGGCCGGTGACGGTCAGCGTGGGCGAAGGAACGCGGGCGTTGACCGTGAGCAGAGCGGCGCGCCCCTTGCGCACCCGGGCCAGCAGGGGGCGGGCGCGCACCGGGCTGATGTTGATGGCCTGGGGCGTGCGCAGCACCACGAGGTCGAGGCCCTCGACCAGCACGCCCGCGACGCTCAATGGGTCGATGCCGGGGTCGGGGACGGCGATGACCCGCTCGAGGGCCGCAACCGCGGCGTAGGACAGATCCGGCCACCCCACCACGCCCGCGAACCCTCCTGCGGCGGTTATGGAGTCCACCATCTCCACCACCAGCGCGGGCGTGTCACTTACGTGGGTCACCGCCCGGCGCGGCAACCCGCCACCGGGCAAAACAGTTCGAAACATCTCCCCGACGCCCACGACATCCGTGTCGGGCGCCACGGGTTCGGGCACCTCGCCGCCCAGCGCGGCCATGCGTGAGCGCAGCTCAGCGATGCGATCTGCACGGCTGAGCTGCTCCGGGGCAGCCTCGGGGCCCCGGGGTAGTCGAATAGGTGTTCCACTCACGCCACTCAGTATGCACCCGCGCTTCGACAGCGGCAAGCGCCAAGGTCGAACGTGTTTTCTACGGTTTTAGCTACCGGAAGCGCCGCGGAACGTCGGGCTCCCCCAGGGTGAGCATCAGGCGGTTGGCCCAGTTGAAGAACGCCGACGCGTTGACAACGTCGAGCACCGCCAGATCGTCCAGCCCCGCCGCGCGCAGCGCGTCGACGTGCTCCGCGCCAAACCGCGTCGGCGTGGAGGTCAGCGCCACCGCGGCGTCGCGGATCGCGGACCACGCCGGCGAGCCGAGGTCCGCGGCGATCCCCTCGTCCAAGAGGCGGTCGATCGCCGCGGCGTCGCCGCCCTCGTCCTTCGAGCGGGCCTGGTGCACGGACGCGCAGTATGTGCACCCGTTGAAACGGGAGACCACCGTGGCCGCGAGCTCGCGTTCGGCGCGCCCCAGACCGCCGTCGGTGTTGTAGAAGATGTCGAGGTCGGTCAGGGTGCGCGCCTTCAACGCGTCCGGGTCCCGGGCGAGCAGCCGGAAGTACTCGGAGTCGATGCGCTGCGGCTGGATCAACGCGTCGCGGTGCCGGTCGGTGAACTCCCCCTTCGGCAGCGCCTGGAGCCACGGCTTCCACCCCAGGGAGTGCGCCACAAACGTCTCCGGCGCGACCACGTCGGGGGTCAGCGTGCGCGGGCCCGGGGCCCAGCCGGGATCCGGCACCCCGTCGGCCCGCTGCACCTCTCGCGGGGCCGCGGCGGATCCCCCCACCACGGCTACGCCGTGGACGACGCGGAGCTGGAACGCGAGGAAGGAGATGAGCTGCGCCAGCGACACGATCGCGTCATCACTCCAGCCCACCTCCTGCAGGTGGCCGATTGCCGCCGGGGAGGCGTCCGCGGGGTGGAAGGTGAGCAGGTGGGCGAAGTCCAACCCCGCCGCGAGGCGCGCGGGGATCCCGGCAGAATCGGTGTCGGAGGTTCCGAAGGTGACGAACCCGCCGGACGCGTAGGGCCCGGTTGACACGCCGCGCTCGACCGCCTCGTCGACCGCGGCCGCCAGCGCTTCCGCCTCCCCGTCGTCGCCCTCCTCCGCCAGCAGCTCCCGGTAGAACTCGTGCGCACGGCCGGCACCGGAGACGCCGGAGACGAACGCGGCCACGGCGTAGCGCCACGCCTGGGGGAAGTCGCCGGGCTCCGCGGGCTCCAGCAGCGCGCGGAAACTCGCCTGGGCGTTCTCCGTGGCGTCGGGTCGCCGGTCGCGCAGCTGCGCGATGTCCGGGGTGGCGTCGGCAAGCAGGTTGATCAGGTCAGACAATGTATTCTCCCAACTTCCGGGCGCGGAAGATGGTGCCCGGGATCGCGTCGATGAGTGTCCGGGTGACGTCGGCCCGCGGGTGGCTGAACACATCGTCGGTGACGCCGGACTCCACCTGCCGGCCCCGGCTGAAGACGCTCACGGTGTCCGAGATCTGCTTGACCACCGCAAGGTCGTGGGAAATGAAGATGTAGGTCAGGCCGAGTTCGGCCTGCAGGTCCTCCAGGAGGCGGAGGATCTGGGCCTGCACCGTGACATCGAGCGCCGAGACGGCCTCGTCGAGGACCACGAGCTCGGGCTCGACGACGAGGGCACGCGCGATGGCGACGCGCTGGCGCTGCCCGCCCGAAAGCTCGGCCGGGCGCCGGCTGGCCAGCTCCGGCTCCAACGCGACGCGCCGCAGGAAGTCGCGGACCCTCTCCCGTGCCCGCGACCCGCGCAGACCCAGCAGGTAGCGCACGGGCTCCGCCACGATCTCCTCCACCGTCAAACGCGGGTCGAGGGAGGAGAACGGGTTTTGGTGCACCATCTGAATCCGCGAGCGCAGGCGGTGCCGCGCCCGAGAGCCCGGGCGGGTGATGTCGGCGCCGTCGAAGGTGATTGTTCCCGCGCTCGGCGGGCCGAACAGGGAAATGGCCCTGCCGGTGGTGGTCTTCCCCGAGCCCGACTCGCCCACGAGCGCATGGGTCGAGCCGCGCGCCACGTCGAAGCTCACGCCGTCGACCGCGGTGAAGTCGCCGAAGTCCACCCGGAGGCCGTCGACACGCAGCAGCACGTCGTCCCCCACCGGCGGGCGGTGACCCGCATTCGAGGCGGCGAGCGAGGGGGCGTCGGCAAGCAGGCGGCGGGAGTAGTCCTGCCGCGGGTGGGAGAGCACCTCGCTGGCCGGGCCGGTCTCCACCACGCGGCCGTCCTGCATGATCACGATGTCGTCGGCGCGGTCACCCGCCACCGCGAGGTCGTGGGTGATGAGGAGAACCGCTAGGCCGAGCTCGTGGCGCATGCGGTCGAGCAGGTCGAGGATCGTCTTCTGCACCGTGACGTCGAGCGCTGAGGTCGGCTCGTCCGCGATGAGCACCTCGGGCTCCAGCGCGACGGCGGCGGCGATGAGGACGCGCTGCTTCATACCTCCCGACAGCTCGTGCGGGTGCTGGCCGTAGCGGCGCTCCGGGTCGTCGATGCCCACCTCGCGCAGGAGCTCGAGCGCGCGCCGCCGGCGGCTGGCCCGGTCGCCGATACCGTGGATCTCCATGCCCTCCTCGATCGAGGCGCCGATCGTCTTTAAGGGGTTGAGCGAGTTGTTCGGGTCCTGCGGCACCAGGCCAATGCGCACGCCGCGCAGCGCCCGCCACTGCTCGGGCGAGTACCCGCGGAGGTCCTCGCCCCCGAACTCGATCGTGCCGCCCAACACCGTCGCCGCCGGGCCCAGCAGGCCCACCGCCGCCATCGCGGAGGTGGTCTTGCCGGAGCCCGACTCCCCCACGAGCGCGGTCATGCGGCCGGGGCGCAGCTCGAAGCCCACGCCGTCAACGGCCCGGACGGCCTGGGCGCCGCGGCCGGCGGCATACTCCACGGTGAGGTTGGAAACCCGCAGCGCGACCTCGCGCGCCGCTCCCCCGTCATCCACCGTCGTGCTCATCGCTGCTCCTCCACTCCAATGTTGCGCGCCAGGCGGTTGGCGGACATTACGGTCGCGACGATAGCCAGGCCCGGCAGGACGATGGTCCACCACGCGAACGCCATGAAGTCGCGCCCCTCCGCAATGATGAGGCCCCACTCGGGCACGGGCGGCGGCGCGCCGTAACCGAGGAAGCCGAGAATGGACAGCTGGAGCACTGCGGTGCCGAACTGCAGGGCCGCCAGCGCGATCACCGGGGTCAGGGAGTTCGGCAGGACGTGCCGGACCAGAGCCTGGGCCCGGGTCGCACCGGAGCCGTAGGCCGCCTCCACGTAATCGGCCGTCGCCACCGTCATCACCTGCGCGCGCGCCAGGCGAGCGAACGCGGCGATCGTGGCTACGCCAACGGCGAAGGCCGCCTGCAGGGACCCGAATCCCAAGACGATGATGATCGACAGCGACAAGAGGATGCCCGGGATCGCCAGGAGGACATCGACGAGCCGCATGATCACCGTGTCCACCCACCCCCGCGCGGAGCCGGCGACGAGGCCGAGGAGGGTGCCCGCCACCAGGCCCACCAGAACGGCGAGCGCGGCGCCGAACAGCGATTGCCGTGCCCCGTAGACCACGCGCGAATAGAGGTCGCGGCCCACCGAGTCGGTCCCGAACCAGTGCTCTCCGCTCGGGGGCAACAGCGCCACATCCGTGCCCGCGTACGGGTCGGCGGTGGCGAACACCCCCGGGAAGGCGGCCCAGAGAGCCGCCACCGCGAGCACGGCCAGCGCGGCGAGTGAGCCGGGTGCGGTCCAGCGCCCGCCGGTGCGGGGACGGCGGCGCGGGGCGCGCAACAACGTGTCTGTCATGATCGCTCCTTAGGGCGCAGGCGGACGTCAATTACCGGGTAGAGGATGTCGATGAGGAAGTTGATCACCACGTACGCGGCCGCCGCGAGGAGGACGATTCCGAGCAGGACCGGGGTGTCGCGGTTGGACACGGCGGTGACCACCAGCGACCCGAGCCCCGTACGGGCGAAGACGGTCTCGGTCACGACTGCGCCGCTGATGAGCTCGCCGAAGAGCAGGCCGGCCGTGGTCAGCGCGGGCAGCGTGGCGTTGCGCAGCACGTTACGCCAGAAAATCCGCGCCTCGCTCGCCCCACGGGCGCGCAGGACCTGAACGAACGGCTGGGCCTTGACCTCGTCGATCGAGCGCACCAGCACCTGGATCAGCGGCGCCGACATCGGCACGACGAGGGTGAGCGTGGGCAGCACCAGGCCCTCGACGGGGCCGGGGTCGATCACGTCGACCCACCCGAGGCGGAAGGAGAAGAACTGCAGCAGCAGGATGGCCACCCAGAACCCGGGCAGGGAGACGAGGAACGACGGCAGCGAGCGGAAGAAGCCGCCGACCGCGCCCATCCCCGGCAGCGTGGCCACGTACGCGACGGCGAGCGCGACCACCACCGCCAGCCCGACGGACGTGACCGCGAGGGCGAGGGTGTGGGGCGCGGCGTCGGCGATCAGGTCGGCGACGGGGGTCCCGGTGCGCACCGAGTAACCCAGATCGCCGGTGAGGAACCCACCCAGCGCCGTGAAATACTGCACCGCGAGAGGCTTGTCGACGCCCAGCTCGGTGCGGATCGCCTCAACCTCCTCCTTGGACAGGCCCAGCGCCGGGTCGGCGTAGCGGGCCATGACGCCGTCCGACGGAAGCGCGGACAGGAGGAAGAAGGCGGCGGTATAGGCGAGTAGCAGGACAACGAGGGCCTGGGCGAGTCTGCGGATAACGTAGCTCATCTAGTTCCCCTCCCCCTCGCGGGCGTCGTCAAGGTAGACGCTGTAGAAGGATGGCCGGGCCACTGCCTCTGGTTCGAAGCCCTTCAGGCGGTCGGTCGTGGCGTAGACTTGCGGCTCCTCGAACAGCGGGATGGAGTAGGCCTGCTCGGTGACGTAGTCCTGGACGGCCGCGACGGCGGCGGCGCGGTCGGCGTTGTCGGGAAGCGAGACCGTTTGGTGCAGCAGGTCTTCGAGGTGCTGGTCGGCGATCTGCCCCTTCTCCCCGCCGAACGGCGAGTTGATGAACACGTCGCGGGAAGAGACCGAGTAGAGCGACTCGATGGCGCCGTAGTCCGCCCGGCCGACCATGGAGTGGTAAATCTGAATCTTCCCCTGGTCTTTCGCGTCGGCGTTCTGGCTGGCGTTGTCCCCGGAGTTGATGGTCAGTTCAATGCCGATCTGGCGCAGCTGGTCCTGGATCATGGTTTGCACCTCCCGGGAGCGCGGCTGGGGTCCGGCGATGTTGACGCGCAGTGACAAGCGCTCGCCGTCCTTCTGCACGATCCCGTCCGGGCCGGGCGTCCAGCCGGCCTCTGCGAGCAGGCGGCGCGACTCGTCCGGGTCGAAGGCGTAGGCGGACTGGTCCTGCTCCTTGTAGCCCAGGCCCGTGGCCGCCACCGTCGAGGTCGCGAGCGGGTAGGACGGCGAAAACAGCACGCGCAGGATCTCGGCGCGGTCGATGCCGTGGGTGATGGCCTGGCGCACACGGATGTCCTGAAGAAGAGGGTGGTTAAACCGCAGGGCGAGCTGGTTGTTCATGGAGTTCGTGCCGCGGGAGATGATGTGCGCGCCGGCGTCTTCCATGTAGCGCTCGGCGGGGGCGGTGATGCTGCGGGCGATGTCTGCCTGGCCGGAGAGCACCGCGCCGGTGCGCATGGACTCCTCGGGGGCGAGCTTGAAGCGCACCCCGCCGATGCGCGCTCTGCCCTGGTGTTCCAGGGCGGGCGGGGCCCAGTTGTAGTCCTCGCGCGTGCGCAGGGTCAGCTCTGTTCCGAGCTGCTCGTCGCTGATGACGAAGGGCCCGGAGCCGATGACGTTGACGGCGTTGCCGGGGCCGAATTCCTCGTTGCGCATGGCGAGGCTGGCGTCGGACAGCAGGCCGGCGTTGTAGACGGACACCGCCTGCGCGAAGCCGGGGGCCGGCTCGAAGAAGTGGAAGCGGACGGTATCGTCGTCGACGACCTCGCCGTGGTCGTACCCCTTGATCTGCTCGGATGGGCTGAGCAGGCGGGACTTGTCGCCCTTGCCGTAGAGGTCGATGTTGTCCACGACGTTGCGGGCGGTCAGCGGGCTGCCGTCCGAGTACGTCACGTCGGTGCGGATGTCGAAGGTGAACTCGGTGGCGTCCGCGTTGACCTCGGGCAGGCTCGTGGCAATCCACGGCGAGAGCTCGAGCGTGTCTGGGTCCTGGTAGAGCAGTCTGTCCGTGATCTGGTTGACCACCCCGCCGTTCGGGTAGAAGCCCGCGGCCGGCGGGTACAGGCTGGTGAACCAGTTGGGCTCCAGGTAGGTGATGACGTCCTCGCTCGGCTCAGCCGCCTGGGTGCCGGCGTCCGCAGCGCACCCCGCCGCGAGCCCGCCGGCTAGAAGCAGCGCCACGGCGGCGGCCCCTCGTGTCCACCGCGCCCTCACTGCGCGTCGTCCTTCGTCTGGGTCTGCATGGCGCGTAACATA
This sequence comes from Corynebacterium mycetoides, assembly GCF_900103625.1. Classification (NCBI taxonomy): domain Bacteria; kingdom Bacillati; phylum Actinomycetota; class Actinomycetes; order Mycobacteriales; family Corynebacteriaceae; genus Corynebacterium; species Corynebacterium mycetoides. The sequence goes on along the minus strand of NZ_LT629700.1, from coordinate 2,020,210 downwards.
CCACGGGTAGACGATTTGGTCTAATAAAAATAAACTACTCGGTCTGTTTGGGGTCCGAAGATGAGGGCGGAGGTACATTGAACCGCATGCAGGCAGACATCGCACTCGTGGGCATGGGCCCGCGCGGGATTTCCACCGTCGAACGCATCGCGTCGTACCTGGACGGCCGCCCCCCGAAGGCACTCACTCTGCACCTCATCGACGACGCCGAGATCGGCGCGGGCCGGGTCTGGGAGACCGACCAGACCCGGACGCTGTGCATGAACACCCTGGCCGGGGCGGTGACGCTCTTTACCGAGCCCGGCTCCACGGTCGGCGGCCGCGTGCTCGAGGGCCCCACCATGTTCGAGTGGATCCAACTCATCCGCGGCGAGCGCGACGCCGTAGCCTCCCCCGCCCGCTCGCTTTACGACGCCCACCCGGCCGACCCCGCGCGCACCGAGCGGTTCGCGGCGGAGATCGCGGCGACGCGCACTGAATCCAACCCCTCCCGCGCCCTCTACGGCGAATACCTCCGCTGGGTCTTCGACGTGGCGCTCGCCCAACTGCCGGACTACGTCACGGTGCGCACCCACCGCGCGCGGGCCGTGGGCATCACCGAGGACGGCGGGCGCGACCGCATCGAGCTGGACGACGGCTCGACCGTCACCGCCGACGCGACCGTGCTGTCCACCGGGTGGGTGCTGCCCGCCCGGTCCGCGCCCCCCTCCTCAGGCGGGGTGTGGGTCGCCCCTGACAACCCGGTCGAGCAGGACACCGCCGCTCTCGCCCCCGGGGAGGCCGTCCTCGTCCGTGGCCTCGGCATGGGATTTTTCGACCTCATGGCGTTGATCACCATCGACCGGGGCGGCCGCTTCGTGCCCGACGCCTCGGCCCGCTCGGGGCTGAGCTACGTCCCGTCGGGGCGCGAGCCGCGCATCGTGGTCACTTCCGGGCGCGGGTACCCGTACCTGCCCAAGTCTGAGTACCACTCGCTTCCGCCCGCCGGAACCCTCGAGCGGCACCGGGCAGTACTCTCAGAACTGGCTTCAGAGCATTCCCCCATCGCGTTCGGCACCCGCATCTGGCCGGCGCTCGTGCGCGACGCCTACGCCGCCTACTACCGCACCCTCGCGCGGGTCCGCCCGAACGCCCTTCGGCGCGGCCTCGACGAGATCGTCGGGCTCATCGACGCCGCCGACGTCGAGCCCGTGGCCTCCGCGGTGGACATCTCGCTCGTGCCCGCGGCGCTCAACGACGCCCTGCGCGGCTCGGCGGACGCGGACTTCGACTTAAACGAGTGGATCGACCCCCTGCGCGGCACCGACGGCCTCGGCATCGGCGAGCTGGGCGAATACATCGCCTCCCGCATGGAACGCGACATCGCCGAGGCCGTCGCGGCGTGGGATTCGCCCGTCAAGGCTGCGCTGTGGGAGATCTCCACGGCGCGCAAGCCCACGACCATCGCCGTGGAGAACGGCCGCGGCGCCGAGGAGGACCGGCTGCGCGCGCTCCGCGAGTTCTTGGCCTTCGGTCAGATGGTGGGTTCCGGGCCTCCCCTGTTCCGCACTCGCGAGCTGCTGGCGCTCTACGACGCAGGGATTATCCGCTTCCTCGGCGGCCAGCCCGTCCTCTCCGCCGCCGACCCGGGATTTACCGCCACGAGCGCCACACGCCGCGTCACGGCACCCGTTCTCGCCGACGCCTTTCTGCCCGGCCCGGACGTCCGCCGCCCCGCCGATCCGCTCACCCGCTCGCTTCTCGACGCCCGGCGCATCCGCCCCTTCGCCCCCCACGGCGTCCCCACCGCCGCTCCTGAGACCGACGCCGCCACCCGGCGCGCCGTGCGCGCCGACGGCACCTTGGACCCGCGGCTGCACATCGCGGGCATTCCCACGGGCGGCCAGTGGGCCGACACGACCATCTCGCCGATGCCGGGCACCGACGCCCCGTTCCTGCAGGAAACAGACGCGGTGGCAGCCTCCCTGCTCTCCCAGTCCTCTCCTAATCCAGGTTTCGGTCCGCCGCCCAGCGCGTGAGCTGATGCCTGTTCGACGTCTGTGTCTTGCGCAAGATATTCGACGCGTGCGTCTCCACCGTCTTCACCGAAATGAACAACTGCCCGCCGATTTCCTTGTAGGTGTAGCCGCGCGCCAGAAGCCGCAGGACTTCCAGCTCGCGCCTCGTGAGGGCGTCGACAAGCGGGTCCTCCACCTTGACCGGCTCGCCCTCGGGGTCCTCCACCACCCCGCCCGAGGCGAAAGCGTCGAGGACGAACCCGGCCAGGCGCGGGGAGAAGTACGCGTCGCCGCCGTGGACGCGCACGATCGCCTCGGCGAGCTCCTCACCTGCGATGTTCTTGGTCACGTACCCGCGCGCCCCGGCGCGGATCAAGGCGATGACGTCCTCCGCCGCGTCCGAGACGGACAGCGCGAGGAAGGTGGCCGGCGTCTCCGACGGGACTCCCCTGATTACGGCGAGGCCGCCGCCGTCGGGCATGTGGACGTCGAGAAGCACGACGTCGGGCCGCACCTGCCCAATACCCGCGATGGCCTCCGCCACCGAGCCCGCCTCCCCGGCGACCTCGATGCCTGCGGCGGCGGCGAGCTCGGCGCGCACGCCGGCACGGAAAACGGAGTGATCGTCGACGAGGAAGACGCGAACCATACACCAGACAATAAGCCACCGGCCGACCCGCCGCGCCCCGTACCGCCGAAATAAGACCCCGCCCATGCGCGTTGTAGTCAGGCGTACCATGGGCGCGGTTCGAATACCTCCCCGAACTTTTCGAAAAGAAGGACGTAAAAGAAGCACGTTATGACTGACAACACGACGAACACCGACATCCTCTGGCAGCCCATCGAGGCAGGGGCGTTGAAGCTGAAAAACAGGGTGATGCAGGCGCCGATGGGCAGGCTGCGCGCCAACCCGGACGGCACCCCCACCCCGCGGATGGTCACCTACTTCTCCGAGCGCGCCAGCGTCGGGCTGCTCGTCACCGACGGCACCTCGCCCTCTCAGGCGGGCCGCGCCCAGTTCCTCCAGCCCGGCATCTTTAGCGACGACCACGTCCCCGCCTGGCGCGAGGTCACCGACGCCGTCCACGACAACGGCGGCCTCATCGTCAACCAGCACATGCACGCCGGGTGGAACACCCACTCCGCCATCACCGGGAAGCCGGTTGAGGCGCCGAGCGCCGTGGCCCACGACGGCTACACCTACGACGCCCAGGGCAACCACATCGATTTCGAGACGCCCCAGGCCGCGACCGCTGAGCACCTCGACACAATCCGGGAGGAGTTCGTCCTCGCCGCTCGCCGCGCGATGAACGCCGGGTTCGACGGCGTGGAGCTGCACGGCGCCAACGGCTACCTGCTGCACACCTTCCTGGGCAAGAACTCCAACGTGCGCGACGACGAATGGGGCGGCACCCCGCGCAAGCGCGCCGCTTTCCCCATCTCGGTGATGCGCGCAGTCGCCGACGAGATCGGCGCCGACCGCCTCGCCATCCGCATCAGCCCGGGTGTGAGCATCCAGGGTGTCGGCGAATCCGACACCGCCCACGCCTTGGAGACGTACGGCGAGCTCGTCCAGGCAATCCAAGAGCTGGGCCTGGCCTACATCTCCCTCGAGCAGCCCGACCTGTCCGGCGAGATCGCCCAGCTCGTGCGCAACACGTACAAGGGAACCATCTTCGGCAACGCCACCATCCTGGAATCCCGAACCACCACCCGGGAAGACGCCGTGGAGATGGTGGAGAAGGGCTGGGTCGACGGCCCCGCCGTGGCGCGCCCGATGCTGGCCAACCCCGACCTGGTCACCCGGTGGAGGACAGGGGCCGAGGAAAACACTCCGAACCCCGCCACCTTCTACACCGGCGGCGACACCGGCTACATCGACTACCCCACTCTCTAGAGCGGTAAGCCCAGCTCGACTTCAGTGCCCTCGCCCGGCGTCGAGCGAATCACCGCACGGCCCCCCGCGCGCTCCATTCGCCCGATGATGGAGTCGCGCACGCCGTGGCGGTCCGCCGGCACGGCGTCCGCGTCGAAGCCGGAGCCGCGGTCGCGCACGAACACGCCGATCTCCCCGGCGACGTTCTCCGCGTACACATCGATGCTTCCCACCCCGGCGTGCTTGGCGGAGTTGAGCATCGCCTCGCGCGCCGCCAGCACGACCGGCTCGGTGGCGCCGGTGAACGCGACGTCTTCGCCCACCGACACCGGGCGGATGACCACGGAAAACAGGTCCTCGACCTCGCCGGCCGCCTTGTTCAGCGCGGCGAAGACGGTGGAGGTGGAGCGCTCCTCGGCCTTGACGTCGGCGTCGAAAAGCCAGGCCCGCAACTCGCGTTCCTGGCCCCGCGCGAGGCGCGCGACCTCCTCGGCATCATCCGCGCGCTTCTGAATCAGCGCGAGTGTCTGCAGCACGGAGTCGTGCAGCCGGGAGGCGATCTCGGCGCGGTGGTTGGCCACCGCCGTGGCCTGGCGCTCCTGCATCAGCGAAGACGCGAGCCGCACGATCAGGGGGATCACCAGCAGCGAGATGCCGAACATTGTGGCCACGACGGCCACCACCACGCCCGCCGTGCCCGCGGTCTCGCCCAGCAGCGCGATCGCGAGGACCCCGCCCATCACCAGCGTGATGCCCAGCCCCAGCGCGACGACGTTGCTTGCCGACGACAGCCCCCTGTCGTAGGCCTGCCACACCACGACCGCACCGACCGCGACAACGCCCACGACGAAAGAGAACGCGCCGCCGACCCCGCTAACCAGCGCGATCGACACCACCGCGCCGGCGATCCCGACGCCCGCGAGAATGACGTACGCCGCCTGCGGCCACTCGCCTTGCTTTCCGACGCCCCCCTGACGCGCCCCGTTTTCCAGCTTCTCCAGCTTCTCCAGCTTCTCCAGCTTCTCCAGCGGAGTAAACACCCACATCATGGCGTACAGGATCAGGCCGAACCCGCTGGCGAAGCAGGCCAGGGTGAAAAACACGCGCACCCACGTCACATCCAACCCCAGGTGCGCCGCCAGCCCAGACGCGGCGCCGGCGACAACGCGCCCGCGGCGGTGGCGCTCGAAGCGCGGGTAGAGCTGCCCCGCTGCGGCTGTGTATGAGGTGGTAGTCGGCATGTCCCCGATTGTCGCACGGACAGCGGGCGTTGAAATCAGGGAAGACCCTGAACCACGAAATCAGGGCTGATCCCGATAGTCATTTCCGCCCGAAGCCGAGATGATTTAAGCATGGACACCAACCAGAGCATCGAGACCACCATCAAAGACATGTGGCACACCCGCCCCACGCGCATCCCCAAAAGCCAGGGCGGCAGCGCCATGGTCGCCGGCGTGTGCGAGGGCATCGGCGCCCGCTACCAAATCGACCCCGTCATCGTCCGCCTCGCCTTCGTCGGCCTCACCCTCGCCTTCGGTGGCGGAATCTTCGCGTACCTGCTCATGTGGATGAACATGCCCCGCTACGGCATGTCCACCTCCCCCTGGCGCGCGATCAACACCCCCAAGGCCCAGCTCGACCCCCAGGAACGCCGAGACCGCAACACCGGCTGGTGGCTGCTCGTCGGCCTGGTCGTGTTCTTCCCCTCGCTGTCGGCGGGCGCCGGCGGGTTCGTCGCGGCGTCCTTCATCACCCTCGCCCTCGCCGCGGCCGCGCTGTACCTGCTCCACCGCTCCCACCCCATCCCGCCGGCGGAACTGAGCGCCTCCGCCGCGGACACGGGGATCCGGGTGGACACCAGCCACCTCAGCGCGCCCGCGGGCTACCCGCACCCGGACGTGGGGCAAACGACCCCTCCGAGCTGGGACCCGCTAGGCGCCGCCCCCGAGCTCTGGCACCTGCCTGACCTGGAGGAAGAGACCGTCCCGCCGCCGCAGGAGAAGAAGCGCGGCGGGGTGTGGGGCTGGCTCATCGCACTAGGCGTCGCCGGGCTGATCGCGCTGGCCGCGATGGCGGCCACCGTCGGGGGCCTGCACGCGGGGGCCCGGGTCGACGTGGGGTCCGAGCACGTCACGGTCACCGACGACCTGCGCGACATCTACGAGTCCGGCATCGGCGACACCACGATCGACCTCTCCCACCTCGCGCCCTTGGACGGCGACCGCCAGACGAGGATCCAGCACGACATCGGCACCGTCACCATCATCCCGCCGAAGGACACCCGCGTGGAGTTCACGTGCGACGAGGGCCTCGGCTCGAACAACTGCCCGCCCACGCTTAACGACGCCTCCGGCCGCGCCACCCTCTCCCTCGATATCGACCTGGGCATCGGGGAGATTGAAGTCGCTGCTCCATAACCGCCGCACTTACAGGGAAGACCTCAGCGCGAAAAAGGCCATTTTTCGGGGCCGATTTCGCGCTGAGGTCTTCCGCCGTTGTCTTTCTACTCCCACTCGATGGTCGCCGGGGGCTTCGACGTGATGTCGAGCACGACGCGGTTGACGTCGGAGACCTCGTTGGTGATGCGGGTCGAGATGGTCTCCAGCACGTCGTAGGGAATGCGGACCCAGTCGGCGGTCATCGCGTCCTCGGAGGCGACGGGGCGCAGCACGATGGGATGTCCGTAGGTGCGTCCGTCGCCCTGGACGCCGACGGAGCGGACGTCGGCAAGCAGCACGACCGGGCACTGCCAGATTTGGTTGTCCAGGCCCGCCCGGGTGAGCTCCTCGCGCGCGATCGCGTCGGCCTGGCGCAGCGTCTCGAGGCGCTGCTCCGTCACCTCGCCGATGATGCGGATGCCCAGGCCGGGGCCCGGGAACGGCTGGCGGTTGACGATGACCTCGGGCAACCCGAGCTCGCGGCCGACGGCGCGCACCTCGTCCTTGAACAGCAGGCTCAGCGGCTCGACGAGCTCGAACTCGACGTCATCCGGCAGGCCGCCGACGTTGTGGTGGCTCTTGATGTTGGCCGTGCCGGTGCCCCCGCCGGACTCGACGACGTCCGGGTACAACGTGCCCTGAACCAGGTAGTCGACGGTGTGGTCGGAGAGCACCGTACTCACAGCGCGCTCGAAGGAGCGGATGAACTCGGCGCCGATTGCCTTGCGCTTCGCCTCCGGCTCCGTCACTCCGGCGAGCTTGTCCAAAAACGCCTCGCGCTCGTCGACGGTGACCAGGTTCGCGCCCGTGGCCGCGACGAAGTCCTGCTCCACCTGCTCGCGCTCGCCCTGGCGCAGCAGGCCGTGGTCCACGAAGACGCAGGTCAGCCGGTCGCCGATCGCACGCTGCACCAGCGCGGCGGCGACGGCGGAGTCCACGCCGCCGGACAGGCCGCAGATGGCGCGGCCATCCTCGCCGATCTGCTCGCGGATCTGGTCGATGAGCTGCTCGGCGATGTTGGAGGCGGTCCAGTTCTGCTCCAGGCCCGCGATGTCGGTGAGGAAGCGCGTAAGCACCTGCTGGCCGTGCGGGGAGTGCATGACCTCCGGGTGGTACTGCACGCCTGCGAAACGCCTGGCCGGGTTCTCAAACGCGGCGACCGGCGCGCCGGGGGTCGACGCGGTGACTTCGAAACCCTCGGGGGCCTGCGTGACGGAGTCGCCGTGGCTCATCCACACCGGGTGCTCGGTGGGCAGCCCGCCGTGCAGCGCGCCCTCGCTGGTGAGCATCGTCGTGCGGCCGTACTCGCGGGCGCCGGTCTTTTCCACCTTTCCGCCGAGCGCCTGCGTCATCACCTGGAAGCCGTAGCAGATGCCGAAGATCGGCACATCGAGCTCGAAGATGTCCGGGTCGAGCTGCGGCGCGCCCTCCTCGTACACGGACGACGGTCCGCCGGAGAGCACGAGCGCGGCGGGCTGCTTCGCGCGCACCTCCGCGGCGGTGATGGTGGAGGGGACGACCTCCGAGTACACGCGCGCCTCGCGGACGCGGCGGGCGATGAGCTGCGCGTACTGCGCGCCGAAATCGACAACAAGTACTGGGCGTTGTTGGGGTGTAGTCACGCTCCAAATACTAACCCACCCCGCGACTAGGAAATACCCGGGGAGCGCTAGCGGGCCAGCGTAAGCCCCACCTTCTGGAATGACTTGGTGTCCGTGTACCCGCACTTGGCCATGATCCGGCGCAGCCCGCCCACGATGTTGGTCTCCCCGTAGGGCTCGGATGCGGGTCCGCCGAGTACTTGGCCGAGCGGGATGCGCTCCTCGCCGAGGCTTACGGGCTCGACCGAACCGCGCGGGTAGCGCGGGTGCGCCGACACCGACTCCCAGTAGGAGCCGTGCCCCGCGGCCTCCGTCGCCCGCGCGAGCAGGCGCCCCAGGATGACGGCGTCCGCGCCGCACGCGATGGCCGCCGCGACGTTGCCGCTGTTGTTGATCTCGCCGTCGGCAAGGATGTGCACGTAGCGCCCGCCGGTCTCGTCCAGGTATTCGCGCCGGGCGGCCGCGACGTCCGCGATTGCGGTCGCCATGGGCACGCCCACCCCCACCGACGCGTTGCCGGAGATGACACCGGAGCCGACGATGACGCCCGCCGCACCGGAGCGCATCAGGTGCATCGCCGTGGTGTAGTCGTAGACCCCGCCGGTGATGACGGGGACCTCGAGGGAGCCGATGAACTCCTTGAGGTCGAGCGGCTCGCCGCCGCGCTGGACGTGCTCCGCCGAGATGACGGCGCCCTGAATAAACAGGATCTCGGCGCCGGCCTTGATCACGACGGGCGCGAGCTCGCGCGCATTCTGCGGGGAGACGCGCACCGCGACGGTGACACCGGAATCGCGCACCTGGGCGATGCGCTCCGCGAGCAGGTCGTGGTCCAGCGGCGCGGCGTGCAGCTCCTGCAGCGCCGCGGTGGTGTCGCGGGTAGCGCGGATGAACTCCGCGACACTGGTGTTCATTTCGAAGATGTCGTCGGGCACGCCCGCGCCGACGACACGGGCGATCGCGTCGTCAAGCGACGCGTGGCGCGCCAGGATCCCCTCGGCGTTGAGCACGCCCAGGCCGCCCTGCTTGCCCATCTCGATGACGAACTCGGGGCTGGCGAGGGCGTCTGTCGGGTGGGAGACGAGCGGGACGTCGAAGGTGTAGGCGTCGATGTTCCAGCTGGTGTCCACATCAGCCGACGACCGCGTCCGGCGCGACGGCACCAACGAGATGTCGTTCAGCTGGTAGGCCTTGCGGGCCTCGCGGCCGATTCCGATCTCCACGTAGTCGCGCATGTGCGTTCGCTTTCTCCTGGGGTGGCGGGCTTAGCCGCGGTAGTTGGGGGCCTCGACGGTTTGGGTGATGTCGTGCGGGTGGGACTCGCGCAGGCCCGCGGCGGTGATCTGGACGAACTGCTTGGTCTGCAGCTCCTCGATGGACGACGACCCGGTGTAGCCCATCGCCGCGCGCAGGCCGCCGACGATCTGGTGGGTGATCGCGTCGAGCTCGCCGCGGTACGGCACGCGCCCTTCGATGCCCTCCGGCACCAGCTTGTCCTCGCTGGCCACATCCGCCTGGAAGTAGCGGTCCTTGGAGAAGGACCGCTTCTCCCCCGAGAGGCCGCGGCCCTGCATCGCGCCCATGGAGCCCATGCCGCGGTAGCGCTTGTACTGCTTGCCGCCGACGACGACGATGTCGCCCGGGGCCTCCTTCGTGCCCGCGAGCATCGAGCCGAGCATCACCGTAGACGCGCCGGCCGCGAGGGCCTTGGCGACGTCGCCGGAGTGCTGGATGCCGCCGTCGGCGATAACGGGGACCCCCGCCTTGTGCGCCGGGACGGACGCCTCGAGGATCGCGGTGATCTGCGGGGCACCCACGCCGGCGACGACGCGGGTGGTGCAGATGGAGCCCGGGCCGATGCCGACCTTGATGGCGTCTGCGCCGGCGTCGATCATCGCACTCGCGGCTCTGCGCGTGGCGAGGTTGCCGCCGATGACGTCGACGCGGTCGCCGAAGTCCTTCTTCACCCGCGCGACCATCTCGAGCACGCGGTTGTTGTGGGCGTGCGCGGAATCGACCACGAGCGCGTCCACTCCGGCCTCGACGAGCAGCCCAGCGCGGTCGTAGGAGTCGTCTCCGGTGCCGATGCCGGCGGCGACGAGCAGTCGGCCCTGGCTGTCCTTCGACGCGTTGGGGTACTGCTCGGACTTGACGAAGTCCTTGACCGTGATGAGCCCGGTGAGCTTGCCGTCGTCGTCCACGATCGGCAGCTTCTCCACCTTGTTGGCCGACAGCAGGGCGAGCGCCTCCTCCTTGGACACGCCGTCGCTGGCCACCACGAGCGGCATCGCCGTCATGACCTCGGAGACACGGCGATCAAAGTCTGCCTCGAAGCGCATGTCGCGGTTGGTGATGATGCCGACGAGCGTGCCCGCGTCGTCGACCACGGGCAGGCCCGAGATACGGAAGCGGGCGCACAGTGCGTCCACGTCGCGGATGGTCATTTCGGGGGAGGCGGTGACGGGATCGGTGATCATGCCGGACTCCGAGCGCTTCACAATGTCGACCTGCTCGGCCTGGTCCTGCGCGCTGAGGTTGCGGTGCAGGACGCCGATGCCGCCCTGGCGGGCCATGGCGATGGCCATGCGGGACTCCGTGACGGTGTCCATGGCCGCGGACGTGATCGGGATCCCGAGGCGGATGTTGCGGGTGAACTGGCTCGCGGTGCTCACCTCGGCGGGGACGATGTGCGACTCGGCGGGCAACAGCAGGACATCGTCAAAGGTCAGGCCGCGCAGGGCCACCTTGTTCGGGTCGTCCCCGCCTGTGAGTACTGACTCTGTGGCCATAATCCGCAACTCCCTTTCCACTTGAGGTAGAATCCCGTTCGTTTACGTTATGATATATCGAGCCGCCAATTGCCACATATGCGCAGGTCACAAGCCGGTGAATTGCCCCGGCTCGGGCTAGGGAATTAGAGTTGGCCACTGTGAACTACGACGATATGATGCCGCTCGACCCGTTCAAGGACGACCCGAACGATCCGGCGTCCTTTATCGAGGACGACGAAGCCGTCGAGCCACTGAGTGATTCGGAGCGCGTCGCCGTAATCCGCGACCTCGCCCAGGTCCGCGAGTTCAAGGACGTGCTGGGGCCGCGAGGCCTGCAGGGCATCTATTTCCAGTGCGAGGACTGCGAGGAAATGCACTACTACGACTGGGAGATCATGGAGCAGAACATGATCGCCAGCCTCAACGGCGAGCTGCCCCCGGTCCACGAACCGAGCGCGCAGCCCAATGTCGAGGCCTATGTGCCGTGGGACTACGCCCTGGGCTACCTCGACGGGCTCGACGCGCGCTAGCGTCCGGCGTTAGCGGTACCCGGCTCCGCCACCGCCTGGGGCGTGGCGGGCCGCGCACCGGCGACGGGTGAGGGCGCCTCGGGTTCCGGGGTGTCGGACGCCGCGGGCTGCGCGGGCGGCTGGGTTACCGTCACCGTCACAGTCTGGGTCTGTACCAGCGTCTGTGTCTGGGTCACCGCCGGGGCCGGTTCGGCGGGCTCGGGCGCCGCGTTCGACGGCTCGGGGGTCTCCTCCGCGGCCGGGCGCTGTTCCGTCTGCGTCACCGTCACCGTCACCGGTGTGGGCGCCGGTTCGGCGGGCATCCGCTCGTCGGTCTGCGCGCGCGGGGCGCCGAGAGCGTCGATAAGTGAACGAGCCTGGTTGAGCAGATCCCGGGTGCCGGCGACATCGCCCTTCTCGCTGGCAACCTCGAGCTCATCGAGCGTGCTCGCGAGCTCCACGACGGACGCCCGCTCACCGAACAACGCCGTGGACGGGCCCCACAACGGCGAATCGGGCGTCGCGTTGTACAGGGCGGCGCCGGTGCCGGCGAGGACGGCCGTCGCCGCGGCCGCGCCGATGAATCCGGACACCAGCGGGCCGGGCGCCCTGTGGCGCTTCTGGTCCTCACCCAGGTCGACCACACCGCCTTCCGCCTCACCGCCGTCGATGACGGGCGCGGGTGGCATCTGCCTTTCCACCTCGGAACGCATCTCGAGCAGCAACGCGGCGAGCGGGTCGGCGCCGTCGGACGGGTCGGTTCCCTCGGACAGCGCCGTAAGGAACACGTCGTCGTCGACAAGCGGCTGCAGGTGTGCCGTCACATCGCGCTTCGGCTCGTCAGAGCGACGCCTCATTGCTCTCACCTTCTTCAATGGCTTTCCTCAAAGTGGCCAGGGCGCGGTGTTGCGCAACACGCACAGCGCCTGCGGTTCCACCGACAGCAGCCGCCGTTTCCTCGGCGGACAGCCCGACGAACACCCGCAGGATGATGATGTCTCTAGCCTTGTCATTTAATACATCGAGTAACTTGTACACTCTGTTACTCCCGTCGTTGACTAAGGCGAAGTCCTCGGGCGTCCCCTCTGCCGACGCCCCATCCGGCACGTTCTCCGTCGGCGTGAGCCTGTCCCTGGCCATGCTGCGGTGCGCGTCGGCGACCTTGTTAAACGCGATGCCGTAGACGAAAGCCATAAACGGCGTGCCGCGGTCGACGAACTTGCTTACCGACGTCGCTACGGCCAGGCAAATCTCCTGCGCCACATCCTCCGCCGTCGGGGCCCGGCCCCCGCCGAGGCGCGCCCGGGCGTAGCGCAGGACCATCGGGTGGATGATCCTCACCACCTCCTGGAGAGCGCGACGGTCACCGCCGGCCGCGAGCGGAACGAGTTCCGCGAGCCGACTGTCCACGTCCGACGAAGCCACAGCTCCCCTTTCAGCGATTCGGGCCCAGGTTCTCAAAGTTGCGGTTCATCCTACGCTGGGGCCCAACCCCGCGCCCGCAGTGGTGCTCCTTTCGCCGGGTTTTACCCAGGCGCGCAAGAATTCACCGAGGTTTAACCTTAACCAAACTCCCAGCGTGTTGCCAATATTTTCGCGGCTATCTCCTCGTTTCTAGGTGGACGTTACCGCGCAGAAACCAAACGTTAACCATGTCGTACTTAACTGCTCCGTGGTGCACACACCGCTGGTTTAGATGGATCCCGCCGCATTTTCCGCGGCGCCACGCAGAAGGAGCCCAAACTTTTATGTCTCAACCTCAGCAACTTCCTGGACCGAACGCGGATTTCTGGGATTGGCAGCTCCACGGCGCATGCCGTGGCGAGGCCTCCGAGGTTTTCTACCATCCGGACGGTGAGCGCGGGCGCGCCCGCACCCAGCGCGAGAACCGCGCGAAGGCGATCTGCTACAACTGCCCGGTGCTCTCCCAGTGCCGCGACCACGCCTTGCGTGTCGCGGAGCCCTACGGCATCTGGGGCGGGATGAGCGAGTCCGAGCGCCAGGCCATCCTGCGCGGCGGCTCCTCCCGCGGCGGCATGAAGGTCGCCGCCGTCTCCGCGAAGTAGCTTCTCCGCCCAATGATTAAAGGCCCCGCCAAGCGGGGCCTTAACTCATGAGTGGGACTACGCCACTTACTTAGTGGTGGTGGCCGTGGTCCGCAGCCGAATCATCCGGCTCTGCCGGCTTGGTCACCACGGACGCCTCGGTGGTCAGGATCATACGCGCGACGGACGCGGCGTTGACCACTGCGGAGTGGGTCACCTTGACCGGGTCGATGATGCCTTGTTCGATGAGGTTGCCGTACTCCAGGGTGGCGGCGTTGAAGCCCTCCCCGTTGGACAGCTCGGCGACCTTGGACACGACGACGGCACCGTCGAGGCCGGCGTTGCTCGCGATCCAGTAGGCGGGCTTGGTCAGCGCCCGGGACACGGCGAGAACGCCGGTGCGCTGCTCTCCCTCGAACTGCTCGGCGTACGCCTCCAGCTCGTGGGAGATCTGCACCAGCGCCGAACCGCCGCCGGCGATGATGCCTTCCTCCACCGCCGCGCGGGCGGCGTTGATGGCGTCCTCGACGCGCAGCTTGCGCTCGTTGACCTCGGTCTCGGTGGCGGCGCCGACGCGGACGACGGCGACACCGCCGGACAGCTTGGCCAGGCGCTCCTCCATCTTTTCCTTGTCCCAGGTGGAGTCCGTCGCCTCGATGTCGCGGCGGATCTGGGCACGGCGCTCCTCGACGGCCTCGGCGGTACCGGCGCCGTCGACGATGACGGTGTCGTCCTTGGTCACCGTCACGCGGCGGGCGGAGCCGAGGTGGTCCAGGGTGGCGTCCTTCAAGGTCACGCCGACCTCCGGGTCGATCACAGTAGCGTTGGTGACCACAGCGAGGTCATCCATGAACGCGGCGCGGCGCTCGCCGAAGTACGGTGACTTCACGGCGACAACCTTGAGCGTCTTGCGGATGGTGTTGACAACCAGGGTCTGCAGCGGCTCGCCCTCGACGTCCTCTGCGATGATGAGCAGCGGCACGGACTCGGTGGCGATCTGCTCCAGCAGCGGGAGGAAGTCCGGCAGCGAGGAGATCTTGTTCCGCACGAGCAGCACGCGTGCCCCGTCCAGGACCGCCTGGCCGGCGTCCGGGTCCGTCATGAAGTAGGGCGAGAGGAAGCCCTTGTCAAAGGAGATGCCTTCGGTGAGATCCACGTAGGAGTCCATGGATTGGGACTCCTCAACGGTGACCACGCCGTCCTTGCCCACCTTGTCCATCGCGCCGGCGACCATCTCGCCGACCTCCGGGTCGCGCGAGGACACGGTGGCCACGTTGGCGATCTCGGCGCTGGACGAGACGGCGGTGGCGCGCTTCTTCAGCTCCTCGACGGCCTTCTCGGCGGCCGCCTTGATCCCCTTGTTCAGCTCCACCGGGTTCGCGCCGGCCGCGACGTTGCGCAGACCTTCGGACACGAGCGCCTGGGCGAGCAGGGTCGCGGTGGTGGTGCCGTCGCCGGCGATGTCGTTGGTCTTGACAGCGACCGACTTCACCAGCTGCGCGCCGAGGTTTTCGAAGGGGTCTTCTAGGTCGATGTCGCGCGCGATGGTCACGCCGTCGTTGGTCACTGCTGGGCCGCCGAAGGCCTTGGACAGCACCACGTTGCGGCCGCGCGGGCCGAGCGTGACCTTGACGGCGTCGGCGAGGATGTCCACGCCGCGCTGGATGCCCTCGCGGGCTTCCTGGTCAAATGCGATGAGTTTTGCCATTGGTGGCTAAGCCCCCGTTTCTTTACTTTTCGACGACTGCGAGCAGGTCGCGGGCGGACAGGAGCAGGTACTCCTCGCCGTTGTACTTCAGCTCGGTTCCGCCGTACTTGGAGAAGACAACGGTGTCGCCCTCCTGGACATCCACCGGTACGCGGTTGCCGGAGTCGTCGAGACGGCCCGGGCCCACGGCGATGACGACGGCTTCCTGCGGCTTTTCCGCAGCGGAGTCGGGGATGACCAGGCCGGAGGCGGTGGTGGTCTCCGCCTCAGCGATCTGAACCAGGACCTTGTCCTCGAGCGGCTTGATGTTGACGTTTGCCATGATCGATCAATGACCTTTCGTGATGGGAGTTACGTAAGTCGGTTTTCATCCAAGCGGCAGCCGTCGTCGCGGGTGAACAACTGTGCTCAATGCAACCTACTGGCACTCTACCCCCGCGAGTGCTAACTCTCAACACGTCTCAGCGGCCACGACGGGCACCGCCACATCCAGTGTGGTGTCCGTGCCCACGCCGAGTCCGGACGGGCGCGCCCCCTCGTGGATCAGCTGCGCGGCCAGCGCCGCGATCATCACCCCGTTGTCGGTGCACAGGCTCAGCCGGGGCACGCGCAGCTCGATGCCGGCGGCGGCGCACCGCTGCCCCGCCAGCTCGCGCAGCCGGCGGTTGGCGGCCACTCCCCCGCCCAGCAGCAGCACGCGGGCGCCGGTGTCCTCGCAGGCCATGACCGCTTTTTTGGTCAGGATGTCGCACACGGCCTCCTGGAACGACGCGCACACGTCCTCCACCGAGATCACCCTGCCCTCGCGCTCGGCCGCCTCGACGTACCGCGCCACGGCCGTCTTGAGCCCCGAGAAGGAAAAGTCGTAGCGGTGCTCGCCGCGGTAATCCTCCGCCTTGTTCAGCCCGCGCGGGAAGTCGATCACGGCCTCGCCCCGGGCAGCGAGCTTATCGACGACCGGACCACCCGGGTATCCCAGCCCGAGCAGACGCGAGACCTTGTCGTAGGCCTCGCCGGCGGCGTCGTCAAGCGTGCTGCCCAGCTCCTTCATGGGCTTTCCCACCGCGTCGACTTCGAGCAACTGGGTGTGCCCGCCGGAAACCAGCAGCGCCACCGAGTGCGGCAGGTCCTCGGCGCCATCCAGGTTGGCCACCGCGACGTGCCCGCCGAGGTGGTTGACGCCGTAGAAGTCAACGCCCCACGCCGCCGCGTACGCCTTCGCCGCCGACGCCCCGACCAGCAGCGCCCCGGCAAGGCCCGGACCGACCGTGGCCGCGACCGCGTCCGGCCGGTCGATGCCGGCCTCGCGCAGCGCCGCGTCCATCACCTGCGGCATGGCCTCCAGGTGCGCGCGCGAGGCGATCTCTGGCACGACGCCGCCGAAGCGGGCGTGCTCCTGCATGGATGACGCCACCTGGTTGGCCAGGATCTCCATCGACCCGTCGTCGTGCAATGTGACAACGCCCACGGCGGTTTCGTCGCAGGAGGACTCGATTCCGAGGACGGTCATGCTCATGTGCCCGGATCCCTTTCGTCTCTGGGGTGCCGCATCATCGAATACGCGTCCGCACCCGAAGGCTGGTAGTAGGCCTTGCGCGTGGCCAGCACGGTGAAGCCGTAGCTCTCGTACAACCCGATCGCCGGCGCGTTGTCCGTGCGCACCTCGAGGAACATCGGCCCGTTCATCAGGTCGGCGGTGTGCACCAGCTGGTGCATGAGCAGCCGCCCGATGCCCCTGCCTTGGTGCTCGCGCGCCACCCCGATGGTGTGCACCTCGAACTCCGGGTCGTCGCGGGGCCCCAGCATCGCCAGGCCGGCGTAGCCCATCAGCTCCTCGCCGTCATCCTCACCATCCTCGAACGCGCCGACATAGAACGTGTAGGGCTGTGCGAACTCGGCGACGAACACGTCGCGCGACCACGGGTTGTCGCCGGCGAAGAGGTCGCGTTCGATCTCGGCGACGCGGGTGGCGTCGGCAAGCGTGAGCTCGCGTAACCTCATGGCGTGCCTCCCGTCTCGACCGAGAAATCCGCGGGGATGGCGGCGGAACGCGGCGCGGGAGCCGGCTCCTTCGCGTCCGGCCGGCGCAGGTAGAGCGGCATCAACGGGACGGGCGGGGCACCCAGGTCGGCCGAGGCCACGAGCCCCAACGGGGTGGGCGCGGCGTAGGTGATCTCCGCTTCGCTTGCGGGAAGCTGATCCGACAGCGAGGGGGGCACGCTGATCGCGTCCGCCCCGGAGACGTCGACGTCGGCAGGCGCGGTGACCGACGGCCCGGCGACGCGCTCACCGTCGGAGTAGGCGGCCCAGTACACCTCGCGGCGCCGAGCGTCGGTGACGGCGAGTGCGGAGCGCGCACCCATCTGCCACGCGATCGCGTCGTGGGTGACCACCCCGTGCACCGGGATGCCCAGTGCCTGGCCGAACGCCGAGGCGGTGGCCATGCCGACGCGCAACCCCGTGAACGGGCCCGGGCCGCACCCGACGACGATCGCGCCGAGGTCGGCGAAGGTGACCCCCGCGGCGTCGAGAAGCTTGGTCACCTCGGGCACGAGTTTTTCGTTGTGCGCCCGGGTTGCCGTGACCGACTCCGCGAGCACGCGCGGCCCGTCCGTGTCCACCAGACCGGCGACCAGGTCGGACGTGGCGGTGTCGAGAGCCAGAACAATCACGCGGGCGACCTTAGGAGTTGATCCCCATGACCCAGGTGCCCTCGTCGATGTAGAACGGGATCGGGGTGTCGATGGGGAACGACTCGGACTGCGGGACAGTGCAGATGTTGACGGTGCTCAGGTTGACGCGGTCGAGGGTCACCTCGCCGGGCTGCGCGGCCGGAAGCAGAACCATGTACCCGTACTTGCCGCTCAGATCCACCTGGGAGCCGTCGAGGCCGAACGCCTGCATCTTGGCCTGCGTGAGCTCCACCGGGTCCGTGGGGCACATCGTGGTGTACCCGACGTAGGAATCGTCGTAGACGTTGGCGGGGGTGATCAGCTCAGCGACCACGGCGTCGCCGTTGGCGGCCTCGGTGTACTGCAGGCTCTGGCTCAGCGAGTTGGTGTGGCTCGCCTGGGCTCCACCCCGGCTCATGGGCAGGAAGATGATGGCGATGAGGACGATGATCCACAGAGCGAGGGCGAGGGCGATCCAGCGGCGGTGCGCATTGTTCAGCTTCAGCATGGCTTAAAGCCTACATCCCGGCCTCGACGGGCGATTTGATCTCCCAGGAGATGATCCGCCCCTCGGAGTCGGGGTCCGCGCGCACCAGCGTCTCGCGGTCGATGGTCACGAGCAGGAAGCGGCTGGCAATCTGCTCGACCAGCCCGCCGCCCCACTCCGCCACAACGACGGCGCTGGCCAGCTCCGTGTCCAGGTCGAGCGCGTCGAGCTCCCCGAGGGGGTCGCCGGAGGATCCCTCACCGATCAGCCGGTAGGCGTCGACGTGAACCAGGGCCGGCCCGCCGGCGGGGGACCTGTGCTCGCGCGCGATGACGAACGTCGGGCTGGTCACCCGCCCCGACACTCCCATGCCGGCCGCGATGCCTTGGGTGAACGTGGTCTTGCCCGCGCCCAGCGGGCCGTCGAGGATGACGACGTCGCCGGCCTCTAGCGCCGCACCCAGCTCCCTCCCGAGCTGCGCCGTCTCCGCCGCCGAGTCGCACTGGCGGGTTCCCCGGGCGGGAAAGTCCGGTGTCATGCGTCTCCTCCTCCGACGTAGCTGCGCACCGTGCGGCCCCGCGGCGCGCAGATGATCTCGTAGTTGATGGTGCCCACCTTGTCCGCCAGCTCCGTCGCGCTGACTCCCCCGGCACCGAAAATGACGGCCTCGTCCCCCACCGCCACCCCAGAGGCGGCGTCGGGCTCCGACTCGCCGAGCCAGACGATGAACTGGTCCATGCACACCCGGCCCACCTGCGGGTACCGCACGCCGCCGATGGTGACCTCGAACGTGCCCTGCCAGGCGCGCGAGACGCCGTCGGCGTAGCCCGCCGCCACGACCGCGAACCAGCCGTTTGCGGGCGCGCTCCAGGTCAGCCCGTAGCTCACGGCCTCGCCGGCGGACAACGGCTTGACCGCCACCACGCGGGCCACCCAGGTCAGCGCGGGGCGCAGGTCGTTGTCGGACCCCGCGATCGGTTCGAGGCCGTAGAGGCCCAGGCCCGCGCGCACCTGGTCGAACTTCAGCTCCGGCCGGGTCAAGAGTGCGGGCGTGTTGGCCAGATGGTTGACGTCCGCGCGCAGGCCGTGGGCGCGAGCGAGGCGCACCGCGCGCTCGAACGCGGCCGCCTGCAGGTCCGTGTACGGGTTACCAACCTCGTCCGCCACGGCGAGGTGGCTCATCACGCCCACCACATTCAGGCCCGCCCGCGCGGCCAGCGCGAAGGCCTCCTCCCAGTCGGATTCCACGAGCCCGGACCGGTGCATGCCGGTGTCCACCTTGATGTGTAGGGGTGCGGTGACGTGGGCGTCGATAAGCCAGCGGAGGTGCTCGAGGGTGGGCACGCCGAGCTCGACGCCGGCGGGGATGTCCTGGCCCGGCACCCACAGCCAGGCGAGAACCGGCTTCGAGGTCAGCTCGCGCACGAGCGCGGCCTCGCCGAGCGTGGCGACGCCGAACGCGTCCGCACCGCCGCGCTCCATCGCCGGCACGACGCGGCGCACCCCGTGGTTGTAGGCGTCGGCCTTGACCACGCACATCAGCCGCGCCTCGCCCGCGAGGCGCTTGAGCACGCCGGTGTTGTGCGTGATGGCGTCGACGTCGACCCGCGCGGTGAGCAAATCCATGGGCACCATTGTGCACCATGGGCGCGCGCGAACTTAGAAGAGGTGAACGGCGCCCAGCACGACCAGCAGCACCGCGACCGCCCACGTCGCCGCCAGCGTGACAACGTCCGGGTGGACGCGGGCCCAGGAAAACGCGCGCCCCGCCGCGCTGTCCGGGTGCCGGCGCAACCACCCGATCAACAGTGCGCAGGCGGTGGGCAGGCTCAGAGCCACGGTGGCGTAGAGCGCCAGCGCGCTGTAGCGCACCGCGGGGTCGATCCCCGACGCCGACAGCAGCGCGAGGCCGCCGTAGAAGGGCACGGAGGTGGCCGACTGGACGACGCCCAGCACGAATCCGGTGACCACGGTCATCGGGCCGGGCGTGCGCACGGGGCCCATCACACGCTCCACAAGCGCGGAGTTGTCCCCGCCGCGCAGAGCGAGCAGTCCCGTGACCACGCCGGTGGCGATAAGCACGATGCCGAACACCGGGCCCTCGACGAACCGCTGGACCACGGGGCCAAGCCCGTCGAAGACCACGAGCATCACCAGCGCGAGGCTCAACACCCCCAGCCAATCCCCCGCGATGAGCAGCGAGGTGATCCTCGCGTACTGGCTCCCGCTCGATCGGCTTGCTACCGGCGCCACGATGCCCACCGCGACGATCACCCCGATGAGCAGCAGGTTGATGGAGTCGACAAAGGCGAGGGAGAGTGCGCCGAGCATCCGCTATAAGTGTCCGCGGCTACTCGACGGTGACGGACTTGGCCAGGTTGCGAGGCTTGTCGATGTCCTCGTTGCCGTTTTCCCGGGCGATGTCCGCGGCGAGGAACTGCAGCGGGACGGTTGCCAGCAGGGGCTGCATGATCGTCGGGGTCTGCGGGATGCGCACGAGCCAGTTCGCGTACGGCTCCACCGCGGTGTCGCCCTCCTCCGCGATGACGAAGGTCTTTGCGCCGCGGGCGCGGATCTCCTGGATGTTGGACACGATCTTGGAGTGCAGCTGGCTCACGCCGCGGGGGCTGGGGACGATGACGACGACGGGCAGGTCCTCCTCGATCAGCGCGATCGGGCCGTGCTTGAGCTCGCCGGCAGGGAAGCCCTCCGCGTGGATGTAGGCGAGCTCCTTGAGCTTGAGCGCGCCCTCGAGCGCGATGGGGTAGCCCACCCCGCGGCCGAGGAAAAGCATGGTCTTGACGGCCCCGAGGGTCTCCGAGATCTCCTTGACCTGGTCGCGCGATTTCAGCGCCTCCTCGATCTTGCCTGGGATGGCTTCGAGCTCGGCCCAGATCTCGGCGATCTCGTCCGGGTACTTCGTGCCCTTCGCCTGCGCCAGGGCGAGGCCGACAATGTAGTTCGCGGCCACCTGGGCCAAGAACGCCTTCGTCGACGCCACCCCGATCTCGGGCCCGGCGTGCGTGTAGAGCACGGCGTCGGACTCACGCGGGATCTGCGAGCCGTTGGTGTTGCACACAGCCAGCACCTTCGCGCCCTGGGTTTTGGCGTGGCGCACGGCCTCCAACGTGTCGGCGGTCTCGCCGGACTGGGAGATCGCCAGCACGAGCGTGCGCTCGTCGAGCACCGGGTCGCGGTAGCGGAACTCGCTGGCCACCTCGATCTGCACCGGGATGCGCACCCAGTGCTCGATGGCGTACTTGGCCGCGAGGCCCGAGTGGTAGGCGGAGCCGCAGGCGACGACGAAGACCTGGTCGAAGGACTTCAGCTCGGTGGCGGTGAGGTTGTTCTCGTCGAGCGTGACCCGCCCCTCGGCCCAGTGACCGGCCAGGGTGTCGCGCACCGCCGCGGGCTGCTCGAAGATCTCCTTCATCATGAAGGAGTCGTACCCGCCCTTCTCGGCGGCCTCGAGGTCCCAGTCGATGCTAAAGGGGGTGCCCTCGGCCTTCGATCCGTCGAAGTTGAGGATCTCGTAGGAATCCGCGGTGATGATTACCACCGAGTCCTGCCCCAGCTCAACAGCCTGCTTGGTGTGTTCGATGAAGGCCGCGACGTCGGAGCCCAAAAACATCTCGCCCTCGCCCACGCCCACCATCAGCGGGGTGGAGCGGCGGGCCGCGATGATCTGGCCGGGGTGGTCCGCGTGGACGAATAGCAGCGTGAATGCGCCTTCGAGGCGGTTGAGGACACGCAGTGCGCTGGCGCGGAAGTCGCCGGCCGTCGGCCCGTCGTTGTAGGCCTGGGCGAGGAGGTGGGCTGCGGTTTCGGAGTCGGTCTCCGAGGTCAGCTCGATCCCGTCGCGCTCCAGCTCCTCGCGCAGCGCGGCGAAGTTCTCGATGATGCCGTTGTGGACGATGGCCACCTTGCCGTCGTAGGAGATGTGCGGGTGCGCGTTCTCATCCGTCGGCCGGCCGTGGGTGGCCCAGCGGGTGTGGCCGATAACCGTGGTTCCCGCCAGCGTGTCGGGGCCGATCTCGTCGATCTTGTCCTCGAGGTTGGCGAGCTTGCCTGCGCGTTTCGCGCTGGAGATGCCACCGTCGCCCACGACGGCAACACCCGCGGAGTCGTACCCGCGGTACTCCATCCGGCGGAGCGCCTCAACGGCGATTGGCAGGGCCTGCTTCTGGCCGACATAACCCACGATTCCACACATGCGCACAACCCTAATACACGGCACTCATTCGTCGCTCATTGTGCTTATCGACGCCTCCCGCCCGCGCCCACCTCCACTCGCCCGCGCTCGATCCGCGCCCCGCGCGTACTAGATAACGTATTCTGTACAACGTGTCTGCGAATCTGAAGAAGCTGTCGGATCTTTCCAAGCGGGGCCCGCACCGAGTGATGGAGGGCGACCTCGGTTACACGGGCTTGCCGGGAAAGGTGTACACCCCCGCCGAAGGTAACGGGCTGCCGGCCATCGCCTTCGGCCACGACTGGATGAAGGGCGTGAGCGATTACCACGCCACCCTGCGCCACCTCGCCAGCTGGGGATTGGTCGTCGCAGCTCCGGACACCGAGTCTGGTTTCAACCCCGACCACGCCGGCTTCGCCGCAGACCTGGATACGGCGATGCAGATTCTCGCCGGCGTGCGGCTGGGCAATGGAAACGTCACCGTGGCCCCCGGCAAGATCGGAGTGGCGGGCCACGGTATGGGCGGCGGCGCGGCGGCCCTGGCCGCGGTGAACAACCCGAAGGTTAAGGCGGTCGCCGCCGTGTACCCAGCCAACACCGCCCCGTCCGCCACACAGGCGGCGCGCAACCTGCTGCTTCCGAGCATGGTCATCGGCGCAGACGACGATTCCGATTCGCTTTTCGATCCTGGCAACCCCGCCAAGCTCGCCTACAACTGGGCCGGAGACGTCGTCTACCGCATCCCCGCCAAGGGAAGCCAGGCAAGTTTCAGCGAGGACTCCTTTGTCAAGCGGATCATGGGCTTGGCGCAGCCGAACAGCAGTGTGCAGGCGACCGTGCGCGGTCTCCTCGTCGGTTACTTCCTCCACCAGCTCGACGGGCAGAAGAAGTACTCGGACTTCAGCGAGCCGGACGCGTCGGGCCCGAAGGTGAAGTCGCTGACCGGCGACGCCCTCGCGCAGCGGGCAGGACTGACCCGCGACGACTCCAGCTTCTCGTTCTTCTAGCCGCGCCGGCTCGAACGACTACCTGTCGGCCTCGTCCTGCCCGTCACGGCGCAGCACCCCCTGCACCCGGCCGCTGCGCCGCACGGGCCTGTAGGTGCCGCGCGGCGGGTTCGGCGGAGTTTGGCGCAGGTTGAGCTCGCGCACCATCGCCTGCTGCCGACCCGCCTGCTCCATCTTCCGGTGCGCCTCCGCTATGGCCGCCTCGAAGTCGAGCATCCGTTTAGCGGTGCGTCGCTTGTACTGCTCAGCGAACTCGATGAAATCCATTACCACTCACCTGTCTTTCTCATTTTCGGGGTGTCACCGCTGGGTGGCGGTTCCGGTGCGGGCGGCGGTTCCGGTGCGGGTGCAGGTTCCGGTTCGGGCGGCGCAGCCTGTGGCTCAAGACCCAACGCGCGCAGTTTCTCCGCGGGCGCGGGTGGCTCCTCCACCGCGGCCAAGTCCGGCGGCGGCGGTTTCGGGGTTTCCTCAGTGACCGGAGGCTCGGGTGCAGGAGGCTCAGGTGCAGGAGGCTCCGGTGCAGGAGGCTCCGGTGCAGGAGGCTCAGGCGCCGGAGGTGGCGTCTCCTCGTGCACACTGCAGTCCTCGCCGGGGCATTCCGCGGACTGGGAGATGCATTCGGCGAGGTAGTCGAGGCATTCCAGCGTGATGCTTACCCCGATCTGGGCGAGCACCCCGATGTGGCACACCGAGAAGTCTTGCTTCGGCGGCGCGAACTGGGCGGCGTCGTCGCACGTCGGTGCACACGCTGATGAAGCTTGCCAGGTGGCATCTGAATCGATGTGGAAGTTGAACGCAATGTTCGTGGGAGACTCCGTGACGGCGGAAGCCGCGTGCGTGGGCATGCGGTCGAGCGGCGGGGCCGGAACCAACCGTTCGATGCATTTTTCCGCGGGCGGCTCACTCGGTGCAGGCGGCGCACACTGTGCCGGCTGTGTGGGCTGCGCATGCTGCGCGGCCGGCGTGGGTTTTTCATCGCACTCGTCCTCACTGCTCGCCGCGACCGCTCCGCCCTGCGCGGGTGGGGCGGGTGCGTCGCCCGGCTGTTGTGGCGCGGGCGCATCCGAACACGGAGTTTCGGAGGCGGGTGGGCACGTCCACTCGCACGGTGGGGCAGGCTGGTGCTCCTGCATGGCGCGGCCGGACTCCGCCACCGCGTTCAGGCACGCCTCGAGCTGCTGATTGCGGTCCTCAACGATGCCGTAAACCTGCTCGAAACCGTTGGCGACGAGCGGCATGATGAGCGCTGCGGCTCGCCCGGCCGGGTGGAGTCGTACGATTCCGAGAAGCATGGAGATTGTCTCCATCAAACCTCCGATGGCGGTGTTTGCTGTGGCGTCGATCTCTTCGATGGACCTGCACGCCGCCTCCACCTCCTCGTGAAGTTTCAGCGCGTTGTCCCGTTGCCGAGTTTCTGCCGATTCGCGCTGCTCTTCGTCGTCGGACACGCCGATGCTCTGAAACCACCGGAACGCCCCGTCTGATCCGATCTTGCTCGCGATGTCAACCAAGAATTTGTAGATGAATCCACCGATGCCGCCGCGCGAGCGCCCCCCGGACCCCAAGAGCTTGCCGGCTCCCGTGGTCACTGCCGTCATGTTCATGCCGTCCGTCCGGCTGTACGCGGCGTTGATGTCTTTGGCGAGCGACATGATGCGCTGGAGCGTCGCCGGGTCCGACCCGGGCACCGCCGCGGCCTGCGCGGCAAGGGAATCGACGTTAGCGGTTACGACTGCCACATCGACCCCACATCCGTGGCGTTGACGCCGTCTGTGTCCTCGACGGAGTCCATCAACCTCATCACTTGGCGCCACCCCTCGACGCGGTTCTCCAGGAACTTCACGTTGAGGCTCTGCATTCCGTCCAAGGCCTCTGCCAGCGCTCGGCCCGAGTCTGCGAAGCCCACACCGACAGCATCCGCCGGAAAGACCGGCGGTGCGGATCTGAGCTCTGAAATGACTTCTTCGTATTGCTTTATGGCGGCCGCCAGTTCTTCCCTCACGGCAGCCGGATCAACCTGCAGCGGATGTCCCACGGGTGTCCCCCATTCCCCCGCGCGGCCCTTGGCAGGGCGCGCCTGATCAACAGTTGCACCCTATTTAGACTCCGAAAAGCCGCGCCCGGTTCCCTCGCGCAGCAATTCTTTTCACAGCGCCTCTATAGACCCGCCGCCGACGGCGTCAGACAGCTGAGACCACAGCCGCCAGCCTGCCCGCGATGCGGCGGGCGTGCTCCTCCTCCGAGGCCTCCACCATGACGCGGAAGATTTCCTCCGTCCCCGACGGACGCAGCAGGACGCGGCCCGCCTCCCCGAGCTCCGCCTCAGCCTCCTCCACGGCTGTTTTCACCGCGGGGTCGTCGGCGACACGGGATTTGTCGGCCACGGGCACGTTGATGAGGACCTGAGGCAGGGCTGTCATCACGCTCGCCAGCTCCTCCAAGGTCTTGCCCGTCTCCGCCATGCGAGCCATGAGAAGGAGGCCGGACAACGTGCCGTCGCCAGTCGTGGCGTGCGCGGGGACGACGATGTGGCCCGACTGTTCGCCTCCGAGGGAGTACCCGCCGCGGCCGAGCTCCTCGAGAACGTAGCGGTCCCCCACCTTCGTCTCTTTCATGGTGATGCCTTCGCGCTGCATCGCCAGTTTCAGCCCGAGGTTGCTCATGACCGTGGCTACCAGGGTGTTCTCCTGCAGGATGTTCTTGTCACGCATCGTCGTGGCCAGAATCGCCATGATCTGGTCGCCGTCGACGATGTTGCCCTTCGCGTCGACGGCGAGGCAGCGGTCCGCGTCGCCGTCGTGCGCCAACCCGAGGTCCGCGCCGTGGCTGACAACCGCCTGCTGAATCTGCTCCATGTGGGTGGATCCGGAGCCGTCGTTGATGTTGAAGGCATCGGGCGCGTTGAAGATGGCGGTGACGTCAGCACCGGCTGCGGCGTACGCCTTCGGGGCGACCTCGAACGCGGCGCCGTTGGCGCAGTCCACCACGACCTTGATACCGGAAAGGTCCGTCGACACCGCTCGTTTGAGGTGGGCGAGGTAGCGCTCCTGCGCGTCGGGGGCTTCCTCGATGACGCGCCCGATTCCGGTGCCGGTGGGCCCGGTGTCGTCGAGACGCGCCATGGCCTCCTCAATGCGGTCCTCCACCTCGTCCGGCAGCTTGCGCCCGCCCGCGGAGAAGAACTTGATGCCGTTGTCCGGCATGGGGTTGTGCGACGCCGAGATCATCACGCCTATATCTGCCCCGTAATCGTCGGTGAGGAAAGCGAGCCCGGGCGTCGGGATGACCCCAACGCGCAACACATTGACGCCTTTCGACGCCATCCCGGCCGCCATCGCGGCGGCGAGCATTTCACCCGAGACGCGCGGGTCGCGTCCGATGATGGCGGTGGGGCGACGCTTGCCGGAGCTGCGGTGCTCCGTCAGCACGAGCGCCGCAGCGGCACCCAGCCGCAGGGCTAGTGACGCCGTCAGCACCTCGTTGGCTAGGCCGCGGACACCGTCAGTTCCAAACAGTCGAGTCATTTATCCAATTATGCACGACTGGTTACGTTTGTCTCGCCAGCCCGCCGGAAACGCCGAAAGCCGCCCCAACCATACGGTCGGAGCGGCTGTGTGCCTGTCGCGGCGTGATTAACGCTTGGAGTACTGCGGCGCGCGGCGGGCCTTGTGCAGGCCGGCCTTCTTGCGCTCGACGGCGCGGGCGTCGCGGGTGAGCAGGCCGGCCTTCTTCAGGGTCGGGCGCTCAGCCGGGTTGTACACGTTGAGTGCGCGGGCGATAGCCAGGCGCAGTGCGCCGGACTGGCCGGTCGGGCCGCCACCGGTGATGGTGGCCTTGATGTTGAACTGGCCTTCGCGCTCAAGCAGGGTCAGCGGCTGCAGGATGTCCTGCTGGTGCAGCTTGTTCGGGAAGTAGTTCTCGAACTCGCGGCCGTTGACGGTGATGGTGCCGTCACCCTCGGTCACGGTGACGCGGGCGATGGCGCGCTTGCGGCGGCCGACGGTCTGGATCGGGCCCTCGTGCAGGGAGACCGGAGCTGCCGTCTCCTCAGCATCGGTTTCGACCTCGGGGGCGATGGCGTCGCCGATGGTGTAGTTGAATCCTTCGGTCGCTGCGGCGGCGAGGTCGACGTCGACCTCTGCGTCGAAGGTCTCTTCGGTGTAGTTGTTCGGCTCGGTCATTACTGTGCCACCTGCTTAAACTCGAAGGTTTCCGGCTTCTGAGCTGCGTAGGGGTGCTCGGAGCCGACGAAGACGTGAAGCTTCTTGATGGACTGGCGGGAGAGGCGGTTATGCGGCATCATGCCGCGGATCGCCTCTTCGATAACGCGATCCGGGCGCTCATCCAGAGCGCGACCCAGGGTCATGGACTTCAGACCACCCGGGTAACCGGAGTGGCGGTAGCGCATTTCGCGCTCGCGCTTGTTGGAGGAGATGTGGATCTTGTCGGCGTTGATCACGATAACGTGGTCACCGGTGTCAACGTTCGGCGCGAACTGGGGCTTGTGCTTGCCGCGCAGGATATCTGCTGCGGTGGAAGCGAGCTTGCCCAGCACCACGTCGGTTGCGTCGATGACGTACCACTTGCGGGTAATGTCACCGCTCTTCGGGTGGTAAGTAGACATGCATGACTCCTTAAAGTCTGTCTAGATGGCTGCCGGCCAGAAAATTGTCAGTGCGCCCTCACACACCCAGACGGCGGCCGGTGGAGACCCGACGGGCGGTGCGCGCCTCGCGGCGCGTGAACACACAGGTGGATTAGCCTACGGCACGACGCGCGGAACACCAAAACGCGGCAACGCGCCCCCACGGTCTGGCCAAGGCGCGTGGCCGGCGTGCCGTGAGGGCGCGATGAGCCCCCGAGAGTTCCCCGATTTCCCCGATATGTCCCGATAGGTATGGCGCGGCGAGCTTACCCGCCGCCGATTGGTCTAGCCCCAGCTCTGGGCGGCGGCGTCGTTGACTTGGCGCATGCGGTCGTTGCCCCCGTCGACGGCCTGGGCGACGTTGTTGAGGATCACGTTGAGGTCCTCAGCCGCCGCGTCCCACTTGCGCTGGTGCTCGTTGTAGGCCTCGGCGGCGTCACCGGTCCATGTCGCCACCATCGGCGCGAGCCCGCTCTTGAGCTCGTCGAGCATGCGGTTGATCTGGGCGGCGGATCCGCGCAGGTCCTCAGCCGCTCCAGCGAGCTGGCCGAATTCGTACTTGATGGTCATGCTGATCGTCTCCTTGAAAGTTCCTCGTTAGAGCGCCAGGCCCGCGCTGGCGCTGATCTTCTGCAGGTCGTCCATGTTGGACGCTTCGATGTGCTCGTAGTTCTTCGCGTTCTCGCGCAGGTTGTCAGCGATGGCGCGCAGCGCTTCGACAAGACGGCGCTGGGCGTCGTCGTAGTTGCGCATGACCCCGTCGAAGCTGGTCTGGGCTTCACCAGCCCAAAAGGCGCGGGTGCCCTCGACGACGCCCTGGATGCGTTCGATCTCCCTGTTCACTGCGTCGTTGGTGTCGTCGACGTTGGTGGCTGCGGTGCGCATGACATCGGCTTCAGTAGTCAGCTGAGTCATAGGTGTTCCCCCCTATAGGTGTCAGTGGTGTGTGGTTGCCGGCAAGGCCGGTTGTGGCCTTACTTCTATTCGACTCCCGCGGCGCCCCTTCGGTTCCCTTCAGTCGGGAATTTTTTTACCCGTCCGCGTGATCGGCGTCGAAGGCGGCGGAATCCATCGCCATCCGGCAGGTCGCGGACTGCACCTGGTTGGGCGCCGTCCGGGTGTGGCAGCCGACGGAAATGTGGTGTCCACCCTCCGCCCACGTGCGCCACAGTGCCTCGGAGCCATCGGCACCGGTTTCCTTGTACGTCAGCGCGCGGCCGTCGTTGTGCACAAGCTCCACCTGTGGGTCGCCATCCATGTCGCGCAGCAGCTGGGCGGTGAGCTCCTCCGGCGGCAACCGGTAGAGAGGATCGACGGCGAGCTGCAGCCGGAAGTCGGGGTCGTCGCCCGTCGCCCTCCACATGTCGCCGTCCGGTTCGACCTCGAACCCGGCGGGCACGCGCACCATGAGCCCCTCCCGTACGATGACGACGCCCGCCGGGGCACTCTCCGGCTCCGCCGGCGCGCTTGTCGGCGCGCTTGTCACCGCCTCGCTTGGCGACGCCGCGCTTGTCGGCGCCTCCGGCAACGCCTCTCCCGCCCCGTCGCCAAGCGCCGCCATCGTCGCCCAGATCGCCGCGGCGATCGCGAGTGCGACGGCGACCACACACGCCCCGACAATCCACGCCCGGTGCAAGCGGGCGGCGCCATCGGCGCTGGGCCGCTCCACCTGGATCGGTTCGTCGTCCCACCAGTCAGCGGGTTCAGCGGGCTCAGCGGGCTCAGCCGCCTCGGCAGGCTCGGCGGGCTCCTTGAGCGCGTGCCTCCCCTCGCCGGAGGGGCCGTCGCCATCCTCACGCGGGCCGCGGGTGAGAACTATGTCGTAATCCGCCAGCGCCTCCGAGACGCGTGCGAAGTCGTCCCCTCCGGCCTCCACGTGCACCTGGGTGCCGTCGGGAAAAGGCCCGATCACGCTGCGGATGTACGCCGCGATGTCCGCCGGGCTCGGATGGTCGTAGCGGCGGACGTTGGCCAGCCCCTCGAATACGGTGGCGTCCGGGGTAATGGTGACGGTGAGGTCTGGGTGCGTCGTCGTCATGAGCTCTCCTCCGTGCGTGGCAGGGCGGCGATCTGAATGTTTCCGGCGTTCTCCCCGCCGCGCACCAGGGTGGCCCGCCCGGGCGGCAGGGGCCCGGGTTTGACGCCGAAGATCGCGCCCTCGTCGCGGTTGCCGTCGAGCACGAGGACGTCCGGGGTGAGGTCTTTGAGGGCGGCCAGCACGCCGCTGTAGAGGGCGCGCGCGGTGCCGCCGAATTTCCGGGCCACGATAATGCGCAACCCGATGTCGTGCGCGTGCGGGAACAACGGCAGGAGCGGGCGCAGCGGGTCGTCTCCCACCAGGTCGAGGTCGTCTACGACAAGAAAGATGTCGGGCCCGTCCCACCACGACCGGGCCGCGAGCTGCTCCGGGGTGACGTTTGGGCCGGGCAGCCGGGCAGAGAGCGTCTCGACGGTCGCTTTCACCGTCTCCTCAATCGAGCCGGCGGACCCGTAGGCCGCCACCATGTCCGAGCCGCCGGCGCCCAGGTGCGTGCGGCGCGGGTCGATGATCACCATGCGCGCGTTTTCGCGTGGCAGCTGGGAAATGCCGGCGATGAGGGTGGCCAGCAAGGTCGATTTGCCGCTGCCGCGGGAGCCGACCGCCACAAGGTGGGAGGAGTCGAGGAAGACGGGGTCGAGCCGCGCACCCCCGACGCCGAAGGGGAGCCGATGCGCCGACGGCCCGGCCAGCAGCGGCTCCGCAGCAACATGGGCGGGCAGGGTTTTGATCCGCGGCACCCTCTCCTGCGCAGCCGTCTGGGAGGCGATGTGCGCGAGGTCCTGCGCGGCGGTGAACGCCACGAGCATGTGGCGCCCGTCCGGCGCGAGGCCACGGCCGGGCTGAGTAGGCACCTTCTGCTGCGCTTTGCGGTCAATGAGTGAATCCGTGGATTCGCTCATGCTCAGCTCAAGGCGCGTGCCGATGAGGTCGCGGACGTTGTTGCGGATGGCGCTCCAGCGCTGCGTCGACACCAGCAAATGCACGCCGGCCGCCGGACCCTCCGAGGCGATTCTGGACAGCGGGTCGCGCAGGTCCTCCAGTTTCGAGTCGTTCGCCACCACGGCATGCCACCCATCGACGACTAAGAACACGTGGCGCCGGCGGGCGTCGTCACGCGCGGGCTCGGGCTCCTCTAAGTGCGCCAGCACGGCGTCGACAATGCGGCGGACCTTCTCCTCCTCGGAGCGGGTGGCGGTGCCCGCCACATGCGGAAACACCTCGACATCCTGCCACTGGCCGGCGCCGGCGTCGATGACGTAGAACGCGACGTCGTCGGTGGTGTGAGTCACGGCCAGCGCCGACACGATGGTGCGCAGTGCCATGGACTTGCCCGTCTGCGGCCCTCCCGCAATGGCGAGGTGCCCGCCCGCGACGGAGAGGTCGACTACGAGGTGCTCCTGACGCTGGTGGTACGGATCGTCCACGACGCCTATGGCAACACTCAGCGGCCCGGGCGACTCGCACACCGCCGAGAGCTCCACTCTCTGCGGCAGCGGAGGAAGCCACACCGTGTGCGCCCTCATCCCGCGGGCCTCGGCGACGTCGCGTGCCTTGGCTACGACGGCGTCGAGAAGTGTTGTCGACTCATCGACGATCACGCCGTCCGCGGCGCTCCCCGCGGGATCCGGTGGCTCCCACCCGGTGAACAGCCCCACGCCCGGCGCGTCCCCAGGTTCCGGCGCCGCACTGCGCCTGGTCAGCGGCCCCGACACGTAGGCGGCCCGGAACCGCGTCAGCTCCGGCGACCCTGCCTTGAGATACCCGCTGCCCGGCTCACCGGGCAGCTCGTAGGCGTCGGGCACCCCCAGGACCTGGCGCGATTCCGCCGCGGAGAACGTTTTTAGGCCGATCCGGTACGACAGGTGGGAGTCAAGCCCGCGCAGCCTGCCCTCCTCGAGGCGCTGCGACGCCAGCAGCAGGTGCACCCCCAGCGAGCGGCCCAGCCTGCCGACGGCCACAAACAGGTCGGCGAAGTGCGGGTGCTGGCCCAGCAACTCGGAGAACTCGTCGACGATGATCACCAACGAGGGCAGGGGATCGAGCTCGGGGCGCCTGGTCCGCCGGGCGTCGGAGTAGTCGGTGACGTTCGCGACATTGCCCGCGCTGCGCAGCACCTCCTGGCGCCGGTTGAGCTCACCCGAGATGGCGTCGTACATGCGCTCGACCAGCACCGCCTCGTCTTCGAGGTTCGTGATCACCGCCGAGGTGTGCGGCAGTCCCTCGCACCCGAGAAACGTCGCGCCCCCCTTGAAGTCCACGAGCACGAGGTTCAACTCCTCCGGCGAATGCGTAGCCGCGAGCGCCGCCACCAGCGTCCGAAGGAGCTCCGACTTGCCGCTGCCGGTGGCGCCGATGCACAGGCCGTGCGGCCCCATTCCGCCGTGCGCCGACTCTTTCAGGTCGAGGTGCACGGGTACCCCCTGGGGCGTCGAGCCGAAGGGGACGACCAACCGCTGGCGGGTGCCGTCGCGACCCCGCCACATAGAGTGCGGGTTGAGGTCGTCGATGTCGGCGAACCCGAGCATGGGAAGCAGCTCCCCCGCGCTGCCCGCGGCGCCCGCCTTCTCCGGGCGCCGGTAATACGCTAGCTGCCGGGCAACCAGCTCCGCCTCCCGCGCGCTGAAGCGGTCCGGGGTCCCCAGCACCTCCTCGCCCTGGAGGGTGCGGGCGACGATGTGCTCGTCGCACACCAGCTGAAAGACCTCCTCGTCCGCGACGTACCCCGCGTCCGGGTGGACCACAATCACGCAGTCGGCGTCCGGATCAAGCAGCGCGGCGTGCGCGTGCGAGGTGTCTGCTAGCACGACGCGGAATTCCGCGCGTTCCGGCGAGCGGGTGTGCGGCAACCATTTCGTCCACTCGAACTGGGGATCCGAATGGAGGTTGACCAGACCCACCATCTCGGGCCCGTGGAAGAAACAGAGCTGGCACACGAGGGCGCGGGCCACCTCGTCGGCACGCGGGCCCGTCAGCGAGATCGCGGGGAAGGCGCCCAGCTGCACCACGATCGGCATGCCGGCGACGGTGTGCACCGCCGCCACCGTGCGGCGCAGGCTCACCGCGCACACGGGGTCGAGGTCTTCCGGGGAGCCAGGGTCCCCGACGTCGATAGGCGTACACAACGACGTCGCGCCAACCCCCAACCGGACCTCCAGCGCCTGCGGGAAGTCCGGCCCCCGCTCCCAGACGCGCGAGGTCGGGGTGGCGTGGACCAGCGCGGCGGGATCCGGGTGGAAGTGCTGCGCGTGGGCGCGCTGGAGTTCCGCGTTGCGGCGCGCGGCGGCGGCCAGCGCGTCGAGGTGCCGCAGGTAGGTGCGCCGGGTCTCATCAATGTCGCCGGTTTTCTCCGGCGGGTTGATCAGCATGAGGGCGCTGAGCACCATCATGAGCGGCAGGATCATCATCACAGGGCTCACCGCCCGGCCGGAGAGCGCGACCACAGCAACCATCGCGCCCAGCGCGGCGACCATCACCACAGGCATGAGGATCTTCAGCAGCGGTTGGAGTTGGTCGCGCTGCGCCTCCGGCACGGGTTCGGCGGCGAGTCGGCCCTGGGGCAGAGACGGAGCGGGATCCGCGGCGTGCGCGGGTTGCGGCGCCAAAACGGCAGTGTGATCTAGGCCGAGCACGGCTGTGTTCCCCCTGAAGTCCCCTCGTGTGTTCCCCGAACGCATCTCGTCGTTCCTATCCGGGCTCACCCCTTGAGCCCGGCCGGCCGACATGTGGACGCGCGGCTCATTGTAGGCAATAATTAGCGGGCATGCGCGTCGACGGGGGTTCGCGCGCAGTCCGGGGGATCTGGGGGGGGGGATAAAGATGGTTGCCACATCGGCGCACCACATCGTGCGTGTCACCGTCCGCATCGACGTCGCATCGTTTCACCGCGACATCGATGTCACGCTGCCCACGTCGTCGTCGTTCGCGGAGGTTTTGCCGGAGCTCGCGCGGCTGGTGGACCTGCCGCCGGTGTCCCGGCCGTGGGAGGTGACCACGGCCGCGGGCGCCGTGCTGGATCCCGCCCGCCCGCTCTACCAGCAGCGGCTTCGTGACGGCCAAGTGGTGGTCCTGCGCCCCCGCGAGCCGGTGCCGCCGCCGGTGGTGCGCGACGCCGCCGAATCGCTCGCGGCCACGGCCGAGGAGGGTGGGCGCGCCCGCGGGCTCGACCTCGCCGCCGCCTGCGCGGGTGCAGCCATGCTGCTTCTCCTCGTCGCGTCCCAGGCCGGGGTCGCGGCGGGCGCGGCGAGCGCCTCGGCCGCCTTTTTCGTCGTCGCCGCCGCGGCGCGCTCACAGATCTCACGGGCTCTCTACGCCCTCGGCTCCGGCGCCGCCGCTGTCGCCGCCGGGATATGGGTCGCAGGTCCGCGCGACGCGTGGGCCGGCGCGGCGGATCCCGCCTGGGGAGCCGCCGCCGCGTCCGCCGCGCTGGTCACCGCCGCCGTCGCCGGGTTAGCGCTCTCGCTTGCCGACGCCCGCGTGGCCGCCTTCCTGGGCACCGTAGCCGCCCTCGCCGCGGCGGGAAGCGCGGCGGCGTTCCTGCCCGCCCCCACGGCTGCGTCCGCGGCCGTCGTCCTGGCGGGGATCGTGGCCGTCATGCTCACCCCCGGGATCGCCACCAGGGCGTCCGGCATCGCCATCCCGCGCGTGCCCACCGCCGGGGAGAGTTTCGCCGTGGCGGATGAGTACCAGGCCGACGTTGACGACAGGGCGCGCGTGGCCCGCACCGTCGCGTCCGGAATCTCGGCCGCGGTGTGCCTGTGCTGCCTCCCCGCTCTGGTATGGCTGGGGTTCCTCGGCGGCGGGTGGGTGTACGCCTTCACCCTGTGCGTCGCCGGGGCCCTGGTGCTGCACGCCTTCCGGCATCACGGGGCGGGCCCGCGCGTGGCGTTGGCGCTATGCGCGTTCGGCGCGGTTGCCGCATCCTGCGTTGCGGTGGCGCTCAGTGAAGATCCGCATCCGGTGTGGGTGGGTGCCGCGTTCTTTCTCGCCATGGCGACCCTGTCGGCGCCGTTGTGGGCCTTCCGGGTCCCCGACTTAGAGCCCACCACCCTCGTGTGGCTGGAGCGCGCGGAGATGGCCGCGATCATCGCGGTGTTCCCACTCGGCATCCACCTTCTGGGAGTGTTCGACATGATCCGGGGGCTCTAGCCCGTGCCCCGCCGTTTCCTTCTCGCCTCCGCGGCCGCCGCGTGCGTCCTCGCACAGGCAGCCGCGCCCGCGACGGCGCAGGACACCGCCTGCGCGGTTCCCGCCCCGGTCGGGTCGCCGCCCCCACCGGGCTGGGCGGGTGAGCTGCGCGGGCTGGCCACGGGAGCCGGCGTGCGCGTCGCCGTCATCGACACCGGAGTCACCCCCTCGCCCGAGCTGGACCAGCTCGTGCCCGGCGCGGACTTCGTCGTCCCGGAGGCGCCCCAACCGCTCCGGGATTGCGACGCCCACGGCACCGTCGTAGCCGGCATCATCGCCGCCAACACGGTGGGGATCGCGCCGAAGGCGGAGGTCATCTCGATCCGGCAGACGTCCGCGCACTACCGCAGCCGGGAAGCGGACAACCCCGCGGGCGACGAGCCGAGCTCGGGCAACCTGCGCACGCTTGCCGACGCCATCCACAACGCCCTCGACCTCGGCGCCCACGTGATCAACATGTCCGTCGTCTCGTGCGTCGACCCGCGCGTCGCCCCCAGGGTGGACACCTCCGGGCTGGACGTGGCGCTCAACCGCGCGGAGGAGCAGGGGGCCGTCGTTGTCGCGGCGGCGGGAAACCTCACCGGCGAGTGCCGGCAGGGCTCCCGCGTCTTCCCTGCGCATTCCCCCACCGTGCTGACGGTGGGCTCGCGCTCGGATGACTATTCGCTGGCCGACTATTCTGTCGCGATCCCCGACGGCGCGGTCGCCCTGTCCGCGCGCGGGCACGCGCCGGTCGCGCCGTCGCCGGACGGAAACGGGTGGGCGGAGGGCACCTACGACCAGCAGGGCGAGGTTATTCCTTTCGAGGGCACGAGCTTCGCCGCGCCCGTCATCACCGGTTCCGTCGCCCTGCTCAAGCAGCGCCGCCCCGAGCTGACCCCCGCCCAGGTGCGCGAGATTGTCGCGGCCGCGGCGGAGCCCAACGGCGGGGCGATCGATCCTGTCGACGTGGCCAGTCAGCTCGCCCCGGAGGTGCGCGAGCCGGCGTCCCCGCTCGTGATCGAGCCTGTCCAGCAGCCCGCCTCGGCGGCCCCGCGCCGCTGGCTCCTTGTCGCCGCGGGACTTGCGGCGGCCACGTTCGCCACGCTTGCCGGTGCCGCTGTACGACGCCCCTCCGGCCAGCGCAAACAGCCGGCCTAATAGGTGGCCGTCATGGCCGCATCGCGGGTCAGCTCGGGGCCTTCCGGGAGCAGCCTGATGATCTCCCACGGCGCGTGCTCGACGTGCTGCGCCCCGATGACGTCGAGCACTTCGCGCTCGCGGACGGGATGGCGCAGGCCGGTCGGCGAGACCACGTGGTAGCCGTGGCCGGTGTCGACGCCGACGGCGCCGTCGACAAGCCCGGCGAAAGCGGTGGCCGCGGCGTTCCCGGAGAGCGCAACCGGGGACTCCGCGCCGCCGCGCAGCGTCGCCCCGACCCGGTCCTCGGTGGCGCACACCGTCGTGTCGGCGGGATTGACCCAGCCGGGCGTCTCTGTGGGCAGGCGGATGTCGAGGGCGGGGTCGGCGTCCGGGATGGCGGCCAGTTCGGCGCTGGCGATGCTGCGCTGCGGCGCGCCCGCCTCGAACAGTATCTCCCGCTGCACCCTGCTCAGCGGCTGCACGCCGGGCTCAGACACTGCCCACGCCTCGGTACCGTTGACTACCACCTCGGGCAGCGGGTCGGGAATGCTCAGCGGCGGTTGTTCCCTGACCACCCCGAGGACGTCCGCGGGTGGGAGCCACCGCGGGGTGTCGGCGTCGATGCCCAGCGCGCGCCGGATGATGCGCCCCTCGGGGCTGTCGGCGGCCGGCAGGAGCGCACGCCCGTCCCCCGTCACCAGCCACTCGTCGCCGCCCTGGAAGGCGAGTAGCGCAGCGTTCCCGTCGAGTTCGACGGCCGGCTGACCCGCAAGGACGACCACCTCGCCCGCGGCGGTGCACGCCGACCACGACGCATCGGTGGCCTCGCGGGGCGCGAATGCCGAGGGCGCCGCGACCACCCCGACGGGCACGCCGAGAGGCAGCTCGCCGAGCTTCGCGTCCCCGATGCGCGCCGGCTGCTCGGGGGCTCCCGCGATCAGCCTCGCTGAGGTGAGGTTGGTTACGGGGTGGACCGTCTCCCCCACCCGCACGTACAGCTCGCCGCTGCCGGCCCGCAGAATGGGCGCGGCCCCCGGGTCGGCGTTGGGGCGTAGCCATGCGAACAGCGCCATGATCGCGGCGACGAGTGCTACCGCGACCGCACCGAAGACCGTCGCGCGCTGGCGCGAGGCGAGCGGGTCGTGGATCATGCGGATGTCGCCGAAGATCAGGCCGTGCTCGACCCTGCGGCGCATGAACCTGTGCCCCGAAACCTGTGTGCGTGTCGTGGGCAGCAGGCGCCGCTGCGGCGGTGAAGGCATGGATTTCCCCCTGATGTGCGCTAACAACGGGCGGTGCACCCCACACCCCCCGATTCCCTTGCAGGCTACCCGAGGCGCTCTTCGGCGTCGAGCTGTTCCTCGCGGCGGCGCAGGTCCGACGCATGCCGGGAATCCATCGCCGTGCCGGCCGCGAACAATCCGACCGCAGCGCCGATGACTCCCCCGCCGAGCATGCTCCAGGCAAAGGCGTTCATGCCGCCGCCGACGTTGTAGCCGATGCCGGCGATCTGCACCATCGCCAGCACCAGCAGGGTACTCAAGAAGGCCACGTTGGGCTGAGCTTTTTGGCGCACGTGGTAATGCTTCAGCCACCCTTCGGCGGCCCCGAGCCCCAGCAGCAGGGGCACAATGATCAGGATGCTCAGCGCCGAGTGAATCCCGGGGATGGCCCAGGCCAAGACGGCGCCCAGGAGGAAGAGTCCACCACCCATTGCGCCGACGAGCACCGTGTTGGACTTGTGCACCATGGATGATTCGTATTCGTCGGTCGCGGCGCGCTCGACCGCGCCGGTGGCGAAGTCACCGAATTTTTGGGTGAGTGACATGGGTTTATCCTTCTTCCTGCTCGTCGCCGAAGACTTCTTCCACCGTCTTGCCCAGGGTGCGGCAGATGTCGAGCGCCAGGTGCACGGACGGCGAGTAGTTGCCCTTTTCAATGTTGGCGATGGTCTGGCGCGACACTCCGGCGGCGTCAGCCAGTTCCGCCTGGCTCATTTCTTTCCAGCGCCGCCACTTGCGCACCATATTTTCGTGGTTGCCGTGGTTGCCGTTCTGCATCGTCCCTACCGGCCGCGGCCCACCTGCACCAGCCCGGCGAGGGCGACGACAATGCCCGCAGTGGCCACGAGGCCGAGAGCCGCGCCGCTCAGCGCTAATGCGGCCGTGAGCATGAGCATGGCTCCCGCGAGGACCACCGACAGGGACGTGTGTGTCGTGCGCGCCACGGATTCTCTCCTTTGTGTCAAGTTTTCTTTACATAGCCAAATGTAAAGCATTCTTGACACCGCGTCAACCTTTTGGGTGTTAGCCCGCGGAGGGTGCCGGCTGCGCGTCGCGCTCGGCGGCCTGGCGGTCCCACACGGACGGCCGCGGGAATCCCTGCCGGGCGTCAAACGGCAGGGGCGGAAGCCCCTGCGGCGAGGCCTTCTCCCCCGAGGCGCGGGCGGCACGGATCTCCTCGTCGCTCAGGTTCGCGTTGATGGCGAAGACCACCGTGTCGCCGTTGCGGTACACCGGGGTCGCGCCCGGCGCCGTCCACAGGCCCTCAACCTGGGCGGGGATCGGCTCGAGGTAGTCCCAGAAACCGGGCGGGGACACGATGTAGTAGGTGGCATCGAGGTCGCGGGCGGCGAAGTCGGCGATGTTCGCCCAGTCGCGGCGGTTATCGCCCTGACCGGGCAACGGTGTCAGACCGGTTCCCAGGAAGTTCGGAATATAGAAGATCCGGCTCGTCGCGGAATCGACCGGTGTCGGCGGATAGAGGTAGTGGCGGTGCAGGGAGGGCAACCCGTGCAGCGGGTACATCCACCCGGTCCCCTCCCCCGGGTTGTTGGCGATGATCCCGTCATAGGCGCGCGGCTGGGTTTTCAACCATTCGAAGGCCGCCAGCTCCGTCTCGCCGAGCGTTTCATTGGTTGCGCTGATGGTGATAACGGCTTCATAGAAGACTCGGAAGGGCCGCTGCAGCCATTGCACGTGGGCCGCCGCGAGCAGCGCCACCAGCACGATGCTGCCCCACCGCGCTCGCTGCCCGCCGGCACCGACCGCCTTGCCCACCAGGAAGTACACCACCGCCGCCACGGCGATGGAGCCGAGCACGATATAGAGCAGCGCCGTCAGCAAAACCAGGCGGTGCGCGTTGTTGTAGTGAAGGGACGTGTACGCCCCGAACAAGGCCCCCACCGGGCCGTCGAACCACACCAACGCGTGAGCCGTCAGCGCCATGGAGAACAGCGTCAGCAGCAACGGCCACGCCGTGTGCCTCCAGGCAAGAAGCACCACCGCACCCACCCCGGCGGCGATGATGAGCCACCACTGGGTGGGAACCTCCTCACCCGCCGACCACTGCAGTTCCAGGGCGCGCCGCCACGATTCCGCGCGCGAGACGTCCAACTGGGTTTCGGCGAACTCAGCCACCTCCTCGGCCTGCCCGCTTCCGGCCAGAAGTTGCGGCAACACGAGCAGCGCTCCGAACACGCCCGCGGTGGCCACAACGAGCGTGTTGCGCAACCGGTGCGGGCCGGGAAGGCAGCTAAACAGCCACCAGAACCCGACGATGAGCACCACCACGGTCGCCGCCGACGGATGCAGGGCCGCCACACCGGCCAGCGTCAGCCCGGCCGCGGGCACGCTCATTGCCCGGCGCGGGGTAGCGGCCAGGGCGCACGCGGCGATGCCCGTCACCGATGTCGCCGCCAGGTACGGCCACGCCCCCATGTGATACTCGGAGTAGAACAGGTTCTGCACCCCGACGGCGACGACAGGCGCGAACCCCGACGCCAGGGTGGCGGCGAAACCGCGCCCGCCGAGCAGCAACCGCGCCAAAAGCGCCACAGAGATGGTCAACCCCAGCCCGGGCACCACGAGTGAGGTCAGGTTGAGCGCGTAGATAATGTCGCGGCCCGTGAGCTCGTGCAGGCTAAAGGCCAAGAGGTGCAAGCCCGTGGGGTAATACAGCAGCTGGTGGGTTTCCACGTGCTGCAGCTCGCCCATCCGCGCCGAGCTTCCGATACCCGTCTCGCCGATGAACCTGATCACCGAGGCGTGCCAGTGCACGTCCCAGCCCAGAAACGGCGTGGACAACCCCTGAGGCAGGCCCTGGTAAACGGTGATCGTCCGGTTCATCAGGATGCCGAAGCCGGCCGCCACACCGGCGACCGGGGGCAGCCACCGGCTCGGGGGCGCTGCTTGCCGACGCTCTCCCCCACGCCACCCCAGCCCGCCGAACGCGTACCTCCACGCCAGGCCCAGGAGGATAAACGGCACGGTGCCGCACACCAGCGACAGTGTGCTGACCGCCACACCCACTTCGCCGTATGCCCAGGCCAGCACGCTCCACACCGCGGGCGTGATGGCCACACCGCTGGCCAGCGCCCAGCGCACACGCATGCCGGCCGCCCATCCCACCGCCGCGCCGGGAAGGACGAACAAAGCGACGGCTGCAAGCACCAGGGGCAGGGTTTCTACCACGAGTCTCCCTTCCCACCAAGCGCCGGAACTCGGCCGGAGCCGGTCACGGTGGGCAACTCCTCGGAACCGTTGCGGCGGGCGTCGCGACGCATCTCGTAGAGCTCCGAGCGAGTAAAAGCGTCGTTGACGGCGAAGACCACCGTCGAGCCCCGCTTGTACACCGGGGTCGCGCCGTCGCTCGTCCACAGCCCTTTGAGCTGGGACAGGGGCGGGAGCTGGCCCCACCAGAAGTTGCCCGGGCTACTGACGATGAAACGCACGTTGAGCTCCGCCGCCGCCTTATCCAGCGGGTTGGGCGCGTCCGCGTCTCGGCGCATCCCTTGGCCCAGTGCGGCGGGGTAACGGGTGAGCATGACATTGCGTACGCCGTCGCCGCCGTCGTAGTGCTTCGCCAGCGTGGGCACGCCGTTGTAGGCGTACAGCCAGGAGTACCCGTCCGCGGGCTCGCCGGCGGTGAGCCCCTCCCAGGCGGCGGGCTGAGTGGCCAGCCAGTCGAAGGCGGCGCGGTCGTTGGCGTTGACCATACGGTCGTCGAGACGCGGGCCCACGAAAGACTCCTTCGCCCCGTCGTACGCGCTGGCTTTCGCCCAGCCGACGGTACCGGCGCCGACGGCGACGGCGAGCGCGATGGAGGCCGCACCCGTCGCCACGCGCCACGGCCTCGTCGCCCTTCTGGCGGCGAGCGGCGCCAGGGTGAGCAGACGGATGGCCACCGCCGCACCGATGCCCGCGGCGGCGAGGGTGAGCATGCTCACCGGCATGACCAGCCGGTGGGCGGTGTTGTAGTGCAGGCTGCTGATCGCAGCGAGGGTGTCCTGGATCCACCCGCCGAAAGGTTCCAACACGTTGACCACGACGAGCGCGCTGACCGCGAACATCAGGATCGACCACACCTGGCGGCGCCACACAATCAGGGCGACTGCTCCCAACCCTGCCAGCCACAACAGGACGACCGGGTTGAAGTCGGGCCAGAACTGCACCGAATGCCGGGTGCGCATCAGCAGCACCGTCGCCCACGCGCCGGCCGGGTCGATGTCCTCGCCTGGCGGTGCGACGGAGGAGACTTCCTCGGCCTGATCCGAGCCCTGCACGATCTGCGGCAGGAACAGCAGCGCGGCGGCGATGCCGGGGGCGGCCACCCAGAAAAAGTCCTTGGCGCGCGTGTTCACGGGCACGAACAGCAGCCGAGACAGCCAGTACAGCGCCGCGCCCAGCACGACGATCGTCACCGCCGAGGGGTGGACCGCCAGCACCCCGAGCAGACCCATCGCGGCGGGCAGAGCCGTGGCCGGGCGGGCCGGAACCGCGCAGAATTGCCAGGTGACAATGACGGCGAAGAACACCGCGGCCATGTACGGCCACATCCCCACGTAGTCGGGCACCCACATCAAGGTGGGAATGCCGTAGCTGCCGATCGCCGCCAGCGCGGCGCCTATCTGCGTCGTCAGCCCGCGCGACTGCGTCATGGCGAAGACCAGGCACGCCATCGCCACCGGCAGCGCCATGGCGGGCAGGATCGCCCCGACGATGTTCAGCGCGGGGATCGGCTCGATGCCGGCCGCCTCGGCGAATAGCGCCGTGCCCGCGTGGAATCCGGAGGGGTAAAACAGGTGCGAGCCCGTCTCCGCGTTGCGCGCCTCCCCCATTCGCACCGCGGAGGCGACCCCCTCGTCGAGGATGTAGCGCACCACGTTGGCATGCCATTGCACGTCCCAGCCCTGCACGATGGTGTTCGTGCCGTAGGGCAACCGCTGCAGCCACCCGTACCGGTCGGAAACGAACATGGCCGCGCCGGTGGCCACACCGGCCGCGGGGATCAGCCAGTAGAGGTCGCGCCAGCGCGGACGCGGCCACGCGCGCGGGCGGTCCATCCACCACCTCCACAGCACGGCCCAGCCGAGGGTGAACAGGAAGCTGATGGTGAAGGTGAGCAGGTTAAACGGGGCGGTGGTCTCCCCCCACATCCACGCGCTCATGCCGATTACGCCGAAGGTAACCGGCATCGCGCTGGCGAGGGCGGCCGGC
Source organism: Corynebacterium mycetoides (assembly GCF_900103625.1). Classification (NCBI taxonomy): domain Bacteria; kingdom Bacillati; phylum Actinomycetota; class Actinomycetes; order Mycobacteriales; family Corynebacteriaceae; genus Corynebacterium; species Corynebacterium mycetoides. The sequence goes on along the minus strand of NZ_LT629700.1, from coordinate 1,977,418 downwards.
AGCTTCGCGCCCGCCACCCAGGAAATCACGAACCCCGGCAGCACGAACAGTGCGACAGCGACAGTTAGGGCGCCAAGTGCCGTCATAGCCGCTCCGTCCTTGTAATTTCCACTGACCGGTAGGTGATTCTATTGCCCCGGGGCGCACTCAACCGAACCGGCGCGCCTAAGCCCGCCGCGCCCGCGTCGTCTCCGCGCGGACACCATAATGATGCGGATCAGGATACGCTACATGCGTCAGCGTCAGCCCCTTGGCCGGCGCTAGCGCTACCTGCGGGTTGCGCCGGCTCTCGCCCAGTAATGGGGCCACCCAGCCCAGTTCACGCGTGCCGTCACCCACCTGCAGGCACGTCGCCACCAGGGCGCGCACCATGTTCCAGCAGAAAGCGTCCGCGGTCACGTGCGCTTCATACAGTTCGGGCTCTTCGCTTGTCGACGCCTCCACCCAGCGCATCCCCAGCACCTCCCGCACCGTGGTGGCATGGGGCTTCGCCTTGCAGAAGGCGGCGAAATCGTGCAGGCCCACGAACATGTCGGCGACGGCCTGCATCGCCTCGATGTCCACCGGGCGGCGCCACGTCGCGGTGTCGCGAGCCCGCGTCGGTAGTGCTCCGGCGGGATGCGTGGTGATCCTGTAGACGTAGGAGCGGGAAAGCGCGGAAAAGCGGGCGTCGAAAAGCGAAGGCACCTCGGTGACCCTGAGGATGGCCACGTCATCCGGCAGGAGCTTGGCCATGCGGCGCACCAGCCGCTCAGGGTCCGAGTCCAGAGAGCGCTGGTCCAGCGAGGAGCGCGGGATGTCCACGTGGGCGACCTGGCCGGAGGCGTGCACGCCCGCGTCCGTGCGCCCCGCCACCGTCAGCTCCACGGGAACGCGCAGCACCGTGGTGAGGGCCGCCTCGATGGTCCCCTGAACGGTGCGCGTCGGAGTGCCGTCCTCCCCGTCGCTCTGGCGGGCCCAGCCGTGGAAGTCCGTGCCGTCGTAGGCGATGTCCAGGCGCAGGCGCAGTGCTTCATCTGTCGCGGTCATGGTGTGTTAGAGGGTAGCAAAACGCCCCGCGCTCCAATGAGGGGGCGCGGGGCGGTAGCGAGCGAGAATTACTTCTCGGTGGCCTCGGTAGCCTCGACTACGGCGGTTTCCTCGGCCTCGACGGCCTTGGGTGCCTCGGCGGTTTCAGCCTCGGCGGTTTCAGCCTCGGCCTGCTTGGAAGCGGCGGCACGGGCGGCGCGGGTAGCCTCGGTCGACACAGTCTCCTCCAAAACGAGGGAGATGTGGGTCATCGGGGCGTTGTCGCCGGCGCGGTTCTCCAGCTTGATGGAGCGGGTGTAACCGCCCTCACGGCCCTCGAACTTCGGCGCGAGCTCGTTGAACAGGTAGGACACGATGTCCTTGTTCGGCAGCTCGGCGGCCACGGCGCGGCGGTCAGCCAGCGTGCCCTTCTTCGCCTTGGTGATCAGCTTTTCTGCGTACGGGCGCAGAACCTTGGCCTTGGCCTCGGTGGTCTTGATTGCCCCGTGCTCGAAGAGGGACATCGCCAGGTTGGAAACAATGTGCTTCTGGTTGCTGGCGGAGCCTCCGAGACGGGCGCCCTTCTTAGGGGTCGGCATTTTCGTACTCCTCGTGTGCGGTTATGTGAGCGCGTGCTCTGTGGTGTTACTCGGTCTCTTCCGCGGTGACGTCGACGTAGTCGCCGGTCTCGGCGTCGTAACCCTCGATCTGGGTCGGGTCGAAGTCTTCCGGTGCGTCCTTAAGTGTCAGACCCAGCGAAGCAAGCTTGATCTTGACCTCGTTGATGGACTTCTGGCCAAAGTTTCGGATATCCAGCAGGTCGCTCTCGGTGCACTCGGCGAGCTCACCGACGGTGTGGATCTCCTGGCGCTTCAGGCAGTTGTAGGAGCGCACAGAGAAGTTCAGATCCTCGATGGGCATGTTGTATGCGGCGATGAACTCCGTCTCCTGCGGGGACGGGCCGATCTCGATGCCCTCTGCGGCGGTGTTCAGCTCGCGGGCGAGGCCGAACAGCTCAACCAAGGTGGAGCCTGCGGAAGCAAGCGCATCGCGCGCGGACATGGAGTTCTTCGTCTCCACGTCGATGATGAGCTTGTCAAAGTCAGTGCGCTGCTCAACACGGGTGGCCTCAACCTTGTAGGCGACCCGGGTGACCGGGGAGTAGATCTGGTCGACCGGGATGCGGCCGGCCTCTCCGCCGGAGTTGGGCATGGCCGGGACGTAGCCGCGGCCGCGCTCCACAACAAGTTCCATCTCAAGCCGGGCGCTCTCGTTGAGCGAGGCGAGGCGCAGGTCCGGGTTGTGGATCTGCACGTCCGCCGGGACCTCGATATCGCCAGCGGTGACGTCGCCGGGGCCCTCCTTGGACAGGTACATCACAACTGGCTCGTCCGACTCCGACGACAAGACGATGTTCTTGACGTTGAGGATGATCTCAGAGACATTCTCCTTGACGCCGTTGATCGTGGTGAACTCGTGGAGAACACCGTCGATCTTGATCGACGTGACTGCGGCGCCCGGAATGGACGACAGCAGCGTGCGGCGCAGGGAGTTGCCCAGCGTGTAGCCGAAACCGGGCTCGAGCGGTTCGATGACGAACTTCGAGCGGTTGGTATCGATGTACTCCTCGGTGAGTTGAGGACGCTGTGAGATGAGCATGAACTTCTCCTTTTTCGGCAACCACTATTTGATGCCGGTAGGAACGGAAATGGTGCGGGAAGATAAAAGCTCGAATTACTTCGAGTAGAGCTCGACGATGAGCTGCTCCTGCAGCGGAACGTCGATCTGGGCGCGCTCGGGCAGCTGGTGCACGAGAATGCGCAGGGTCTCGGGAACGACCTGTAGCCAGGCCGGGACGACGGAGTCGACCAGGTTGTCCTGGGCCTCCTCGAACCAGATCATGGCGCGGGACTTCTCGCGGACGTCGATGATGTCGTACTGCGAGACGCGGTAGGACGGGACGTTGGTCTTCTTGCCGTTCACGGTGAAGTGGCCGTGGGAGACAAGCTGACGGGCCTGGCGGCGGGTGCGCGCGAGGCCAGCACGGTAGACGACGTTGTCCAGGCGGGACTCGAGGAGGACGAGCAGGTTGTCGCCGGTCTTGCCGGGCAGACGGTTAGCTTCCTCGTAGTAGCGGCGGAACTGCTTCTCCATCACGCCGTAGGTGAAGCGAGCCTTCTGCTTCTCCTGCAGCTGGAGCAGGTACTCAGATTCCTTGATGCGGGCGCGGCCTGCCTGCCCCGGAGGGTAGGGGCGACGCTCAAACGACATGTCACCGCCGACGAGATCGACGCGGAGGCGACGGGACTTACGGGTAGCAGGGCCAGTGTAACGAGCCATGTTGTTTTACCTCTTTCCTTTCTGCCTTAAACGCGACGACGCTTCGGCGGACGGCAGCCGTTGAACGGCTGCGGGGTCACGTCGGAGATCGAGGACACCTCCAGGCCGGCGGCCTGGAGAGAACGGATAGCGGTCTCGCGGCCAGAGCCGGGACCCTTGACAAAGACGTCGACCTTCTTCATGCCGTGCTCCATCGCCTTGCGTGCTGCATTCTCAGCAGCCATCTGCGCGGCGAACGGGGTGGACTTGCGGGAGCCCTTGAAGCCGACGTGGCCCGAGGACGCCCAGGAGATCACAGCACCGCTCGGGTCCGTGATGGACACGATGGTGTTGTTGAAGGTGGACTTGATGTATGCGTGGCCCGCGGCCACGTTCTTCTTGACGACGCGGCGGCCGGTACGGCGCGCGCCGGAACGAGTCTTGGGAGGCATGTGTTACTTCTTCTTTCCTGCGATGGTCTTCTTCGGGCCCTTACGGGTGCGCGCGTTGGTCTTCGTGCGCTGGCCGCGCACGGGGAGACCGCGGCGGTGGCGCAGGCCCTGGTAGGAACCGATTTCGATCTTGCGGCGAATGTCCGCCTGGACCTCGCGGCGCAGGTCGCCCTCTACGGTGTAGGAGGACTCGATTGCGTCGCGCAGCGCGGCGAGCTGATCGTCGGTCAAGTTGTCGGTGCGCAGGTCGGGAGAAATGCCGGTCTTCTCAAGGAGTTCCTTGGAACGGGTCGGACCGATCCCGTAGATGTAGGTCAGGGCGATCTCCATGCGCTTGTTACGCGGCAGATCGACACCAGCTAGACGTGCCATGTGGGCCGTGCCTTTCAGGTTGTTACGGTGGTTTTCTCCCTATCCGTCCACGCCACGCGGCGCTTTACCCGGACCTAACCGGATGATGGGCCGTGATTACGCGCGGCTTCGGCCACCGTGGCCAAAGGTCGAATGCGTGTCACCTGCGCGGCGACACGTGTGGGTAAGGAGGCGGAAAAATTGCTTACTTGTAGCGGTAGGTGATACGCCCGCGGTCGAGGTCGTAGGGCGAGAGCTCCACGATGACTCGGTCCTCCGGGAGGATGCGGATGTAGTGCTGGCGCATCTTGCCACTGATGTGGGCCAGAACCTCGTGTCCGTTGTCAAGCTCGACGCGGAACATCGCGTTCTTCAAGGGCTCAACAATGCGGCCCTCGACTTCAATTGCGCCTTCTTTTGCCATTCACTCCACTTCCTACGGCACCTCGTTCACGCAGGTGCCAGACGTATTAGTACGGTGCTACACGGTGTGAATATACACCGGCTATAGACTATATAGGCCGGGCGAGACAAACACAAACCCCCCTCTCGCACAGGCGGAGGGGTTGCGTAGGAGGATCGAACCGGCCGGCGGCCTCTTAGTAAACGACCACCTTGTCGCCGATGTTCAGGTCAGCGAAATAGCGCTGCGCGTCCTGGCGATACATACGCACGCAGCCGTGCGACAGGTAGGCCGGGTCACCCTCGTGGAAGGCGATTCCGTTGTATGTGAAGTACGTCGCGTACGGCATGGGGGCGTTGCCGAACTCCCACGAGATTTCGTCCTTGACCTTCCGGTTGACGTAGAACGTCCCGCGCGGCGTCTCATACCCGGGCTTCCCGGTGGCAACGCGCACGGCGCCGTAGTAGGCCTCGCCGTTCCTCTGCAACCAGGAACGCTGCCCCGCGATGTCCACGCACACCTTAGCGTCCTTGGGGCACGCACCGTAGTCGAATGCGGGCGCAGGTGCAGCCGCCGGCGCGGGCGCTGGCTCCGGTGCGGGTGCGGGTGCAGGGCGCGGCGAACGCTCCTCAATCAATCCGGGGAACAGGGCTTCGAAGATCTGGTCAATCTGCGCACGGGCCTGCTCCGGCAGCGCGGGGTTGAGCGCGGCCAGCGACCCGGCCTGCGCGACGACCGCGGAGCGGACGTTCCACGCGCCGTCGCGGGTGGAGGTCACCAAAGCCGACCTGGCCTGCTGGACAAACGCGTCGAGGCTGGCCTGAGAGGAGGCGGCGGACAGCTGGTTCACGCCGGCCGGCACGTTCTGGGCCTGAGCGCCGGCCGGCGCGGCCACGAGGGCGACGCAGGCAAAGACGGATGCGATAACGGAGAGAGCGCGGTTGGCCGAGCGGCGCGGGCTGTACGACATGCGAGAAGTATAACCCGCAGATGCCAAAGTGCTGTGCGAAGCGCCTAGGAACTTGCGCGCGGGGTGAGGATCCGGGGGCCCTGAGCCGTCGCTGCCACCGTGTGCTCCCAGTGGGCGGCGGGCGAACCGTCGGCCGTAACCACCGTCCAGTCGTCGTCAAGCACCTCGCTGTCAACCTCGCCGCCGAGGATGAGCATCGGCTCGATGGCGAGCACCGACCCCTCGCTGATAACGGGTCCGCGGTGGGGCGCACCCTCGTTGGACAGATACGGGTCTTCGTGCATCGTCCGGCCGATTCCGTGGCCGCCGTAACCGTCGAGAATGCCCAGTTCAACGCCGAAACGACGCTCCGCCTCACGGGTTGCGACTTCGAGGGCGTGCGACACGTCGGTCAGGCGATTGCCGGGGACCATGGCCTTGATGCCTTCGTACAACACCCATTCGGTCGCGCGATTAAGCGTGTCGACGTCCGCGGCAAGCTCGCCGATCCCGAACGACCACGCGGAGTCCCCCACCCAGCCGTCCAGCGTTGCCCCGCAGTCCACGGAAACCAGGTCCCCCTCGCGCAGGATCACCGAGTCACTCGGGATGCCGTGGACGACGACGTCGTTCACTGACACGCAGATCGAGGCGGGAAACCCCTGGTAGCCCAGAAATGTCGGCTCGGCCTCAAAGGAGCGGATGACTTCCTCCGCAACCTTGTCCAGGTCGGCCGTTGTCTTTCCCGGGGCAGCTACCTTGCGCACCTCCTCAAGCGCGATGCCTACGATGCGGCCCGCCGCCTCCATGGCGTCGAGCTCCGAGGGGAACTTCGCCGGGATACGCCGGCGCCGGGGTTTGAAGATCATCGGTACAGAACTTCTACTTTCCCAGCTGCTCCATGGCGCGGGCGTTGACCTCGTCCACGGAACCGACAGCATCAATGTTGATGATCTCGTCGCCGTAGTGGTCGATCAGCGGCGCGGTCTCGTCGCGGTAGACGCCGAGGCGGGTGCGGATGGTCTCCTCGTTATCATCCTCGCGGCCGCGGGCGAGCATGCGCTCGACCACGACATCTTCGTCCACCTGGAAGTTCAGCACGCCGTCGAGGGCCACGCCCTTCTTGGCCAGCAGGTCGGTGAGGATTTCGGCCTGCTCGACGGTGCGCGGGAAACCGTCGAGAAGAAAGCCCTCGGCTGCGTCGGGCTCGTCCAGGCGCGCCTCAACCATGCGCGCGGTCACATCGGTGGGAACGAGGCGGCCCGAGTCAATGTACTCCTTCGCCTCGACGCCGAGCGGGGTTCCTTCGCCGATGTTGGCGCGGAAGAGATCGCCGGTGGAGATGTGAGGAACACCCAGCTTTTCGGAGAGAATCGATGCCTGAGTACCTTTGCCGGCGCCGGGAGGGCCGAGTAGAACGAGACGCATTATCGCAGAAGTCCTTCGTAGTTGGATTGGAGAAGTTGGGATTCAATTTGCTTGACCGTGGTCAGGGCCACGGACACCATAATCAGAATAGCGGTGCCGCCGAACGCGCCCAGGCCCATTTGCCCGGTACCTGTGACACCCGCGTCGAAGGCGAGGTTCGGCAGAATTGCGATCAGCGCCAGGTACAGGGCACCGACAAACAGCAGGCGGTTCATCACGAACGACAGGTACTGCGCCGTCGGGCGGCCGGGGCGAATGCCCGGAATGAATCCGCCGTACTTCTTCATGTTATCGGCCTGCTCAACCGGGTCGTACTGGATGGAAACGTAGAAGTACGAGAAGAACACGATCAGGGCGAAGTAGAGCAGGATGTACTGCCACGAACCGGGGTTCTGCAGCCACGCCATGACGTGGTTCATCCACCAGTTGTCCGGCGGGGTCGCGTTGTTCATCGTGACTATCTGGGTGATCAGCACCGGAACGTACATGAGTGAGGACGCGAAGATCACCGGGATCACGCCCGCCTGGTTGACCTTCAGCGGCAGGTACGTCGAGGAACCGCCGTACTGGCGGCGCCCCACCATGCGCTTCGCGTACTGCACCGGGATGCGGCGCTGCCCCTGCTCCACGAAGATAATCCCGACGACGAGCGCGATCAGAGCCGCCAGCACAAGGCCGAACGTCACAGCACCCGACTGCTGGAGAATGAACGCGCCCTCGGACGGAATCTGAGTTGCGATACCAGCGAAAATAAGCAGCGACATGCCATTGCCGACACCCTTTTCAGTGATGATCTCGCCGAGCCACATGATGAGCACGGCGCCCGATGTCATCACAATGATCATCATGATCAGCGTCCACACGTTGCGGTCCTCCACCAGCACGGGGACGCCCTGGCCGAGGAGTTGCTCACGATCCGCCAGGGCGACGATGCCGGCCGACTGCAGCAGCGCCAGCCCGACAGTGAGGTAGCGGGTGTACTGGGTCATCTTCGTCTGACCCGACTGCCCCTCCTTCTTCAGCTCCTCGAACCGGGGAATGACCACGGTGAGCAGCTGCACGATAATCGAGGCCGTAATGTACGGCATGATGCCGATAGCGAAGATGGACAGCTGCAGCAGCGCGCCACCCGAGAACAACCCGATGATGGAGAACATCGTTGCCTGGTCACCCTGCGAGATGTCATTCAGTCTCTGGCTGATCAGTGCGTAGTCGACCCCCGGGGTGGGAATCTGGGCACCGATTCGGTACAGGACAACCAGCGCAAGAGTGATCAGAATCTTCTTGCGCAGATCTGCGTCTTTAAACGCCTGAGCAATAGCGGACACGTAGCCTCCTGGCTTACGGAATGACAGGTTTCGGTTGCGGCGGGTCAGCGGTCGGTGCGCGGAGCCCACCCCAGACGAGTTTGACCACAACAGCCTAGCAGGCAGGTGTCCCCCGCCGAAGTCGCGGTGCTCCGAGCGTTGACACGTCGCCGGGTCACCCACATACTTGGGTCGGCCCCGAGACAATAACAAATAAGGAAGACGCGGATGGATTCACACCCCGACCTACGCATCGGCGACCCCGAGCGTGGACGCGCCCTCGACCAACTCACCGAGCTGTTCACCTCCGGGTACCTGGATGTGAACGAGTTTGACTCACGCACCGCCGCGGCAGCCGGCGCCGTGCGGCAAAGCGACCTTGACAAGCTCTTCCGCGATCTACCCAGTCCACCTGAGCCCTGCGCCCGAGACGCAGGGGTCGCCCGACCCAGCAACCCCGATGCCGAGCTCGACCGGGTGCTCGAACGCGGTAAGAAAGTCCGCGCTGCGGATACGGCAATTTGGTCGATCACCATGATCCTGTTCTTCCTCGGGCTGTTCGTTTTCGAGTGGAACTTCTTCTGGGTTGTCTTCCCCATCGCCGGGTTCGCGTCGATTGCGGCCCGTGGCATCTATGGCTTGGGAGACGAGGAAGAGGAGATTTTCGACGAGCTAGCGGCCAGCGAGAAAGAAAAACGCGCGGAGCGCCTGCGCGTTGCCATGGAGCGTCGAAAACAGCTCGAGCAATAGCTACTGAGCGCCTCACGGGTTCTCTGAGGTTCCCAAGGTTTTGGAAGTGCTTATCGACGCGACCGTGCCCGCGCTTCCTTTTCGAGCTCCGCCGCTGCGGAGTTCCTGCGGTTTTCCGATGGTGGGGGCGTCGACAAGCATGCGAAAGCGGGCCGCCTCCCCGGAGGGAAACGGCCCGCTCGTGCTGGGCTAGAAGCCGGCTAAGACTTAAGCCTCGGTGACGGAGCCACCGGCTGCCTCGATCTTCTCGACGGCAGACTTGGAGAACTTCTCGGCGGTGACGTCGAGCTTGACGCTCAGATCGCCGTTGCCGAGGACCTTCACCGGCTCGTTCTTGCGGGCGAGGCCTGCAGAGACGATGTCGGCGACGGCGACGGAGCCGCCCTGCGGGAAAGCCTTCTCCAGGTCAGAAACGTTGACGACCTGGTAGATGACCTTGTTCGGGTTCTTGAAGCCCTTGAGCTTCGGCAGACGCATGTGCAGCGGCATCTGGCCACCCTCGAAAGCGGCCGAAACCTGCTTGCGAGCGCCAGTGCCCTTGGTGCCGCGGCCCGCGGTCTTGCCCTTAGATGCCTCACCGCGGCCGACGCGGGTCTTGGACTTCTTCGCGCCCGGTGCCGGGCGCAGATCATGGAGCTTGATGATGTCAGCCATGCGTTATCTACTCCCCTGCAACTTCTTCGACGGTGACCAGGTGGCGCACCTTGAGGATCTGTCCGCGGGTTGCGGCGTTGTCCTTCTTGACCACGGACTGGCCGATCTTGCGCAGACCGAGAGCCTCGAGGTTGGCACGGGTCGTCGGCTTCTCGCCGACCTTGCCGTGGTGCAACGTAATCTTCAGTGCCATGTGCTTTACGCCTCCTGTCCTGCGCGTGCGCGGAGCATACGGGCCGGGGCGATGTCCTCGACGGTCTTGCCGCGCTTAGCGGCGACCTCCTCGGGTCGCACGAGCTCCTTCAGGCCGGCAACGGTGGCCTGAACCACGTTCAGAGCGTTGTCGGAACCGAGGGACTTGGACAAAACGTCCTGGATACCTGCGCACTCAAGCACCGGGCGGACAGCGCCGCCGGCGATGACACCGGTACCCGGAGCGGCCGGGCGGAGCATGACGATGCCGGCGGCGGCCTCGCCCTGGACCGGGTGAGGAATGGTGCCGCCGATCATCGGGACGCGGAAGAAGTTTTTGCGAGCCTCTTCTGCACCCTTCTGAATTGCGGCCGGGACTTCCTTGGCCTTGCCGTAGCCCACGCCGACCATGCCCTGGCCGTCGCCCACGACGACGAGAGCGGTGAACGACATGTTGCGGCCACCCTTAACGGTCTTGGCGACGCGGTTGATGGTGACAACGCGCTCGATGTACTTATCGCGGTCGTCGTTCTGGTTGCGACGGTCATCGCGATCGCGACGTCCGCCACGGTCGTTGCGGCCACCGCGCTCGTTGCGGCCGCCACGCTCGTCGTTGTTTCGGTTGTTCTGGTTATCGGCGGAGCGTCCGCCGTCACGCCGTTCACGTTCGGCCATTACGCGTTCCTTCCGTTGATGGTGATGATTGCGGTAGTCATTAGAACTTCAGACCACCTTCACGAGCTGCCTCAGCCAGAGCTGCGACTCGGCCGTGGTACTTGTAGCCTCCACGGTCGAAGACCACTGCCTCGATGCCGGCTTCCTTGGCGCGCTGCGCGATGAGCGCACCGACCTTGGCAGCCTTGTCCTTCTTGTCGCCTTCGGTGCTGCGGATGTCCGCCTCCATGGTGGATGCGGACACCAGGGTGTGTCCGGCCAGGTCGTCGATGACCTGGACGTGCATGTGGCGGGACGAGCGGTGCACGACGAGACGCGGGGTCTCCGGGGTGCCGCGCAGGGTCTTGCGGATGCGGAAATGGCGACGTGCGCGTGCCTCGCGGCGGCGCGAGGAGATGTCCTTGCCAACCGGGGTGCGCTTGGTGTTCTCTGCGGTGTTGCTCATGATTACTTACCCGTCTTTCCGACCTTGCGGCGAATCTGCTCGCCTGCGTAACGGATGCCCTTGCCCTTGTAGGGGTCATCCTTGCGCAGTCGGCGGATGTTCGCGGCGATCTGGCCAACCTGCTGCTTGTCGATACCCTCGATCGAGAACTTGGTGTTGCCGTCGACAGCGAAGGTGATGCCCTCCGGTGCCTGGATCAGGATCGGGTGGGAGTAACCGAGGGCGAACTCGAGGTCCTTGCCCTTGGCCTGGACGCGGTAACCGACGCCGAAGATCTCCATGTTGATCTTGTAGCCCTCAGTGACGCCAACAACGAGGTTGTTGACGAGCGAGCGGGACAGGCCGTGCAGCGCGCGGCTGGTGCGGTTGTCGTCCGGTCGGGAGACCACAATTTCGTTCTCTTCAACGGAAGCGGTGATCGGCTCCGGGAGCTCGAGCGTCAGGGTGCCCTTCGGGCCCTTGACCTCCACGTTGCGGCCGTCGATCTTGGTCTCGACGCCGTTCGGGATTGCGATGGGTGCTTTACCTACGCGTGACATAGTCTGTTCAACCTCCCTTTACCAGACGTAGGCGAGAACTTCTCCGCCTACGCCTTTCTCCTGGGCCTGACGGTCGGTCAGGAGGCCGTGGGACGTGGAGATGATTGCCACGCCCAGGCCGCCGAGAACCTGCGGCAGGTCGTTTGACTTTGCGTACACGCGCAGACCCGGCTTGGACACGCGGCGCAGTCCAGCGATGGAGGCCTCGCGCGTCGGGCCGTACTTGAGGTCCAGGGTCAGCTTCTTGCCAACCTTTTCTTCCTCAACCTTGTAGTCAGCGATGTAGCCCTCCTGCTTGAGGATCTCCGCGATGTTGACCTTCAACTTCGAGGAGGGCATGGACACGGTGTCGTGGTGCGCGTTGTTCGCGTTGCGCACGCGCGACAGCATGTCCGCGATGGGATCAGTCATCGTCATGTGAAGTGACCGTTTTACCTTTCTCGTTGCGGTTCCCTTTACAACCCACCTGACCCCCACGAGCATGTCGTGGGATGGTCGCGTTTTCCGTGTGGTATGTCGGGGGCTACTCAACGCTCCCCGCGCTCAGTAACGCGGGGCGCTCGCCGCCACCCTTACACCCGGTCCGCATGTCGGCGGGGGGCCTGCAACAAAGTTGGATGTGCAGTTAAATGAACTTGTTGAACCTTCATGGACGCCATGCGTCGGGCCCATAAGTCCAAACGAGAACCCTACCGGCCACAGCAGCTAAGAAGCAAATTGCTACCAGGGACGTTTGTCTTCCAGTCCGCCCGCGCACAAATCCGTCGCGCAGCTAGTCTGGCGGGTGAGCCCACGTCTACCGTGCATGAGAAACGGAGCCACAACCCATGTCTTCCAAAATCGCCCAAGTACGGTCCATCCTGTCAGACCTTGACGCTACTCGATCCGAGCGCGAAGAGCTGTACAAGCACTTCCACCAACACCCCGAGCTGTCCATGCAGGAAGTGGAGACGGCAAACCGCATTGCCGCGGAACTTGAGTCCCGCGGCATTTCCTATCAGCGCGTAGGCGAGACGGGGCTCGTCGCAACGATTACTAACGGCGACGGGCCGGTCGTAGCCGCGCGCGCAGATATCGACGCCCTCCCGCTCAAGGAGGACTCCGGCAAGTCGTATCAATCCACAGCAACACAGGTGGACAAGGAAAGCGGTGCGGAAGTGCCCACGTCCCACGCCTGTGGCCACGATGTCCACCTAATGAGCCTGCTCGGCGCGCTCGAGGCGTTTCACAACCATCCGGACCAATGGTCGGGCACGTTCGTAGGCGTTTTCCAACCCGCGGAGGAGACCGCCGAAGGAGCTCGCGACATGCTGGACAACGGCGTCGCAGATGTCATGCCGGCCCCCGATGTCTACCTCGGCCAGCACGTCCTAGGGTCGCTACCTGGCGGTGCGGTGGACACCCGGCGCGGTGCAGTGTTGTCCCAAGCCTTCTCCGTGAAAGTCAAGGTCTACGGCAAGGGTTCCCACGGCGCGATGCCGGAGCTGGGCGTTGACCCGGTTGTACTCGCATCCACCATCGTGTTGCGGCTGCAGACGATTGTCTCACGCGAGGTCGCGGCCAAGGATACCGCAGTGGGTACGGTCGGCGCTCTCAATGCCGGCTCCAAGTCGAATATCATCCCGGCGTCGGCGAAGCTTCTGGTTAACACGCGCGCCTACAATCAACAGGTCAGCGACCACATCAAGGAAGCGATCGAGCGGATCGTCCGCGCCGAGTGCGAGGCGGCCCGTTCGCCACAGGAGCCGGAATTTTCCTATTACGACATTTACCCCTTGACGGATAACGACCCCGCCACCACGGATACCGTCCGCGCAGCGTTCGATGAATACTTCGGTGAGCTTTCGGTCGACCTCGACGCGGTGCCGGCCTCGGAGGATTTTTCGGTCATTCCGCGCGAGTTGGGGGTGCCGTACACGTTCTGGGGCCTTGGCGGTTTCGCCGATCAAGCCAACGCGCCCGGCAATCACAACCCGGCCTTCGCCCCGGACCTGCAACCGACGCTGGATCGCGGAGTCGAAGCGATCGTTGTCGCCGCCGCGGCATGGTTGACGTCCTAGGCAGATCGCGACATGGGTAGGCTCGTAATCCTCATGGGCGAAAGTCAACGCAAGGAAGGTGGCACGTGGGACGGATCAACCGCAGCTTTGCAGTGACGACGCTGTCGCTTGACGACGCCTCCGGGGCGGCACAGGTCTTCTCCGACACGCGTGCTGGAACCGCGGCCGCGGAGGAACCACTGCAACTGCGCTCGCGCGGCGTTACGCTGTTGACCACGACCCGCACCCCGGGAAACGACGTGGAACTCGTTCATGGGTGGTTGTTTACTGAGGGGCTGATCAACAACGCCTCCGATGTCGCAACGGCGCGTTACTGCGCGGGCGCCGTGGACACCGGTGGACGCAATACCTACAACCTGATGGACGTTGACATCGCCGCACCGGTCGCCCCCGTCTCACCGCTTGCGGATTCTTGCGGCGTGTCCCGGGAGCAAACCATCTCGGAGATCGTGCACAGTGCTCCTGGTCCGGTCACACCGGTTGATGTCGCCGATGAAACATGGTTTCGCTTCGCCTACCTGGTCGCCGAAGGCAACGCCAAGGCACCGACTCGAAACGCGGTTGTCGCTACCGCGGAGGCTGACGGTGTGCTGCGGCGAGAGGACCTAAACGTTGCCCACGCCGTCGACAAGCTCGTTGGCGCTCTGGTTCTCGACTCCGCGGTTCCTGCGTCCGGGCGCGTTCTGGTGCTCGACTCGCAGGTGACGTTTCAGATCGTGCGCAAAGCGTTGATGGCGGGGATTTCCGCCATCGTGACCACTGCGGACGCGACGTCGCTGGCAGTGGAGCTAGCCCGCCACGCAGGAATGACGCTGGTGGCCCGCGCGAGCGCGAACCGCGTCAGGGTCTACGCGGGCCTACAAACGCCCTGAGCCCTGAGTTCCCGAACTCAAGCCCGTCTCAACCCCCTGCGGGACGAGCCCGCTGGACAGTGGCAGCGAGCTCACCGCAGAGCTGAGATCAGTGGCGGAGGAACCGAGGTTGCCCTCGAAGTTCGTGCACACCGTCGGTTGCGCCGGCATGCGGCCGTGGAACGCGTCAATGACGAACGGGATACCGAACGCACCACCTGAAACCGCCTGGGCCACGTGGTTGTAGGTGGACAGCGGCGGGAGGATATCATCGCGGTAGACCACGGGCACCCCCTTCGCACACCAGGCGCGGGCAAGGACCTTGGCTTGGTCGTATGCGACGTTCTGGTCGTAGGGGCCGGAGACGATCATCACCGGAACCTTCGGCGCACCATTGCCAATGAACTGCTCGTCGACTGCCTTTCGCGCGGCGGGGTACTCGTTGGCCAGCTCGCCAAGCGAGCGGTCTCCGCTGATCCATTGGCGGGTGTAGACGCCGTCGTACTCCCTCATGATGTCGTTGGTGCACATGTTGGCCACCTTCTCCAGCGCATCGCGCCCCGCTGGAGAAACGTTCGCGTCGATGATCTCGCCGAGCTCGGGGTAGCGGACTTTCAGCCCGTTGATCGCAAAACCGATCGCGCCGGAAAGGTCTGAGCCATCGATGTTTTCCTGGACTTTAATGAGGTCCGCCGGCGGTGCCGAAGCGTAGCTGGCCACCAGGTTCACGTCGGGTGCGTAATCGGGCTGCGCCTCTGCCGCTGCCGCCGATGCACCGCCGCCCTGGGAGTGCCCGTAGACGGCCACCTTGCCGAACTGCCCGCCGCGGCTTTCAACAAGCTCCCGCGCGGCGCGCGCGGCGTCGAGCATCGCGTGCGCCTGGTCCTTGCGGTTCATGTACGTGTGCAGGCCCGGGGTGCCCATCCCGATCAGATCTGTGACGACAACGCGTGCGCCCTGGCTGGCGAACATCATGTCGTAGTTGCCCTCAAGGTTGATCGTCCTGCCCGTGTAGACCGGATCTGGCTGCCCGTCAAGCGGCCAGTTGCGCGAGGGCGCGCAATGGTCGCCCTGCCCGACCGTCCCGCGCACGATCACCACGGTGGGGCGCGGGCCCTCACCGCGCCACGGCACCGTTGGTTCGAGCACGTACCCGGTCACCGGCACCAACATGCCGTCCGCATCTTCGGTGGTGTACATGATCTTGTCCACACTGGTGGGAAGGCCCGGCGAGCCGTTGCCGAGAATTCCCGAATAGGGCGCCGGCTGCGTGCGAAGAATCTCGCCGACCCGGCTCGGGGCGACGCCGGAAGTGTCGTAGAAGGGGTCCACGGCACCGGGCTGGACGCGCCCCTGCGTCACTACCGACGACCCGACCGTGGAGCCTTCCAGTGATCCTTCTGCGGCCGTTGCATGGCCCCCGCCAGCGAGAACCGCCGACACCGCTACCGCGCTCGCCGTGATTGCTGCGGCCGCAGACGGCCACACCTTCGCCGAACCCACCAAACTCATGTGACCTCCCGCACCTTAAGCCCAATTACGTACGGCAGGTCACATTAGTGGTCTACATATGTAGATGTTATGGTTTTGCTAAGTAATATTTCTGGGCGGAAGCGCCCGCCGCGACCCGACGCGGGTTTGCCCCAAATCGGACCTCTCCCCCGCCTCCACTCCCTGACCGTAGGACGCGCCGTCGAAGGTTCGCTGCGAGCGAAAGTCCTCGAAGTACAGACCGTGGTGGCGACCAAACTCCTCTTGAGCCTGCCGCGCCTTCCTGGAGTCGTCGACAAGCGCTAGCGCGTACTGGCCCGCTGTTTCCGCGACGCTGTGCTCCGCCTCGCTCAGCCGGGAAGCGATGCTGTGCGCGAAGCCAGTCATGAACGAGCGGCGCTGCACGACCGTGGAAGTAGCGTCGTACGGGCCGGCGACGATCGTCCTCGCAGCCGCGATCATCGCCGGGTTGAGCAGCGTGAAGAGCAGGTTGACGCGGTCGAGGTGGCGGCGCAGCCCGAAAATGGCCACCGAACTGATCCTCGTGCTGCGGCGCACCCGCTGGCCAAACCCGGTGCAGTGAAGTGCCCCGGCGATGCCGAGCAAGAGGGCGGCTTGCATGTCCGCGTAGGCCCCGCTGATCTCAACGGTGTGGTGCGCCACGTCATCTCCCTCATCGGGTGAGTTTAGGTCTCGTTCATCGAAGCCGTGGCTGGCCATCAGCGCAAAAGCCTTGGCGTAGTAGGACTCCCCCTCGGCCGTGCCCTGCCGATCCGCCGCCTGATTCAGCAGCTTTTGCACCTTGTCCTTGATTTTCTCGGTCGTTGCCATGATGTTGCCCATTCCCCCTGTCAGTGAGTTGTTCCTCCCCAACTGCTACCTGAGCAACCCGCACTCGTACCCGCCGGAGGTCAACGCCTGTGGATAACTGCCAATTGTGGATAAGCTTCCGACCCGCCACTAGGCTCGCGGGCATGGTGGAGGCGAGAAAACAAATGCGCGGCGAGGCGCTGCGCTCCATACTTCCCATGGTCAAGTACTCGGGTAGCAACGTCGATCAGGCCTACCGGCACCTGGTGTCGCTGCGCGCGTCGGTGATCAACGACTGCAAAGCCTGCATCACCACGCATCGTCGTGATGCGCGCGCTGACGGCTGGGACGAAAAGCGCATCTTGCGTGCAGAGGACTGGACCAACCATCGCGACCGCTTCGACGAGAAGGAAACCGCGGTGCTCGCCCTGACCGACGCGGTGACACACATTGACGGCTACGAATCCGTACCCGACGAGCTGTGGGACAGCGTCGAGAAGCACTTTGGCCCCCAGGGCGCGCACGACGTGCTGGTGAGCATCCTGGCGATCAACACGTTTAACCGGCTGAGCATCACCACGCGAACCAACGCGGACGCGATTAAATCCACCATCGAATTCGACCACGACTACGACGCGACGCTCTAGGGCTCGGCGCTTGCGAATGCATACTCAGCGAAGGGACACGCACACCTAACCCCCTAGACCACAGGGCACCCGCTCAAGCGATACCCCTTTAGCTGGGCCAATCGCTGTATACAACGCCGCGCGGGACAATGACCGGCGAGCCTCCCGCCGGGTCCTCCCACACTTCGGCGCGCAGCCCGTAGGCGTGCTCCAACACCTGCGGAATCAACGCCTGCGCGGGGGTGCCCTCGGCCAGGATCCGCCCCTGCTTCATCACAACCAGGGTGTCGGAGTACATCCCCGCCAGCATCAGATCGTGCAACACCATCACCACGGCCTTGCCCCGGCGCGCTTGGCCGCGGGCGAGCTCGAGCATGGCGATGGCGTGGGCGGGGTCAAGGAACGTGGTTGGTTCGTCGAGAAGCAAGACTGGCGTGTCCTGCGCGAGCGCCATCGCTAGCCACACGCGCTGGCGCTGCCCGCCGGAGAGCTCCGCAATGTCGCGATCGACGAGCTCGGTGACTGAGGTTTCCGCGCAGGCCCGCTCAATCGCCTCCCGGTCCTCGGCGCCAAGGCCCCGCAGACGGTCCCGGTGCGGGTGGCGGCCGCGGGCGACAAGCTCTCCGACGCGCAGCCCATCAGGGGCGACGGGGTTCTGCGCGAGCATCGCAATGTGCGTCGCTGCCTGGCGAAACGACAGAGAGTGAACATCTTGACCCGCAACCGTCACCGTGCCGGCCCGGGGAATGAGAATTTTCGACATTGCCTTGAGCAGCGTCGACTTGCCGCATCCGTTCGGGCCGATCAAAGTGGTCACCTCGCCAGGGCGAGCGACCAAGCTCACACCGTGCAGCACGTCGCTGCTGCTGCCGTAACCTGCGACGATATCGCGGGCGACGACTGGTTGCCCTGCGTTCATTATTTCCTACCTCGCCTTGTCTTCATCGTGTGCTCCGAGACTGCCGCCACACCAGCAATACGAGGGCGACGCCGCCGATTGCTGATGACACCGCGCCTACGGGTGCAGCGGCGGGGATTAGCCCCGCCACCACCGCGCATACCGCGAGCAGCGCGGCACCCGCTGCGGCGGATACCACCGGCGCCGGGTTCGGCGTGCGCGCAACGATGCGCCCCAGGTGCGGGGCGAGCAGCGCGACGAAACCGATGGGCCCGACCACAGAAACCACCACCGCCGAGATCCCCGTCGCCGCTACTAACAGAGCCGCGCGCTGCGCCTTAAGGTTGACACCCAGCGCGGTGGCAGAAGTGTCGTCGTGGGCAAGCAACGGCAGATCCCGCCCACACCACAACCCGAGGGCAATGAACGGGAGCACTCCAACGCTCAGCGCGATAACGCCATCCATCCGAACAAAACCAGTCGAGCCCGCCAGCCACGTCTGCGCCTCGACGGCACGCAGCACCTCGGCTTTGAGCAGCAGGTAGCTCACTGCGGCGTGAAGCATCAGTGAGAGAGCAACCCCCGTGAGCACGATTCGGTCACCGGTGCCCACCCCGCCGAGCGCGACTAGCAGCACGACCACGCCCGCGGCACCGCAGAGCGCGAGAGCGGCGCGCCACCAGAAGTCGGGCAGTGCTTGCGAAAACTCCGGGCGGTACGTCACCGTTCCCAGCACGACGAGTAGCGCGGCCCCCGAAGTCACGCCGAGGATGTCGGGCGACGCCAGCGGGTTGCGCGCCATCGCTTGGGTCCACGCCCCTGCCATCCCGAGCGCGGCCCCGACAAGGAGCGTGGCCACGGCAACCGGCAGGCGCAGATCCCACACCACGGCAATCTCGCGGCTTGATCCACCGCCACGCAAAACGTTGAGAACCTGGGCGGGGCTCAGTTGTACGGCGCCTTGGCCCAAAAGCGCGATGTAGGCCGCGGCCGCGATCGCGGCGAACAGCACCGTGGCGCCGATGAGTCGTGAGGTTTGCCGCATCTAGATCACCGCCTTGTTCGCACCTGCGCCCCGATGCACCGCGGCGATGAGCAGCGGAGCGCCAATGAACGCGAGCACGATGGACATTTCCAGCTCCCCTGGGGTAAGCACGAGCCTGCCGAGGACATCGGCAAGCAACACGATCGTGCCCCCGAAAAGCGCGGCTGGAACCAGCAAGACCGTGAGCTGCGGGCCGACCAGCCAGCGCATGATGTGCGGGGCGGCGAACCCGACGAAGGCGACCGGTCCGGCTGCCGCGGTAGCGCTGCCGGCCAAGAGCACGATCCCAGCCGCGGCGCCAACATGCGCTCGCCGCTCCGAGCCGCCTAGGGCAAGGGAGGTTTCCCTGCCCATCGCCAACAGGTCGAGGGGACGTGCAGCAAGCAGAGCACACACCCCACCGACGGCACACCCGGCCCAGGCGACGGCCGCTTCTACGTAACCACGGCCAAAGGTGGAGCCGACCACCCAGTGGCGCATGGAGTCGAACACTTCCGTGTCGAATAATCCCAGCAGGGTTGCGGCGGAGCGCAGCGACGCGTCGACCCCGACCCCGGCGAGAATCAAGGTGAAAGGAGACAGCGACCGGCGCGCAATGAGCATGACCACGCCGGTGGCCGCGGCGGCACCCCCGAAAGCGAGGGCGAGTGAGCCGGTGAAAGTGGCGCTCACGCCCATCACCGCCCCGATCGCCATGGCGCAGGAAGCACCCGCGGTGATCCCGATAAAGCCGGGATCGGCGAGCGGATTGCGCGTCCACGCCTGGGCCAGCGCGCCTGCCAGCGCAAGCGAGGCACCGACTGCGAAGGCAAGGAGCGTGCGCGGGACGCGCAGGTCCCACACGATTCCCCGAATCTCTGCCGTGCCGGCACCGCGCAGGCCAAGAAGCACCTCGTTCGCCGGCACGGCGCGGGAGCCGACGAACAACGACGCCACGACCGCCGCAGCGACGGCGACGAGCAGCGTGGCGCACACGACACCGGTGTTACGTGTGCTACGTCGTTCGGCGCTCATCGTGGGCGAGGTTTCTCTCGTGTCAATCTGGGCTAGGACAGCTGCTCGGTGAACTTGTCGATCGCCCACGGTATGGTCACCGGGTTGGGCATGCTCATCGCGTTGCCGACGTCGGTGGCAAGGTAGCGCACCCTGCCGTCTTTGACGATGTCCAGGTTTTGGAACGTTGGGTCGTTCTCCAGCGCGGTGAGCGCGCCATTATAGTCCAGGACGAATAGGTAATCCACGCCGTTTAAAGCCGCGTAGTTTTCGGGGGCGTAGTCGACGAAGAAGCTGGAGCCGTCTCCCTGAAGCTCGGTCGGGATGCTAAAGCCCAGGTTCTCGATGAACTGCCCGCGCCCGTCGTCCGCGGTGTAGAGGCCAATCTTTCCCTCGTAGGGCATCACGATTGCAGCGCTTTTGCCGACGAGCTCCGGGTGGTTGTCTCGGAAGTCTGCGAAAGCCTTTTCCGTCTGCGCGATCAGTTCCTCACCCTCGGCCTGCTTACCCACGGCCGCGGCAATCGTTTCAACCTGCTTGTCCCAGGGGATCTGCCAGTTGTCGTAGCCCTCGGGCTTGAGCGTGGTCGGCGCGATTTGCTCGAGTGAGTCCTGGGCTTGGACGTCGACGGCCTGGTTGACCGCGATGATCTGAGTGGGGTCCGTGGCGGCGACCTGTTCAAGGACATCGGCGGTAAAGCCGCTGGCCGTGTTGTAGATTGTCGCCGGGCGCGCGCTGCCGAGCAGCTCCTGCGACCACGGCCCGACGCCGCTTTCGTCCCCATCGCCCTCTGCGCCCCAGGGGGCAATGGCGACGGGGGTGACATCGAGCGCGAGCAGCGTGTCGACGTCGCCAAGCCCTAGGCTTGCTATCCTCGCCTCGCCTGCGCCATCGGTTGTGGCAGGCTCGCCTTCTCCTCGTGTGCAGCCTGTGAGTGCGAGTGCTGCGGCGGCCACAAGCGCGACTGCAGTGGTGGGCTTGCGCGCGAAAATTCCCATTCGGTTTCCTAACTTTTTCGATTTACGACACATCAACGTGCCTAAAATGAGGGCGAAATGTATACTAAGCGCCAACGATGTACTAAAGCAAGCCTTGCCTTACTAGAGACTGATTGGTGCCATGCATAACCACGCCCTCCACACCGTCACACTGCTCGATAATCAGCAGCTCAAGCCCCGCTTGCACAGGTTGACATTCACCTCAGATGCATTCGCTGACTTCCCCCTCACCGGCCCGGACGAGTACTTCGGCCTCGTCATGCCCAAACCCGGCCGCGCCTTCGAGCCGTTTGACATCGACGGCGTCAACATCCGCGCGGCGGTCGCGGCACTGCCCGAGGACACCCGCCCCGACCTGCGCTGGTACACCATCCGCAGGCTTGACAAGGACAAAAAGCTGATCGACGTCGACGTGGTCACCCACGGCGACTCCGGCCCCGGTTCGCGGTGGATCCGCCGCGCCCGTCCAGGCGCGACGGCGGGAATGTTCACCTGCCCAGCGCTGTGGACGCCGCCTACCGGATCACAGCTGCTCGTCGCCGACGCCTCCGCGCTCCCCGCGCTGCGCCACATCCTCGACTTCCAGCGCGCGAATGCCCCGGAGGCGCTAGCGCTCACCGATGTCGTTGCGGTTGTCACGGCTGACGAGGAGATCGAAGACGGGCTCGTCACCCAATGGGGCGACGCGCTTCGCAGCCTCACCGTCGTCGACGCACCCAAACACACCGAGACGGGGGCGACACTCGACACCCTGCGCGCGCTTTACCACGCACGCGCGCCGTATTCCGTGTGGGTCTCTGGCGAGGGCGCGCTCACCAAGGCTGTGCGCTCGCTCGCCATCAATACGTGGGGCGTCGCTCGCGAAGACGTTGTATGGGTGCCGTTTTGGTTTCACGGCAAGGCCCGGCCATAAGCCAAAAGGCACCCCCGCTCGCGACCCTTCTTGGAAAGGGCGCGTGCGGGGGTGCGTCGTCTCGCGGCGGCTAGTTAAGCGCGCTGCATCTTGCCGTCCTTGTCGGCGAACGGGAAGCCGAGGTGGCGCAGCAGGGCGCGGCCTTCCTCGTCGTTCGTCGCGGTGGTCACGAGCGTGATGTCCATGCCACGCACGCGGTCGACCTTGTCGATGTCGATCTCGTAGAACATGGTCTGCTCGTTCAGGCCGAAGGTGTAGTTGCCCGCACCGTCGAACTGCTTGTCGTTCAGACCGCGGAAGTCGCGGATACGCGGGAGAGCCACCGACAGCAGGCGGTCCAGGAACTCCCACATGCGGTCGCCGCGGAGGGTGACCTTGGCGCCGATCGGCATGCCTTCGCGGAGCTTGAAGTTCGCGATGGACTTCTTGGCGCGACGCAGCTGCGGCTTCTGGCCGGTGATCGCGGTGAGGTCCTCGAGGGCTCCGTTGATGACCTTGGAGTCACGGGCGGCGTCGCCGACACCCATGTTGACCACGATCTTGGTCAGGCCAGGGATCTGCATGACGTTGTCGTAGCCGAACTCCTCGTTGAGCTTGGCGCGGATGTCGTCCTTGTAGCGGGCCTTCAGACGCGGGGTGTAGTTCTCAGCCATGCTTAGATGTCCTTCCCGTTCGACTTTGCCACGCGGACCTTCTTGCCGTTTTCGTCGAAACGGTAGCCCACGCGGGTCGGGGTGCCGTCGGAATCCAGGAGCATCACGTTGGACACGTGGATGGGTGCTTCCTGGGTGACGATGCCGCCGGACTCTGCGCCGCGCTCGTTGTACGAGTTGGCGACATGCTTCTTGATGCGGTTGACGCCCTCGACGAGGACCTTGTCACGCTGCGGGTAGGCCTCGATGACCTTGCCCTGAGCGCCCTTGTCCTTGCCGGAGATAACCTGGACCATATCGCCCTTCTTGATCTTCATAAGCTAGATCACCTCCGGTGCGAGAGAAACGATCTTCATGAAGCGCTTGTCCCGCAGCTCGCGCGCGACCGGGCCGAAGATGCGGGTGCCGCGGGGCTCGGTGTCGTTCTTAATCAGAACGGCAGCGTTCTCGTCGAACGCGATGTAGGAGCCGTCCGGGCGGCGGGTCTCCTTGGTGGCGCGGACGATGACGGCGCGGACGACCTCACCCTCTTTGACGTTGCCGCCGGGGGCGGCTTCCTTCACGGTGGCGACGATCGTGTCGCCGATGCCGGCGAAGCGTCGGACAGAGCCGCCGAGCACGCGGATGCACAGGATTTCCCGTGCACCGGTGTTGTCGGCGACCTTCAGACGCGATTCTTGCTGAATCACTTGGGTCTCCTGACCTGGTTTTGTAAAAAAGTGCGGCAGATTTCCGTCCTGCGCGCACGTGGTCAATTCTTATTGTGTCCTGCACTTAGCGACGAACCACTCATGTGCGGTCGAAGGGTCTCGGGGCGCCCACTCGGAAACGCGCGGGAAACCCCGACCAGCTCAAGACAACCCAGACATTTAACCACGCCCACCTCGCACAACGCAAAACACCAAACGCGGCGAAGTTTTATTAGTGTAAACACGTGGTCATGACCAGTCAACAGCCCCGCGTTTTGTCCATCGCCGGCACCGATCCCACCGGTGGCGCGGGAATCCAAGCGGATCTCAAGTCCATCGCCGCCGCCGGCGGTTACGGTATGGCCGTGGTCACCGCCCTCGTGGCGCAAAACACCCGCGGCGTGCGCGAGGTCCATAACCCGCCGCAGGAGTTTCTCACGGCCCAACTCGACGCGGTGTTCGATGATGTCCGCGTCGACGCCGTCAAGATCGGCATGCTCGGCGACCCCGCCACCACCGCCACCGTGTCCTCTTTCCTCGCTCAGCACCCGGTCCCCGTTGTCGTGGTTGACCCCGTCATGGTGGCCACCTCCGGCGACCGCCTGCTCAGCTCGGATGCGGAAGACGCGCTGCGCCAGCTGATCCGTGACCACGCCACGATGCTCACCCCCAACATCCCGGAACTGGCTGTGCTCACCGGCAGCGCACCCGCGCCCGATTTCGATGCCGCCGTCGCTCAGGGAGCCTCGTTCGCCACCGACACCGGCGTCAGCGTGCTGGTCAAGGGCGGCCACCTCACGGGCGCGCACGCCTCGAACGCGCTGGTCACCCCGGCCGGCGAGGTGCACGTCATCGAGGTGCCGCGCGTAGACACTCCCAACACGCACGGCACGGGCTGCTCGCTGTCGTCCGCCCTGGCCACGCGCCTGCTTATCGACGCCTCCCCGAACGCCGCCGCCGAGTGGGCGTCGCACTGGCTGCACGAGGCGATCCGAAACGCCGACGCGCTCCACGTCGGCGGCGGCCACGGCCCCGTCGACCATTTCCACGCCCTGCGCCGCCGCGCGAGCGCGGGCTCGACGCGCCCCTGGGCAGAAACCGACCGGTGGCACGAACGCAGCACGGATCAGCAGACGCTTCTCCCGAGCATCGCTCCTGCCGGCGAGCACACGCGCCGGCTCTGGGAGATGGCGGCGCGGCTTGTGTGGCCGCAGATCCTCGGCCTCGGGTTTGTCCAGGACTTGCGCGACGGGACGCTGGCCCGCGACGACTTCGACTTCTACCTCGCCCAGGACGCGCACTACCTCGGCGATTACTCCCGCGCCCTTTCCAGCCTGAGCGCCAAGGCCCCGACTGCCGACGATCAGGTGTGGTGGGCGCACACCGCCCAGCAGGCCATCGTCGCGGAGCAGGAGCTGCACCGCACGTGGTTCCGCGACCACGGCACCGATGCCGAATCGAGCCCCACATCACCCGTGACCTTGGGCTACGTCAGCTTCCTCAAGGCGCAGGTCGCGCTCGAGGACTACCCGGTTGGCGTGGCCGCGGTGCTGCCGTGCTTCTGGCTTTACGCGGAGGTGGGCCTGTACCTCGCCGGCAGCAATTCGCCAGAGCACGCCTATCGGGCGTGGCTAGACACCTACAGCGGCGACGAATACGTCAACGAGGCCCGCGGAGCGATCGCACGCGCCGAAGAGGCGCTCGCCGCGGCGACTCAGGCGCAGCGGCGACAAGCGGCGGATGCCTTCATGCACGCCTGCTACTACGAGCGGGACTTCTTCGACCAGGCGAGCAGGCGCTAGCGTTCCTTCGCCGGCTCCCAGCCCAGCTCCGGGGCGATGTGCTCGGCGAAATCGGCGAGGATCTTCACGTTGAGGTCCACGCCGAACTGGTTCGGGATGGTCAGCATCAAGGTGTCCGCGGCCTGGATCGCGGGGTCCGCCTGAAGCTGCGCGATGATCTCGTCCGGCTCGGCGGCGTAAGTCTTGCCGAAGGTCACCTGCCTGCCCTCCCCCAGCGATCCGATCTGCTCCGAGCTGGCCTGCATCCCGAACATCCGCCGCGAGGCGTCGTCAACGATGGGAAAGACGCTGCGCGATACCGACACGCGTGGCGTCCAGTCGTGGCCGGCTTCGGCCCACACCGTCCGGTAGCGCTCGATCTGGCGCGCCTGGAGCTCGCCTAACGACGACCCGTCGGCCTCGCTGATCAGCGTCGAGCTCATGAGGTTGACCCCGTCGCGCGCCGCCTGCTCGGCCGAGTCGAAGGAGCCGGCGCCCCACCAGATGCGGCGGTCGGCGCCCGGCGAATGCGGCATGACCGGTAGCGGAATGCCCGGCCGGTACATGCGCGGGTACTGCTGCTCCAGTGGCGCCGAGGTAGCCACACCCTCGCCGCGCAGGGCCGACATGAACCGCTCGAAGTGGCGCCGGGCCAGATCCGCGCCGTTGTCGGCCTCAGCGGCGTACCCGAAGGCCTGCCACCCCTTGTCCGCGGGCTCGGGTGAGCCGCGGGAGACCCCGAGGGCGACGCGCTCGTCGGAGAGCAGATCCAGCGTCGCAATGTCCTCGGCGAGCTGCAGCGGGTTGGCGTACCGCATGTCCAGCACCCCGGTCCCCACCTCGATGTTGCGCGTCACCGCGGCCATGGCGGACAACAGCGCGATGGGCGAGGCGATCTGCGGGGCGAAGTGGTGCACGCGCACGTACGCGCCGTTGACACCGATCGCGTCCGCCCGCTTAGCAATCTCGACGGTGTCCTGAAAGGTCTGTTTCGCGCCCGGGCCCTGCTGGCCCGGCAGCGCGTAGTGGCCGAAGGAGAGGAATCCGAGTTTCTTCATGCACTCTATAACGTAGACATGTCAACATTTGTTCCGCTCTCCCAGCCACCGGGGGGCGTCGCGGGGGCCTAGGCGTCGACGCCGATCTTCTTGTTGTCGGTGCGCCACGCCATCGCGACTGCCGGGCGCGGGACCGAGTCGCCGCCCTCCGGCCAGTGGGAGCCCGGGTTCTCGAAGGTCGCGTCATCGGTCTCGCCCGGGTGCTGCACATTGACCATCACGCGCTCGTCGGTGACGATCGGCCCGCAGGTCTCCGCGGCCTTCGGCACCGTGAGGAAGCACTTGACCTGCCCGCGGTTCTCCCCCTCGAGGCCGACGGCGTAGAGGCCGTCGTTGCTCTTCAGAGCGTTGCCGTCCGTGGAAATCCACAGGTTGCCGTAGGAGTCGAACGCCAGGTTGTCCGGGCAGGAGATCGGAGACACCTTGGACTTGTCAAACCCACCGAAGTAGGTCGACGCGGCCTCCGGGTCGCCGCAGACCAGCAGCAGGTTCCAGGTGAAGCTCTCGCCCGCGAAGTCGTCGTCGATCTCCATGACCAGGCCGTTCTTGTTCTCGCGGATCGGGGCGTACTCCTTGACGTCCTCCTTGCTCTTGCTTGCATTCTCGCCGGAGGCGCCGCGGTAGGAGTTGTTGGTCAGGGCGAGGTAGAGCTTCTCGTTGACCGGGTTGACCTGGAAGTCTTCCGGGCGGTCCATCTTGGTGGCGCCGACCTTGTCCGCGGCAAAGCGGGTGTAGACGGCGACCTCCTCCGGGGTGAAGCCGTCCACGTGGGACTCCGCGCCGTCCGCGGTGACGGTGAGCAGCTTGTGCCAGGTTCCCGTGCCGTCGAACTGGCCGTCAGAGGGAAGATCGCCGTCACCGGTGATCTCGGACTCCGGGGAGTTGCCCTCGAGGGAGGCGACGTAGAGGGTGCCCTCATCCAGAATGGTCATGTTGTGCGCCAGATCGCCCTCCTTGACCTTCTTCGAGGAGACGAACTTGTAGATGTACTCGAAGCGGGAGTCATCGCCGGAGTAGCACACCACGGTGCCGTCCTTGGCCACGTGGACGTTGCCGGCCTCGTGCTTGAACCGGCCCATGGACGAGTGCTTGACGGGGGTCGACTCCGGGTCCAGCGGGTTGATCTCGACGATGTAGCCGAACCGGTTGAACTCGTTCGGCTCCTTTGCCAGGTCGAAGCGGTCGTGCAGGCGCTCCCACTTGCGCTCGGAGGCCTCGTCCTCCACGCCGAAACGCTTCACGTCCTCCGCTGCGCGCTCGCCCTGGACGGCGGCAGCGTTGGCGAAGTACTGGTCGAAGTTCTCCTCGCCGGATAGGAAAGTGCCCCACGGGGTCATGCCGCCCGCGCAGTTGTTCAGCGTGCCCATGACTTTCGTGCCGGTGGCGTCGGCGCCGGTCTTGACCAGGTCGGAGCCCGCCGCCGGGCCCCTGAGCTCGAACTCGGTGTTGGCGGTGATGCGGCGGTTAAGCGGGCCGAACTCGCGCTTGAGTTCGCCGCTGTCGCCCACCTTCGACACCTCGAGGATGGTGTGGCCGTGGTTGGCCAGGCCGATGTTGATCTGCTCGTCCGTCGGGTTCTCGGCATCGTAGCCCGGGAACATGTGGGGCTCGGTGGTGTACTCGTGCGAGCACACGTAGACGAGGCGGTTCTTATCGGTCGGGTGCTCCATGAGGCCGGCAAAGTCGTTGTTGAAGCCGAACTGGCGTTCCGCGTCTTTCGCCGTCTGATTGTTGGGATCGAACTCCGGGGCGTCCTCGTACACCGGGTCGCCCCAGGCGATGAGCACGCCGGTGGCATACCCGGCGGGCACGACGACTTTGTCCTCGGTATTCGGCTCGACGGCCTCAAACTGCATGCCCTCCAGCGCCTTGACGTCCTTCTCGGCGGCCGTCGACGAGCCGTCGGTCGTCGCCGTAGCAGTCGCCGCGCCATCTCCCGGCTCCGCGCCGCACGCGACCAGAGCCGCGCCACCGCCGACGGTGACAACGCCGAGACCAAAGGACTTGAGCACGCCGCGGCGCGAGACGACGTCGCCGAAGTAGACGTTGTCCGAGGTGTTGGTGCACTCTCCCCAGCAGGCGTTGCCGCACTTGTAGGTGCAGGTCAGCTTCGAACGATTCGATTGGAACAAAAGGTTGAGGCCCTTGATGGTCATGATGAAACTCCCCGTCTACGCGAAACCGTATGTGTGTCATGAGCTAAACAAACCGAAACATTAAAGTTCACTGATAACTAGGCGGAGAATCTGGGGTGAATTTTTGGTGAACCGGGGCGCGGGAGGGGGCGTCGACAAGCAAAAAGCCCCGCACGAGGCGGGGCTGATTGGGTGCGGGAGAGACTCGACTAGCGGGCCTTCTCCACGATCTCGACGAGACGGAAGTGCTTGTCCTTGGACAGCGGGCGGGTCTCCTCGATGAGGACGAGATCGCCGACGCCGGCGGTGTTGTCCTCGTCGTGGGCCTTCACGCGCTTGGTGGAACGCACGATCTTGCCGTACAGGGAGTGGGACTTGCGGTCCTCGACCTCGACCACGATCGTCTTGTCCATCTTGTCGGACACGACGTATCCGCGGCGGCGCTTCTGCACGCTCTTTTCCTTCGGGGCGGGAGCGGTGGATTCAGTCACGTTAACCTCAGTTGCTTCAGTCATGGTTATGCCTCAGCTCCCGGGACGACAGACAGACCGAGCTCACGCTCGCGCAGCACGGTGTAGATGCGTGCGATGTCGCGCTTCACGGTGGAGATGCGGCGGTTGTTGGTCAGCTGGCCGGTCGCGAGCTGGAAGCGCAGGTTAAACAGCTCTTCCTTCGCGTCGGACAGGCGGGTGCGCAGCTCATCGTCGTTGAGCTCGCGGAACTCGGATGCGGGGGTACCAGCAGCCA
The DNA here is from genome assembly GCF_900103625.1 of Corynebacterium mycetoides. Lineage (NCBI taxonomy): Bacteria > Bacillati > Actinomycetota > Actinomycetes > Mycobacteriales > Corynebacteriaceae > Corynebacterium > Corynebacterium mycetoides. The sequence goes on along the minus strand of NZ_LT629700.1, from coordinate 1,948,198 downwards.
TTAGAACAGGTCCTCCTTCTTGATCACGCGGACCTTGCACGGCAGCTTCGCGCCAGCGCGGCGCAGAGCCTCCACGGCGGTCTCCTCGTTCGGGTAGGACATCTCGAAGAGAATGCGGCCCGGCTTCACGTTGGCGACCCACTTCTCAACCGGGCCCTTACCGGAACCCATACGCACGCCGAGCGGCTTCTGGGTCAGCGGGCGATCCGGGAAGATGTTGATCCAGACCTTGCCGCCGCGCTTGACGTGGCGGTTGATCGCAATACGTGCGGACTCGATCTGGCGGTTGGTGATGTACGCCGGCTCGAGAGCCTGCAGGCCGTAATCACCGAAGTTGATGGTGTTGCCACCCTTGGACACGCCGCGACGGGTCGGGCGGTGCTGGCGGCGGTACTTCACGCGCTTGGGAATAAGCATGTGTTTAGCCCTCCTGCTTCTGCTCTGCGCGCTGGCGGCGCTGGCCGCCACGGCGCGGGCGGCGGTCACGGTCGCCGCGACCGCGGCGGTCGTTCGACGGCGCGTTGAGCTCAGACTCACGCACGCCACCAACGACGTCGCCCTTGTAAATCCACACCTTGACGCCGATGACGCCGAAGGTGGTGTGTGCCTCTGCGATGCCGTAGTCGATCTCCGCGCGGAGCGTGTGCAGCGGCACGCGCCCCTCGTGGTAGCGCTCGACGCGCGACATCTCGGCGCCGCCGAGGCGGCCGGAAGTCATGACCTTGATGCCCTTGACCTGCGGGTTACGCATCGCGGACTGGATAGCCTTGCGCATTGCACGGCGGAACGCGACGCGGTTGACCAGCTGCTCGGCAATGGACTGCGCGACCAGTGCCGCGTTGGCGTCCACGTTCTTGACCTCGAGGATGTTCAGCGCGACCATCTTGCCGGTGAGCTTCTCCAGCTCACGGCGGATGCGGTCGGCTTCGGCACCGCGGCGGCCGATCACGATGCCCGGGCGGGCGGTGTGAATGTCGACGCGCACGCGGTCACGGGTGCGCTCGATCACGACGTCGGCGATGCCGGCGCGCTCCAGACCCTTGGCCAGGAACTCGCGGATCTTGATGTCCTCGGCGACGTAGTCAGCGTAGTTCTTGTCGGCGTACCAGTGGGTCTTCCAATCGGCGGTGATGCCCAGGCGAAGGCCGTGTGGGTGGATTTTCTGGCCCATTACTTAGCCCCTTCCTTGTTCTCGGCAGACTCGGCGGTAGCGACAACCACGGTGATGTGGGAGGTGCGCTTGCGGATCTGGAATGCGCGGCCTTGGGCGCGCGGCTGGTAGCGGCGCATGGTCGGGCCCTCGTTGGCGTAGCACTCGGCGACGACAAGGGTGCGCGGGTCCAGGCCGAAGTTGTTCTCGGCGTTGGCGGCTGCGGACGCAACCACCTTGGCAACATCCTTCGACGCACCCTGGGGGGCGTACTTCAGGATGGAGAGAGCCTCGGAGACGGACTTCCCACGGACCAGGGCAAGAACGCGGCGCGCCTTCATGGGAGACGTGCGGACGAACTTGGCCGTCGCGGATGCGGAGGTGATGGTGTCACTCATCGCTTATCGACGTCCCTTCGATTCTTTAATGTGACCCTTAAAGGTCTTGGTGGGGGCGAACTCGCCCAGCTTGTGTCCGACCATGGACTCGTCGACGAACACCGGCACGTGCTTGCGGCCGTCGTGGACGGCGAAAGTGTGGCCGATGAAATCGGGGAGAATGGTCGAGCGGCGAGACCAGGTCTTGATGACCTGCTTGGTTCCGGCCTCGTTCTGAGCGTCCACCTTGTTGAGGAGGTGCTCATCGACGAACGGACCCTTCTTCAGGCTGCGTGGCATGTCTGCTTACCTCCTCTTAGCGCTTCTTGTTCGCGCGACGACGGCGCACGATCATGTTGTTGGAGTAACGGTTCGGGTTGCGGGTGCGGCCTTCCTTCTGGCCCCACGGCGACACCGGGTGGCGTCCGCCGGACGTCTTGCCCTCGCCGCCACCGTGCGGGTGGTCGACCGGGTTCATGACGACACCGCGGACGGTCGGGCGCCAGCCCTTCCAGCGCATACGGCCGGCCTTGCCCCAGCGGATGTTGATCTGGTCGGCGTTGCCGACCTCACCCACGGTGGCGCGGCAGCGGATGTCCACGCGGCGGATCTCGGAGGAGGGCATGCGCAGCACTGCGTAGGACCCTTCCTTACCGAGGAGCTGGATGGACGCACCCGCAGAGCGGGCGAGTTTGGCGCCGGCGCCCGGCTTGAGCTCGACGGCGTGGATGGTGGTACCGGTCGGGATGTTGCGCAGCGGCAGGTTGTTGCCCACCTTGATGTCTGCGTTGGGGCCGGACTCCACCATCGTGCCCTGGGTCAGGCCCTTGGGAGCGATGATGTAGCGCTTCTCGCCGTCGACGTAGTGCAGCAGCGCGATGTTGGCGGTGCGGTTCGGGTCGTACTCGATGTGAGCGACCTTGGCCAGCACGCCGTCCTTGTCGTTGCGGCGGAAGTCGATGACGCGGTAGCGGCGCTTGTGTCCGCCGCCGCGGTGGCGTGTGGTGATGTGACCGTGGTTGTTACGGCCACCCTTCTTCGGGAGCGGGCGCAGCAGGGTCTTCTCCGGAGTGGAGCGGGTGATCTCTGAGAACTCAGAGACGGAGCTGGCGCGGCGACCCGGGGTTGTCGGCTTGTACTTGCGAATAGCCATAATGTGTCCTTTTCTATCGAGCCACTTAGACGGCTGCGCCGCCGAAGATGTCGATGGAGTCGCTGCCCTCGCGGAGGGTGACGTAGGCGCGCTTGGTGTCCTTACGCTTGCCGAACCCGGTGCGGGAGCGCTTGCGCTTGCCCTCACGGTTGGCGGTGTTCACCGAAGCGACGTCGACGCCGAAGATCTCCTCCACGGCAATCTTGATCTGGGTCTTGTTGGCAGACGGGTTCACGAAAAACGTGTACGTGTTCTGCTCCATCAGGGCGTAGGTCTTCTCGGAGAGGACCGGGGCGATGATGATGTCACGAGCGTTGGCGATCTTGGCCATTTACTTCTCCTCCTCCACAGCTGCAGCGGGCGCGCCGGCGGCTGCGTTCACGAAGGTGTGAAGCGCCTCGACGGAGAACACGACATCGTCGGAGTTGAGGACGTCGTAGGTGTTCAGCTGACCCGGCTCAAGGATGTGGACGCCCGGCAGGTTCCTTGCGGACAGGCGGGAGTTGACATCCTCACGGCCGATGACCAGGAGAACGGACTTGCGCTCGGTGAGACGCTCGATGAACGCGCGTGCGGCCTTGGTCGACGGCGTCTGGCCCGGAACGAGCTCCTCGACGACGTGGATCCGGGACCCGCGAGCGCGGTCAGTGAGCGCACCTGCGAGAGCTGCCTTAATCATTTTCTTGGGCGTGCGCTGCGCGTAAGAGCGCGGCTGCGGCCCATGGACGGTGCCGCCGCCGGTGAAGTGCGGCGCGCGGGTGGAGCCCTGGCGGGCGCGGCCGGTGCCCTTCTGGCGGAACGGCTTCTTACCACCGCCGCGGACCATGCCGCGGGTCTTGGTGGCGTGGGTGCCCTGGCGTGCCGCGGCCTGCTGGGCCACAACAACCTGGTGCATCAGGGGGATGGAGACCTCACGGTCGAACAGCTCGGCCGGGAGGTCGACGGAACCGTTGGTCTTCCCGTCAGCGGTGTGGACGTCAAGCGTCAGGTTCGTCATGCGTGAGCACCGCCCTTCACTGCGGTCTTGACGGTAACAATGCTGCCCTTGACGCCCGGGATCGCTCCCTTGATCAGGATCAGGTTGTTGTCGCCGTCGATACGTTGGATCTTCAGGTTCTGGGTGGTGACCCGGTTGCCGCCCATACGGCCAGCCATGCGGGTGCCCTTGAACACGCGTCCCGGGGTAGCGCAGGCGCCGATGGAGCCGACGCGGCGGTGCGAGGCCTGGTTGCCGTGTGCGGCACCCTGGCCGGCGAAGCCGTGGCGCTTCATGGCGCCGGCGTAGCCCTTGCCCTTGGTGGTGCCGACGACGTCGACGTAGACGTCGCCGTCGAAGATGGTGGCGTTGATCTCCTGGCCGACCTCGTACGCGGAGGTGTCGTCCATGCGGATCTCGACCACGTGGCGGCGCGGGTTGATGCCGGCCTTCTTGAAGTGGCCGGCCTGCGGCTTCTTGGTCTTACGGGGATCAATGTCGCCGTAAGCGATCTGGATGGCGCTGTAGCCATCGGTTTCAGGGGTACGGATCTGGGTGACCACGACCGGCCCAGCCTCGACGACGGTGACCGGGATAACCCGGTTGTCCTCGTCGAAGATCTGGGTCATGCCGAGCTTGGTGCCCAGAATGCCCTTGATCTGGTTGTCAGACATGTGTTAGTTCTCCACTACCAAAGTCGGGATCTTGCTTACTGGATGTTCACGTCGACGCTGGCCGGAAGGTCGATGCGCATGAGCGCGTCCACCGTCTTGGGCGTCGGGTCGAGAATGTCGATGAGGCGCTTGTGAGTGCGCATCTCGAAGTGCTCGCGAGAATCCTTGTACTTGTGGGGAGAACGAATAACGGCGTACACGTTCTTCTCAGTGGGCAACGGCACCGGCCCGACGACGCGGGCACCCGTGCGGGTGACCGTCTCGACAATCTTCTTCGCGGATGCGTCGATCGCCTCGTGGTCGTAGGCCTTGAGCCTGATGCGGATTTTCTGTCCCGCCACGCTTACCTCTTCCTCGCTTCCCCCACATTCTGATGCGAAGCGGTGGGGTTGAAAGCTTCTAGTTTCTCTATAACGTTGTCCGGGCAAGGCCCTGGGCGCAACGCCAGTGTCGTTTCTGACTGTCATGACACGAACCGGAAGGTTAAGTGGCACAGCAAATGCATGCGTGCAACTCCTCAGTGCTTCCGCCGGAGGACGGGGTCCATCCTCGGGTGTCAGACTCGGAAGGGCGCGTGACCCTTGCGTACTGCCGCTGTTTATTTGCCATGGCCCTTACACCGGTTCCCCTCCGGGGAGGGGCCTTCCGTGAAAGAAGGTGTCATGTTCGCCTCACCACCGCCCAGCCGTATCGGCCGCGCCGTGTCAAAGCAACCCGACTATTAAAGCACACACCGTTGTCGCATCGCAAGACGCTTTTCGACGCCCCCTTCTCGGCGCTCCACCACAATCGGCCACGGTGTAGGATCGTAAGCCATCACCTGCACCGATAGTTCACGTGAAAGGATGCCCATGGCCGAGAACACCGCAGGTAGCACCGCTGCCGCCACCGCCGCCAACGCTGCCGCCGAAGCGGAGGCTGTACTCTCCCACAACGCGAACCTGGTGACCGATCACGGCACCACTGTCATCGACGACACGGTGGTGGGCAAGATCGCCGGGATCGCCGCCCGGGAGGTCTCCGGCGTGGCGAACCTCGGGGGCGGCGCCGCCCGCATGTGGGGCGCGGTACGCGAGTCGCTCAACGCATCCACCAATGTCCAGCAGGGGGTCAACGTCGCCGTCCAGGACGGCCACGCCTCCGTCGCCGTGGCCATCATCGCGGAGTACGGGGTGGCGATACACGAGCTCGCCAACGCGATCCGTGACAACGTCATCTACGCGGTCTCCCGCATGACCGGGCTCATCGTGGACCGCGTCGACATCA